>NZ_JAQJCG010000026.1:0-120770 GCF_030182565.1 Rhizobium centroccidentale | reverse complement strand
CTCAGGCAGCCGACGCTATCGTTGCTGCCGAGCCGGAACCGCTCGAATACGTCCGCATCTGCGACGCATATGGCGCTGGCTACTTCTTCATCCCGGGCACCGAGACCTGCCTCAAGATCGGCGGCAAGGTTCGTACCGAAGGCAAGTGGTACGACGCCTACAACCCGGACACTCACTATGGCACTCTCTGGCACACCCGTGCCGAGCTGCAGCTGCAGACGGCAACCGACACCGAATACGGCCCGCTGAAGACCAACACTGAACTGCGTTGGGATTGGAACGATGGCGGCGCTACGGCTACCAACCTGCTGCACGCCAGCATCAGCCTCGGCGGCTTCACCATCGGTAAGGAAGACTCGCAGTTCAACGTCTTCACCGGCTACGCCGGCGACGTCATCAACGACGACGTGATCGCCGATGGCCCCTACGAACTGAACCAGATCACCTACAATTACGACGCAGGCAACGGCTTCACGGCTGTGATCTCGGTTGAAGACAGCAACTCCGGCACGGGCGCGACCGGTGCGAACGGCGAAGACAGCCACAACCACTACGCTCCGGACGTTGTTGCTGGTGCTGGTTACAAGGCTGGCGCATGGTCCTTCAAGGTCGTCGGCGGTTACGACTCGATCGTCGAAGAAGGCGCTATCAAGGCTCGTGTCGATGCCGACTTCGGCGTATTCGACGCATTCTTGATGGGCGGCTGGAACACCGACGGCGACAAGCTGAACAAGTATGCGCCTGGCGATTCGATCGGCCAGAGCTGGGGCGACTGGGCTGTCTGGGGCGGCGTTGGCGTTCCGGTCAACGAAAAGCTGAAGTGGAACCTGCAGCTCGCCTACACCGACAACAAGACCTTCTCGGCAACCACGAACGTCAAGTGGAAGCCCGTCAAGAACCTGCTCATCGAGCCGGAAGTCACCTACACCAACTGGGACTCCATCAATCAGGACCAGTGGGCCGGTATCCTCCGCTTCGAGCGTAGCTTCTAATCTGATCTGAACCAGACCTCCGATCAGAGACGGAAGAAGACCTGGTTTCCCTCCAGGTCTTCTTCTTTAATTCGTTAAAGCCGTGTTCCGGCTGCCATTCCAATCCGCATGACACGCGTCCCAGCATGCGAGAGGAAACGCATGCGTTATCGAGGCGAATTTCCAGACTGGTGGCTTGCGCCACTGCCATGAAGGCGCGCTGGAGGCGAACACTGCTTTCGCGACGCTCCCGTTGCCGCATATTGTCCATCGCGAGATCCAAGAAAGGTCCTCCGACCCTCAATATCCGAAGACGATACCGCCCGACGCGCCGCTGCATGGCCAAGAAACGTTTCGCGCCGCATCCTCTAGGGCGTCTCAAGGTCGAATCCGGTAGTCCAACTCCGTATTCACGGCTGTGTTGACGATCCTCGCAACTGGCGCAACACGAATGTTTCGAGAATCTTTCCCGAAGGAAAGCATCTGTCTGGTTGCCAAAAAACCATAATTGTTCCACCTAGATTATAGATTGAACATTTAACGTTGAGAATCGGGCCAAGACTTGATGCGTACGAAATATGGTTTCTTCTGCCTGTTCCTGGCATTTGCTTCATCAGCATATGCTCTGGAAGCCGGTTCACCGCCAGTTTTGACACCCCTGCCGCAGCAGGCGCAGGCCGCTCATTTGACGGCGCAATTTCTGCAGCGCTTCCACTATAAGCCGGTTCCGCTGGACGACGTCCTCTCCGCCCGGATCATGAATCGCTTCATCAAGTCCCTCGATCCGGACCGTGTCATCTTCCTGCAGAGCGATATCGACAAGTTCATGGCGGGCAGCACCAAGATCGATGACGCCATCAATCAGGAAGACTTGAATATCCCGTTTTCCATTTTCAATGTGTACGAGCAGCGCGTCGTAGACCGCATGACCTATGCGCGCAGCCTGCTCAATCAGAAGCTGGATTTCACCGCCAAGGAAGACTACTCGCTGGTGCGCGACAAGGAGCCTTGGCCGCAAACCGATGCGGAAAGCAACGATCTCTGGCGCAAACGCGTCAAGAACGACTGGCTGCGCCTGAAGCTTGCCGGCAAGGATGATGCCGCCATTCGCGATACGCTCGACAAGCGCTACGAAAACTCCTTGGAGCGCGCCTATAAATACAAGGGCGACGATGTCTTCCAGACGTTCATGGACGCCTATACGACGTCAGTTGACCCGCATACCGACTATTTCGGCGCGACCGCCTCGGCGGAATTCGATATTTCGATGAAGCTCTCCCTGGTCGGCATCGGCGCGGTGCTGCAGGAAAGGGACGACTATACGACGATCCGCGAACTGGTCGCCGGCGGCCCGGCACAACTGTCCGGCAAGCTTGCGGTCGGTGACCGCATCATCGGTGTCGGTCAAGGCGAGAACGGCCCGATAAAGGAAGTCGTCGGCACGCGGCTCGATGAAATCGTGCAGATGATCCGCGGTGCCAAGGGCTCGGTCGTGCGCCTCGACATTTTGCCTGCCGATGCCGGGCCGGATGGCAAGCATCACGTCATCAGCCTCGTCCGTGACAAGATCAGCCTCGACAAACAGGCCGCCAAGCAGACGATCTTGTCGGTGAAAGACGGCAATACGACGCGCAGGATCGGCGTGATCACCCTGCCGGCTTTCTATGAAGATTTCGAAGCGCGGCGCAAGGGCGACAAGGATTACCGCAGCGCCAGCCGCGATGTCGCCAAACTTCTCGGCGAACTGAAACAGGAGAAGGTCGATGGCGTCCTCATCGACCTGCGCAACAATGGCGGCGGCTCGCTGTCGGAAGCGATCGACCTGACGGGGCTCTTCGTCGGCAAGGGTCCTGTCGTCCAGCAGCGCGATGCAGGCGGCGAGGTGGAGGTCGAGAGCGATGACCTTGCCGCCCCGGCCTGGACCGGCCCGGTTGGCGTGCTCATCAATCGCGGCTCGGCATCGGCCTCCGAGATCTTCGCCGCAGCGATCCAGGACTACGGTCGCGGCGTGATTATCGGCGAACCGAGCTTCGGCAAGGGCACGGTGCAAACCGTTGTTAATCTCGATCAGGTGGCCCACAATCAGAAACCGAAATTCGGCGAGCTGAAATTGACCGTCGCTCAATTCTTCCGCGTCAACGGCGGTACGACGCAGTTGCGCGGCGTGACGCCGGATATCAGCCTGCCGGGACTCTCGGACCTCAAGACCTTCGGCGAGTCGAGCTACGACAACGCGCTGCCTTGGACGCAGGTAAAACCCGCGAACTACAAGCCCTGGGGCGATATTCAGGCGCTGCTGCCGCAGCTGCAAAGCCGTCATGACGCGCGAGTGAAGGATGATCCGGAATACCAGCGCTTCGTGGAAGACGTCACCACGCTGAAGGAACAGCGCGACAAGAAGACAATCTCTCTCAACGAAGCCGAGCGTCGCAGTGAGTTGACCGCCCAGGCAAACCGTATCAAGGCGCGTGGGCAGGCCAATGATGGCATCGATACCGGCGAAGACGATGGCCTGCAGGCCAATGAACGCAGCCTGAGTGCCGATATCGCCATCGAAAAGGCCCGCAAGAACGCAAAGGATATCCTGCAGAACGAGGCTGCTTCCATCGTTGCCGACGAGGCGGGCCTGCAGGCCGGTATGTCGAGGGCTGCGGCAAAGTAGTCAAAAGTAGTCACGAAGTTCCATCGTGCTGCTCACGGCCGAGGAATCGACGTCACCGCCGTGACGTCGACCGCCTCATTGGTCGCGGGTTCATAAGACTTGCGGCTAAAGCAAAATGCCAAAATTGTGGATGGCTTTTAGACGCCCTTCCCTCCTATGCCACTGATTTCAAGGCGAATTCGGATTTCAGTTCGAATAGACCTGAATTCATCCGAGTCCTGAGCCTCAGCTACGTTTCAGCTACGCGTTGTAGACAATGTGCGTGCGAATACTTGCGCCCCCAACAAAGTTTCGCACGAGGCGCCGATAAGGCTCTCTGCTCTGCCTCATATCAATGAGGCAGAGCTCCCCCTCACCTAACTCACGCTCAACGAGCCTTGCCTGTGCCATCGAAGGCGTTGGATATCGTCCGTCCGCTATGCTCATCCAATTCATTTTTATTCCACGGCGTGCCACCGCATGTCTTTCTGAGCAGCGGCAACTGCCTCTTCGCAGCGTGCACGAAATTGGCTAAGAGGCCATATGTTTGAGCTTGTTGCGTCCGCCACCGCCAATCAGGAAATCAAGCGAAGCCGGTTCGTTGCGACGGCCGCTCCGATTGCCGATACCGAGGCAGCAAAGGCGTTTGTCGCGCAACACTCTGTCGCGGATGCCAATCACAATTGCTGGGCCTGGCGTATCGGACAGAACTATCGCTTCAGCGATGATGGCGAGCCGAGCGGCACTGCCGGCAAGCCGATCCTTCAGGCTATCGATGGCTTCGAATTGGATATGGTCGCTGTCGTCGTGACCCGCTGGTTTGGCGGCACTCTTTTGGGTGCAGGCGGACTGATCCGCGCCTACGGCGGCACCGCAGCACTATGTCTGCAAGGCGCGGAGAAGAGAGAAACACTCCCAACCGTTACGGCAACGATCGAAGTGCAGTTTTCACATCTTGCTCTCGTAAAAGCGAAGCTTCTCGCCGAGGCAGGCGTGCAGCTTGTGGAGGAGCGCTTCACCGAATCCGGAGCTGTGCTCAGTCTGGCCATAGCTGCGTCGCTCGTCGAGCAGGTCGTTGATAACATCAGGGATCTCACGAGTGGCCGCGCTACGGCAAAACTGGATTGATCGGAGCGCTCAGGGATACGCCGAAGGATGATGCTCTCCTAGCCCCGGCATAGCGGGAGATAGGCAAATCAATCGCTGGAGAACGCAACGCCCTGAGGTCGCCCCTGTACAGAAGCGGCGACCCGCAGCACCGCATAAAACCCAACCCAAAGCGCAATCGACCCAAGCGCAAAGCTGCCGAGGATGATGAACATCGTGCTGTAACCGATCTCCTGCGCCAGCCAGCCGCCGATCGCCGGGCTCAGGGATGCGCCGACCCCCTGCATGGTCATGACGACGCCCTGGCCGACATTGATGCGCCCCGTTCCGTTCAGGATGCGGGCGACGAGCGTCGGCACGGCAACGCTTTGCAAGCCCGCCCCGATGCCATCGAGAACCTGAACGGGATAGACTCCCCAGGACGTGATCAGATGCGCCGCCACGAAGCCGCGGATCGGCAAGGAGACGAACGAGACCAGCAGCACGAGCCATTGCCCTCTCCTTTCCGCCATGTGCATCGCAATCAAAGAAGTGATGATCATCGTGCCCTGCGCCACCACCACCGTCAGCGCGACGAAGCCCGCGGGATCGGCCTGCCCGGCAGAGATGACAGCCAGCCCGAACAATGGCAACATGGCGCCGTTGCCAAGATGAAACAACGCAAGCGCACCGGCCAGGATCAGCAGCGGCTTCGATTCTGCGAGCACCTTGAAGCCGCTCGGTTTCCTGTGTTTGGGAGACCCGGCCTCCCCCTGTGAGCCAACGGCGGCAAGGGTCGCACCACGCGCTTCGTCATCGTCGATCGCATCGGATGGGATCATCAGCACGGAAATGATGGTCAGCACGCCAAAGACGGCTGATAGCCAGAACACGGCGGTCAGCCCGAACATCCAGCCGAGCCATCCTGACAGCCCGGCGCCGGCCAGGTTGCCGGCATGATTGAGTGCCTGATTGTAACCATTCTGCCGATTGAAGCCCGCCTGCCGGACAATGCCAAGCGTAATGCCATTAAGCGCTGGCCCGATCGCGGCGCCGGCAATAGCGGTCGCAACCTGCGATAGCGCCACGACCCAGAAGAGCTGCGACAGCAATATGATCATGGAGGCGAGGACCGTGCAGACGCCAAGCACGATCACGCATGTGCGTTTGTGCGTCGTCTCATCGATGAAGGCTCCGGCAGGGGCCGTCATCACCATCCCGGCAATCCCACCGATCGTCATGACCGAGCCGATCGTTCCGCTTTGCCAGCCATGGGTGACGAGAAAAACCCCGAGGAAGGGTCCGATGCCCGCCTGAACATCGGCCATGAAGAAATTCAGAAATCCTAGAGGGATAAGAGCTCGGGCTTGCTGCTGGTCGGTGGGGGATGAGCGCGACAAATGACAACCACGTGGTTCCTGAAATCGTCAAATGAAAAGCGCTGGACGGAAAAAGGTTCCCTCTTTTAGATGAATGTGGCCCTACGTTCACGGCTCCAACTGCTCCGGCGAAATCGACCTTGCCGTCGGTGTTTGTCCGACATTGAAGCAACCGAGCCATCACGATCTCGATAGCACGCTGCTGTTCGAGGAGAGCTTCGCCTGCCGCGTCGACTCAAAAAAGAGAAGGATTCGGAGGGAAAGCCGAATCCTTCTCGTCTTGATCGGAGGTCAACCGATCGGGGTGGGCAGCCGCATCGGATTGGAACGATGGGCTGCTGCTACCGACACAATGTGTCGGATGGCGGTCGGACTCGGAGTTTGAAAATACCCCCTCGCCCAAACTTGAGTCCTTTATACATACATTCGGTATGTTTGACAACAAGTTCGATGCGGATTAAGGCAGCATCTGGAAAAAAATTCTTGTTGGCACGTGCCGCGGCATTCATATTCCTGCAGCCACAGGCAGTTATTTGACCAGGCGAATTCGCCCAACGTCATACGGGAGCGCTGAACGCGAGGAACGACGAGGATGCTTTGACGATCTGGCTACGCAAGGAATGATATCTGGTAAATCAGATCTGCCCTCGAGATGCCGCCCCTAAAATCTTACTGAAAACGATTGTGTCGTCGCGACATCTATGACATGGCGCCTGCGACGATAGTGGCAATCGCTGGGAGAACCGGATGAATCCTCTGGGAAAAGACAGTCTTGCGGGTACACGCCAGCGGACTGCATCAATCGACAGCAGGTCATCCTCCGAATATTGGTGGGTACCCGGGAGCCTGGCGATATATTTCATCGTCCAGGCAGCCATCCGCATCGCCATCTCCAGCTCGGTGCGGATCGACGAAGCACAGCAGTTCCTCGTCGGCCAATGGCTCGCCTGGGGCTATGACGCCCAACCGCCGCTCTACAACTGGATTCAATACGGCGTCTTCGAAATTTTCGGCACGAGTGTCGCATCGCTCGTCATCGTGAAGAACCTCCTGCTTTTCCTCGTCTATCTCGCCTATTACGAGCTTCTGAGGCTGCTCGTAGCCGACAAAAGGCTGGCGGCGGTCGGAACGCTATCGCTTCTGACGATGCCGCAGATGTTCTGGCAGGCGCAGAGAGACCTGACGCATACGGTCGGCACCCTGCTTGCGGTGCTCATGTTGATCTATTTCGTGGTGGTCACCATTCGTCGCCCGACGATTATCTCCTACGCGCTGATCGGCCTTTGGGGCGGGCTTGGCATGCTGACGAAGTACAATTTCGCTCTGGTGATTGGCAGCGTCCTCGTCGCGACCTTCTTTCATCCGATCGGGCGAAAAAGGCTCCTGGACTGGCGCCTCCTGCTGACGCTTGCAATCGCCGTTCTCGTGTTCCTGCCGCACGCGATATGGATGGTGTTCAACATGGATCGGGTCCTGACGACGACGGTCCAAACCATGTCGGAGCAAGGCGCCGGCGGAAAGCTTTCCGATATCGGTTTCGGACTTCTGGAGCTGATAAAGACGAGCGTCGCCATCATCGCTCCCACCAGCGTGATCTTTCTGTTGTTCTTCCGTAAATCATTCCTGCGTTCGCTGCGGGCCAGAAGCCAATGGAGCGATTTCGTCGGAAGGATACTTTTAAGCACGGTTGCGATCCTGCTGGTCTTGATACTGGTGATAACGCTCACGGAGTTTCGCGACCGCTGGCTGCTCCCCTTCCTGTTTCTGCTGCCGGCCTACTTCTGTCTGAAACTCGATGCCGCGGGACAGCAGAGCCAGGCCGATATAAAGAAATTCCTTTATGTACCCATCGTCATGATGATTGCGCTGCCTCTCATCATAGCCGGAGGTGTTCTTTTTGCGCGGTTTTTTCATTCTTATGAGCATCTGAACGCGCCTTATGCCACCTTCGTAGACAGAGTCGTTACCGCGCAAGGAAAACAACCCTCGGCGGTCGTGACGACGACCTGGCTGAAGGCCGGCAACCTCCGGGTAAACATGCCGCGCACATCGGTCATATCCACGGAATATCCTGCGTCGGATCTCAGCCGGCGGGTCATAGGAGATGGACCGGTCCTGTTGGTCTGGAACGAACGGGACGGGCATCAATCAACCATGCCGAACGCACTGAACCTATGGCTCACATCGAAATTCGGAACGGCGGCAGAACTGCCGCAGCAGCAGGACATTGCCCTTCCCTATTACTACGGGAAGGAGCCGGATCGTTATCACTTTGGTTATGCGTGGTATTATCCCAAACCGAACTGACGTGAGATTGCGCAGCTATTCGATCTCATCGGTGGATGAGACGATCGGGAAGCAGGAGACATCGACTGTGGGCTAGCGCTCCAGCGCACCCTTTCCGGCAAGAATATGATTGCGAAACTTCGCAATCCGTGCGGTCCGCGTTTCGGACTTCTTCACGGAGCCGAGGTTGATCACATAGCTTTTCTTTCGCCCCGGCGTCAGATCGTGGAAAGCCTCCGCCAGCTCGGGATCGGAATCCAGCGCCTCGACCAGCTCGTCGGGCAATTCGATTTCGCTCTGCTCTTTCAGCGGCTTGATGCCGGCCTCCGCATATCCCACCGCCTCCTTCAGATAGGCTCGGATGATGGGCTCCATCTTCACCACGGCATCATTGCTCACGAAACGGATCATATCGGGGTGCCGGGTATTCTGCCCTTGCTTTTCGAGAATGCCCTCAGGGTCCTTCATCAGTGCCGCGTTGAAGAAAGTGAGCCGAAAATCGCCACGAAAGGCGCCGATGATGACGATGTTGCGTCCCCCATGCATGTAACACGGATGCGCCCACTTCACCGTCTCGACGAGCCCCGCCTCCAGACAGATTCGACGCAGTTCGTTCAGACCGTCAATCCACAGCCTCGTCGAACAGTCCGGCGTCGCAAAGCGTTCGCAGCGTCCGCATCCCTTGATAAAGAAGTCCTCGATATCGGTAATCATGTCCTCATCCACTTCATATTCCGGCTATCTGCAGCATCCACACCGTCAGCTTGGTGAAAGCAAGCGGCCGGACATGCTCGCATGATTGTATTCCGAGCTTGCGAGCAATGGGTCTCACTTCACTTCCGCCAGCACCTGCTCCAGTCTTTCGAGGAACTGCCGCCATCCCGCCTTGGCACCTCCATAGGCCTGTTTCTGGTCCGGTCGGAAGCCGATCTGCTCCATGCGCAGATGGGTTCCCTTATCCGTCTGCGCGAGCGTGAAGGTCACAACGCTCCTCAGATCGAAAGCCGGATCATCATGTGCGAAATTCCATCGATAAGACAGCCTGGCGTTCGGCTCGACGACGAGCACTTCGCAATCCAGAACGCCGCCCCAATCGCTGCGAAAGCTAAACCGATGTCCCGGTATAGGAACGAAGTCGTTCTTCATCAGCCACTCTGCCATCAGATGCGGCTGTGTGAGTGCACGCCAGACCTTTGCCGGCGGATGCGCAATTTCGCGCTCGACCACGACAGCGCGCACCTCACCCGATGCCGCCTTCATTGATCCATCCGATCGAGCAGGTCTTCGAGATCGTCGAACTTGTCTTCCCAGAAACCGGCCATTTCGCTCGTCCAGTCACGCAACGGCGCAAGAGCGTTTCGTTGGGCGCTATAATGCGTCTGGCGGCCTTCGTGCCGGTCACGCACCAGCCCCGCCTGTTTCAGAACGGCGAGATGCTTTGAAACGCCCGGCTGGGAGACGCCGGCGTAGGCCGTAAGCGCAACGACGGTCTGATCGCCGTCACGGCACAATCGCTCGAATATCGCCCGCCGTGTAGGATCGGCGAGCGCTCGGAAAATAGGATCATGGGCGTTTGCCATAGCGATTCATAACTCTTTGACTATCGATTAGATCAATAGCTGACGGGCTATGAATAAGTCAAGCGCAGACCGGCCACGCTGTTCTCAGGCGCTCGTGCCCAGCATGCGGAGGAAATCCACATCGTCGCCGATAAGAGCATCGACCAGCCGGTCCTTGACGCAGCTGCGGATCATGGGAAGCAGGTCGCGGCCACCCTGCCAGAACATAGCAAGCTTTTCCGGCAGCGGCAGGCTGAGACGCACGGCAATGCCGGCCTGCTGCAGTGCCTCGGCGTCAGTGCGGTGAAAGCGGTTCAATTCCAGCGAGACGCCATCAATGCCGCCGACGCGCATCGAGGCGACGATGTCCACCGGACGATGGTGGAGGATCGCTTCCGTCTGCAGGCGTGGCTCGAGCTCCTTCACGCGCAACAGGTCAAGATGGTCGAAGGAGGATATGGCGACATACTCAAAAGCGTCGAGCTCTCGCAGCGTGCCGATCATGAGATCGATGAGGCGATTGGAACGTTCGGGCTCCTTCATCTCGATCGCAAGGCGCGTATCCGTTTGCTTGGCCCACAGCAGCGTATCGGCAAGCGTCGGCACATGGGTCCCAGCGAAGCGCGGGTCGAATTTCGCACCGGCATCGAGCGAAAGAATGTGCTGGAGATCGTGATCGGCAACAAAGCCGAAGCCGCTGGTCGTGCGATCAAGCGTTCTGTCATGGATCACGACGATCTGGTCGTCGCGCGTCAGCATGAGGTCAATTTCGCACTCGTTGGCACCTGCATTCACACCCTCCTGGAAGGCGAGAATAGTGTTTTCCGGGAAGCGTCGGCTGAAGCCGCGGTGAGCGGCAATGCGGAGCGAACCATGACGAGCAGCGTGAAGGGGCAAAGGCAATGCAAGTCTCCTTGGAAGTCGGTTCTTTACGGGGCAACCTAGTGAAGTGTCGGATCGAGAACGTCGCGCAGATAGTCGCCGATCAGGCTGATCGACAGCGACAGGATGAAGATCACGATGCCCGGCAGGATCGCGATCCACCACTCGGTCATCACATAGTCGCGGCCGGCACCGACCATGCTGCCGAGGCTGACGAGCGGTGGCTGGATGCCGAGGCCGAGAAAGCTCAGCGCCGATTCCTGCAAAAGGATCTCCGGCAGGACGATCGTCAGGTTGACGAGGACGACGGAGAGAATGTTGGGCAAGACGTGCAGGAAGGCGATGCGCCCGGTTCCTGCACCATTTCGTCTCAACGCCGCGACATAGCCACGCTCGAGTTCCAGCCCGGCCATGGTCCGAACCAATCGCGCGTAACGCTCCCAGCCGTAGAGGCCGAGCAACGCCATGAACAGCCAGAGATTGTCACCGAAGAAGGCGAGAACAGCGAGCGCAATGATCAGGAACGGCATTGATGCCTGAAAATCCACGGCAACGCGGATCAGCATATCGGCAAATCCGCGGCCGAAAGCGGCAACCAGCCCGAGCACAGTGCCGAGCGCAAGGCTGATCGCCGAAGCGCCGAGCGCGATCAATAGGCTGGTGCGCAGGCCATAGAAGATGCGGCTTAGAATGTCCCGCCCAAGCTCGTCGGTGCCGAGAATGTGCTTGAACGAGCCGCCGAACAGGATCGGCGGCGCCTTGCGGGCATGAAGATCGATCTGCGCAAAGCCGTGAGGCGCAAGCACATTGGCAAAGATCGCAACCGTGATGAAAGTCATGAGGATAGTGGCGCAAATGGCCGTCATCAGATCGAACCGAAGCCTGGGTCGAAAAGATCGCTCCGATCTGGTTTTGGGGGAGGCATCGGCGCCGGTCGCTGCATTCGCCATGGCTTTTACCTTTCGAGGCGGCCGATCAGGCCGATGCGCGATGCCGCAGACGCGGATCGGCGAGAATGTAGAGACAATCGATGAGGAGATTGGCAGTCACCATCGTCGCCGTGATGAGCAGCACGATGGTCTGCACGATGTTCAGATCGCGCTGCGCCACGGAGGAGACGAGAAAGCGGCCGACACCCGGCCAGGCGTAGACGCTCTCGACCACGGCCGCGCCGCCGATCATGCCGCCAACAAGGAAGCCGAGCATGGTCAGAAGCGGCAAGGCGGCATTCGGCATGATATGCCGCCACAGAAGAGCACTTTCGCCGATGCGCTTGGCGCGCGCCGCCAATATGAAACGCTGGCCCAGCACTTCCAGCACGCTCGAGCGGACGAAGCGGGCGATGATGCCGGCATTGTAAAGACCAATGACCAGAACGGGCATGACGAGATGCGCCATGGTCGATCCCCCGCCGCTCGGCAATATCCGCAAGGAGACGGCGAAAAGCTGAATGAGCAGGATGGCGATCAGAAAATTCGGCAGCGAATGCATCAGCACCGCAAGCGCCATGACGAAGCGATCGATCAGTCCGCCGCGGTTGCGCGCAGCCAGAATGCCGAAGGGCACGCCGGCGCCGAATGCCAATATCAGGGCGGCACCCATCAATTCCAGCGTTGCCGGGACTTTCGACAGAACCAGCGTCAGGGCATCCTGCCCATTCAGCAGCGATGTGCCGAAATCGCCGCGCAGAAGGTGGCCGAGATAGGCGAAATACTGGATGTAGAGCGGCTGATCGAGACCCCATTGCTGCCGCATCAGCGCCACGACTTCCGGCGGCGTCTCGATGGGCAACAGGGAATGCAGCGGGTCGCCGCTGACGCGCAGGATGACGAAGGTGAAGGTCATCGCCAGGAACAGCGTCACGAGTGCTCGCAGAAACGCCCGCAGGATGGATTGAAGCATTGCCTGTCCCTTCAGAGCGTTTCGAGTATCGCCGCTGCCTGCCGCACCCTGCCGCGCCGCCCGCGAGGAACGGCCGACAGAAGTTTTGCCGTATAGGGGTGGACCGGGTTGGCGAAGACTTCCTCCGTGGGGCCGGTTTCCACGATCTGCCCCGCCTCCATGATCGCGACGCGATGCGAGACATGCCGGACCACCCGCACGTCGTGGCTGATGAAGAGCAGCGACAGGCCGCGTGCCCGCTGCAATTCGAGCAGCAGGTTCAGCACCTGCGCCTGCACGGAAACGTCGAGCGCCGAGACCGGCTCGTCGCACAGCAGAATTTGCGGTTCGACCACGAGGGCACGGGCGATAGCGACGCGCTGGCGCTGGCCACCGGAGAGCTGATGGGGAAATTTCTGCAAGGCGGAGACAGGCAGGCTGACGGCCTTGAAAATTTCTGCAGCGCGATCGAGCCGGCTTGCCGGATAGCCTATGCCGTGGATGGTGAGCGTTTCCACCATCTGATGACCAACGCTCCGACGCGGATCGAGCGCGCCCATCGTATCCTGCGAAATAACCTGCAGGTATTTTGCCAGGCCACACCGGTTCGGCTTCATCAGGCTCTTGAAAGACTGGCCGAACAGCGTGATTTCGCCTGATGTCGGCATACGATCGCCGCAAAGCAACGAGGCAAGCGTAGATTTGCCGCAACCGGACTCACCGACGAGGCCCAGTGTTTCGCCGGGCTTCAATTCCAGGCTCACATCCTTGATGGCGTGAAATCCCCTGGCGCACCCCGGCCAAAGGGAAAAGCCCGGCGCATAGGAAAATTGCAGATCGCGGGCGGCAAGTGCCGCGTCAGCAATCCGCACATCGGATGGCATCTGCTTGTCAGGCATCATGGGCACTCCATGGATTGAAGCAGGCAAGTGCCGCCGCACCTGCAATCAACGGCGGAACCATCCTTCCGCAATTCGGCTCCGCACGCGGACAACGGGGTGCGAAGGCGCAGGCCTGCGGCAGGTCATCATGCAATTTCAGCTCGCCGGGAATGTCCGCAAGCCTCTCCAGCGGCCGACCGCGTCCGGGCATGGCCTCCAGCAGCAGCCGCGTGTAGGGATGACGTGGATTGTCGTAGAGATCGTCCGTGCGATTGATCTCGACCAGCGATCCCGCATACATGACCGCGATACGGTCGCAAACCTCCGAGACGAGATCGAGATCGTGGCTGATGAAGATCATGGGGATGCCGCGCTCTCGTACCGCCTTGACTAGGAGAGCGACGACCTGCGCCTGCACGGTGACATCAAGCGCCGTCGTCGGCTCGTCGGCGATGATCAATCGCGGCTGCATGGCAAGCGCCGTGGCAATCATCACGCGCTGGCACATGCCGCCGGAAAATTGCGCGGGATAGGCATTGTAGCGCGTCTCGGGTTGCGGAATGGCGACTTCCGCCAGAAGCCGGAGCGCTTCGTCCCTGGCTTCCTTTGCGGACAAGCCGGCGCTGACAGCTGCCTCGGCGATCTGGGAGCCGATCGTGCGCACCGGGTCGAGGCAGGAGACGGGCTCCTGAAAGATCAGCCCGATCGGCGGCAGCTTTACACGTGACCGCGGGCCGAGCTCGGCCGCGTCATACATGGCGTCCTGGAAGGAGATATAGCCCATGGCGCTGGCGCTCGGCCCCAGAAGACCCGCAAGCGCCAGGCAGGTGAGGCTCTTTCCCGATCCGCTCTCGCCGACAATGCCAAGGATCTCACCCTCGGCAAGGTCGAAGGAGACATTATTGACTGGATGAAACCGGCCGGCGCCCGTTCTGAACGAGACACTCAAATTGTCGACCGAAAGAACGGGCGTCGCCATTACCAGCCGCTCAGCTCTTCTGCTCTTCGAAGGAGAGGCTGCCGGCGCCGAGATCCATCTGGAAGGCCGGTAGAGGCTGCCACTTGATGCCCTTGCGGATGCCGAAGAACACGGCATTCTGATGCAGGACCGTCTCGCCCGGATCTTCCCACTCGATCAGATGCAACATGTCGCGGAAAATCTTGGCACGATCGGCCGGATCGACCGCCTGCTCCATCTTGGCGCCCAGTGCATCGAAATCGGCATTTTGCCAGATCTTGAACGAGTTCAAGTTGCCGGCCGAGCTGAACTGCGTGAAGAACGAGATATAGGGGTCGGGGACCTGGCCGGTGCTCGACCAGTTGCCCGTCGCGCGGGTCGGCGAATTGTCAAACAGCTTGCCGGATTCGACGAACTTCATCTTGGCATTGACGCCGACAGCCTGCCACATGGCGACAACGGCCTGCGTGACCGGGTTTTCCGCGGTGTAGTAATTGTTCTGCGAGCGGATCTCGATTTCCTCGCCATTGTAACCGGCATCCTTCAGGAGCTGCATCGCCCGATCGGGATCGTACTGATAGGCCGGGTAATCCTTGAGATAGACGGGGCCGTAGAGTTCGAACTGCAGCCCATTCGGCACCCTGGTGCGGCCATTCCAGATCGTGTCGACGATTGCCTGGCGATCGATGGCGAGGATGAGTGCCTGGCGAACGCGCGGATCCTTCAGCGCCGGATTGTTCTTGTCGAAGAACAGGATGCGGTTGTTCGGCACCGGGCCGCCGACGATCTCGTGATCGATGCTCGCAGTGACGACCGAAAGCTGATCCGGCGGCAGGTCGGTCGCAATGTCATAGTCGCCGGCCAGCAGACCGGCAATGCGCGAGGAAACCTCGGGCACGATGCGCAAGGTCACGCGCTTGGCGGCCGGCTTGCCGCGATAGGCCTGATCATGTGCGGCCAGCACGACGCTCTCATTAACCGTATAGCTTTCGACCTTGTAGGGGCCGGCGCCGACCGGCTTCTGCCGCCAGGTCGTCCAATTGCCGCCATTCTTCTGCCAGGCGTCCTTGCTGATGACAACGGCCGCATAGGATGCAAGGCGCTGCAGGAAGATCGGGTCCTGGAACTTGGTGACGAAGCGGACCGTCAGCGAATCCACGACTTCGACATGGTCGAGGCTGGTGAAATTGGTGCGGTAAGTGGGATAGCCCGGCGCATCCTTGTTCAAAAGCCGCTCAGGCCCGAAGGAGAAGGCGACATCCTCGGCGCTCATCTCGCGACCGTCATGGAAGATCACGCCGGGGCGTAGCTTCATTTCGAGCACGGTCGGCGAAATCCAGGTCCAGGACGTCGCAAGATTGGGCTTCACCGAGAAATCGCCGCGCATGTCGAGCGCAAGCACCGTCTCGTGAATGGAAAAGTTATTGCGGAAGGCGACGTTGCTGGCGGCATCGACGGGCTCCTGCGACACCGGATTCATCTGAACGGCGATGCGCAGTTCAGGCCTCTTGTCGGTGCTGTCATCGGCCAAGGCCGACAACGCTGGGACAAAAGCCGAGAGGCCGGCCGCGGCTCCCATCAGAAGCGTTGTGCGGCGAGTAACCGGGCTGTTGAAGCCGCTGGGCAGGTAATCGGACATCGGCACACTTTCCTGTTAAAGCAACTTATAACTCGCTTGCACAAACGTTTGCGCAAACGAAAAACGGCCACTTGCATTCAGAACTGTCGTTTCTTTTACGCAAGGGAGAATGGCCGCAAGCTAGGCGAGCTCGATGACGCACGTATGACAAGTTCTGGGGTAACGAACCGCATCGGACGCATTGCAACGCGCGCGTCCATAGGAAGGTTCGAAAGCTCAACCAGAAGATCGAGCGAGGCTTCGCACAGGGCATCCGTCGGCTGTGCGATCGTCGTCAGCGGCGGAGCCCAATAGGCTGTGTCGGGCACGTTGTCATAGCCGACGATGGAAATATCTGCAGGAATTTGCAGGCCGAGATCGCGCAGGAAGGCGACGACCTCGATGGCAAGACCGTCGCTGCCGCAAATCAGAGCCGTCGGGCGTTCCGGTGATGCCAGGAGATCGGCAAGGAGCTTGCCGTCGTGCTCGCCCTTCTCAAAGGAAATGATGTCACCGGCGATCAGGCCGGCACTGCCGGCAACCGCGTCCTGGAAAATCGACATCCGATCGCGAAGCGCGCTGCGGCTGACGCGGTAGACGAAGGAAATGCGGCGGTGTCCGAACTCCACAAGGTGATCGAACAGCAGTCTTATGCCCTGTCGATCGTCGGTGAGAACTGCGGGAAGCGGCCCTGTCAGCCCTGCGCCAAGCGTCACATGTGCTTTGCCCATGAGATCGAGATGATCGCAGAGCGCCTGCTGGCCCGGAAGGTCGCTGACCATGATGACGCCGTCGAAGAAATCCTGTTGGAACAGGCGCAACTGGCCTGCGATTTCGCCGGCCTCGCCCTTGGCCTGCGCGACCAGCAGCTCCACGCCCCGCCGCTGTGCCACAGCCTGAAGGCGGCTTGTCAAATGCGGCTGATAATGACCCGACAGGCTGTTCACGATCGCTCCGAACACACCGGTCCTGTGCGTCCTCAGCGATGTTGCCAGACGGTTGACAACGTAACCGAGGCTGCTTGCCGCTGCCCTGACACGATCCTGCGTCTCCAGGCTGATGCGGCTGTCGGCCTGGCCATTCAGGACGCGCGATACCGTCGTGGCAGACACGCCGGCCAGCCGGGCGACGTCCAGAATGCCGATTCTTTTGGGTGCTTTCATACGGTCTGCCGAATTTTTTCGCGCCGCGCCGCACCGGCGCCAGGAGGTCCGGAACTCTTGCCGCACTTGCCTCGATACGCAAGATCACATTTCGACTTCGAGAGAAATTTTCATAGGCTACTATGGATCACTCATTCCACGGCTGCTGCAAAGACTGCTAAATCAGGATGGCATCGCACCCATCCGTTGGATGCGCAGATCAATTCATGAGATCGTCACGGCCGTGACGCAAAGTAGGATGGAGCCACTCAACTGGCCAGACCACCAGACGCGCCCGTTTAAGGCTTCGCGGTCAGGTATCGGCGCAAATCCGATACGCCGCAGTGAGAGGAACAGAAGCAACCATCCAGGGAGAGGGATAATGAACATAAGTCTGATCGTGCATCCCGGTGTCGATAGTGCTCTTATCGCCTGGCGCAGCGACTTCATCGACCAGTGCCGTGGCTTTGCCCTGCGGCGGAAGATCAAGCGGGCGGCTGGAAGCCCTCAAAGCCCGAATACGGTTTCCGATGTCGATGCCGACGGCTTTCATGAGGAGATCGTCGCAAGCTGGGTCGGCTTCGCCGACGGGCCGGCGGTGGAGGAAGGCACGCGCAAGCCGACGACGGAATGGCCGATTCAGAAGTACCTCTGGTCCGATTTCGCCGTCAATCCGGGCGATGTCGTCGCCTACAAGGTCTCCGCCATGGTCGGACCCGAGACGGCATTGCAGGAATCGGCCGATCACGTATCGGACTGGAGCGATGCCAAGCAGATCGGAGCCGAAACCAGCGGCCATGTCAGCTGCTATTTCAACCGGGGCATCGTCGCCAGCCAGTGGCTTGCGCGCGTGTTGCCGGAAGAGGCTCCCACCACCAAACTCAAGAAGGCGATCGCCAACCCGGAAGACCCGATCCGCCGATTTCTAGCAGGGCCGATCCGCGACAAGTTGGTATCGCTCTTGAACGACGCGCGATCGAATGGCGGCCATATCTATGCCGCCCTGTTCGAACTGGACGATCCAGAGCTCATACCCCTGCTGCAGGGGTTCAAGAAACGTGCTCATATCGTGCTCGGCAATGGCAGCGTCAAGAAAAAGGGCGAAGACGAAAACGAGGATGCCCGGTCGAAACTGTCTTCCTGTGATGTCAGGGATCGCATGAGCGCGCCGCGGGCACTGGCGCACAATAAATTCCTCATCATCTGCGGCGCCGACAAATCGCCGCAGGCTGTATGGACCGGCAGCACGAACTGGACGATGACCGGCCTTTGCACCCAGGCCAACAATGCGCTCCTGGTCGACCACCCGGCCGTAGCGCAATTCTACCTCGACCAGTGGAAGACGCTTGCCGCCGACGGCAACGATTCCCCGCCTGCCCTCTACCAAAGCAATGCCGAGCCCAGAACAACGTCCAAGGCCAAGAATACGACGGTCTGGTTCACGCCCATGCGCGAAGGACTCGACCTCGAACAGGCGGGCGAGCTTATCCGCGGCGCCCAGCAGGGTATCCTGTTTGCCATGTTCAATCCGGGTCCTCGCGGTACGCTTCTCAACGACATCATCGAGCTTGCCTCTCCGTCGAGCCCTTCGTTCAAGCCCGATCTCTACATCCAGGGCGTGGTCAACCAGAACCCCGGCACGGCAAAGAACCCGGTCGTGCTGTTCAACAGAGGTGAACGGATCGATGCCAATGCCGATGTCGTCCTGCCCGCCGCTATCCCCGGCCGTTTTGCCTATTGGCAGAAGGAGGTTCTGAAGCTGCCGACGGCCCACGCCATGGTCCACAGCAAGGTGGTTATCGTCGATCCATATGGTCCCAATCCCGTCGTGATGACCGGCTCCCACAATATGGGTCCGAAGGCGAGCGGCGTGAACGACGAGAACCTGGTAATCATCACCGGCAATGGCGATCTTGCCAGCCAATATGCCGGCAAGATCATGGAAATCTATGCCCAGTATCGTTGGCGACAATCCGTTCAGAAACAGGGCGGCGCGCCGAAGTGGACCGGCCTTGCCGATGATGACAACTGGCAGATCAAATCGCCGGATCAGCCCTATGACAAGCGTCGCATACGCGAGCTCGACTTCTGGTTCGGCAAAATGACAACACCTGGCATCTGACGGGCATCAACCCTGGGTCGCGGCAAAGCCACTGCGATCCTGATTGCGGGCATGGCTCGGCTTACTCGTGCATGTGTAATGCCGACGCAATCTTCGGCTTCTAGTGGCTTGGCAACAATCTGGATTTCCGAATGTTGCCTCGCTACTCTCTTCCCAGGCTTCTCCTTATCGGCGCTTTGGCGCTTACGGCGTGGGCTTTCGTCGTCGTCAAATCCCATATGGACGGATCAAGCGAAATGGTTGGTCAATATCACCGGCCGCTCGCTGGCGTGCTTCGTCGCATACCCGAACGGCAGTTCATTGCAGGACATGAGATTGCCAGCAATGACGTGCCGCTCCGCTTCGGTCGCGGGTTCCGCCAGGCCTCCTCTCCACACGGCGATGGCAGCTCGCCCGCAACGCCTGGCTATTTCGAAAGAGCGCGGATCCTTCTATACCTTCTGCGTTCGCGCCACTGGCGAAAAGCGGCTCCTAACGAACCTTCGCAAGCCGACTGCCGAACATGAATAATCCCCGTTTGCCCTCCCTCGCCGCCAGGGCTTCCAGCCGTCCATTCGGGTAGGTTAAATAAACCTCTGGTAGATGCTATGACGTATTCTACCGGCTTGGATGCCACCCCCGAGCCGGCCATTGCAGCGTCCGACGAGACTGCATGCCCTCGCAGTGTCGTCGGACACCCTCCCTTGAAAGAGCGGTTAATTCGACCGGTTCATGCCGCCCGTCCCGCTTTACGGCCGGAGAAAATGCATCCTCCCAGGAACGTGCCCTCCAGCGCATTGTAGCCGTGATATCCACCGCCGCCGAAGCCTGCGGCCTCGCCGCAGGCATACAGCCCCGGGATGAGTGCACCATTCCGCCCGAGCGCCTGGCTATTCAGATCGGTTTCGATGCCGCCCAGAGATTTTCGCGTGAGGATGTTGAGGCGCACGGCAATCAGTGGGCCGGCCTTTGCATCCAATATGCGATGGGGTGGGGCAGTGCGCATGAAGCGATCGCCGAGATAGCCGCGCGCCTGTCTTAACGCGACGATCTGGGCATCTTTGGCAAAGGGATTGTCCAACTCGCGATCACGGGCTTCGATCTGGGTGCGCAGATGGGCAAGATCGAGCGGGTGGTCGCCGATACGGTTCATGCCGGCGACCAGCTCTTCCAACGTTTCGGCAACGATGAAATCCTTACCCTTCGCCTTGAATGCTTCCACCGGCGGCGGAGCCGACCGGCCAAGACGGCTGCGCAGAAGGAGCCCGATATCGCGTCCCGTAAGATCCGGATTCTGTTCGGAGCCCGAAAGGGCAAACTCCTTCTTGACGATCTTCTGCGTGGTGACGAACCAGCTGTAGCTATGGCCAAGCCTGCAGATGTGCTGCAGCGTCGCAAGACTGTCGAATCCCGGCAGGCAAGGTGCGGGCATGCGATTGCCATTGGCGTCGAACCAGAGCGAGGAAGGCCCCGGGAGGATGCGGATGCCGTGGTTCGGCCAGATCGGGTCCCAGTTGGCAATGCCTTCGGTATAGTGCCACATCCTGTCGCCGTTGATCGGTCGCGCACCAGCTGCCTCGGCATGGCCGATCATCAAGCCATCCACGTGATGGGGCACGCCGCTCAGCATCCGCTCCGGGGGTGCGCCAAGACGTTCGACGGGCCAGGCGCGGCGAACCAGTTCCGGATTGCCGCCGATGCCGCCGCTCGCCACGATCACGGCGCCGTCGATGCGGAAGTCGCCGACGACATCACGGCTCGACTGCTGACCGCGCAGGATGTTGTCCTCGGCGAGGATCTCGCCCTCCACGCCGAAAATGCCGTCTTCATCACCGACCAATCGCGTCACGCGCCGCCGGAACAAGAGCTCGATCTTGCCGTCCTTCTCCGCTGCCAGCACTCGCTTCACGAAAGGATCGAGTACGCCGGGACCCGTGCCCCAGGTGACATGGAAGCGCGGCACGGAATTGCCGTGCCCGTCGGCGAGGCCTCCGCCGCGTTCTGCCCAGCCGACAACGGGAAACCAGCGCATGCCGAGCCCATGCAGCCAGCTGCGCATCTCGCCGGCGGCAAAATTGAGGTAGGCCTCCGCCCAGGCACGAGGCCAGAAGTCCTCCGGTCGGTCGAAGGCTGCAGCGCCCAACCAATCCTGGCGGGCGAGATCGAGACTGTCGCGAATGCGCATCCGCCGTTGTTCCGGCGTATCGATCATGAACAGCCCGCCAAGCGACCAGAAGGCTTGTCCGCCGAGACTTGCCCGAGGCTCCTGATCGATAAGGATCACCCGTTTCCCGCGCTCTAGCAGCTCACAAGCCGCAACAAGGCCTGACAAGCCTGTTCCAACGATCACCACATCAGCATGACTGCTCATCCGTCCCTCCCTCAGCGAATAGCATATTCAATTGGAGAGCTTAGTGAAGCTTACGTAAAAGTAAAACGAATACCAGAGCTGACGACCATCCAGAATCGATCCACCAAGCCTGCATTTCGTCTCCACGAAACCTGCACGATGTTCATGTTGTCTTCCGACACTGATAGCGATCAATCGCTCTTTTTGTTGATGCCGTTGCCGCTGTCGACACGAAAGGAACCCTCAGCAGGGACGGGCTTTCGAGCGAACGGAGATAGCGACGAGCGACATCGGCAGCCTCTCAAGGGAAACATCATGTACAAACAGAAGTCGCCCACGCTTATCGATTGGCTTTTCATTTTGGCGCGTCTGGCACCGATCATCATGGTCTACCTGTGGCCGACATTCCTTCGTTTCATTCTAGGCACTGTCTTTTTTGTCGCGCTCGCCGCGCTGATGTATCATTTGGTTGACGTGGAACCGAACTTTTCGGCGCACGACTCTTCTCAACAAGTGGCTCCACTTACTCGCGAGCGGTAATCTTTACGTTCGGAGCAGAGAACTCTCCCCGTTGTCGAGCCAGGATGCGTCCCTTCGGACAACGAAAGCCTGGTCTTACAATTGACTGGGAGAAGGAAATCACGACAGAGTGCATCTCCACCGCCTTCTCCATCGCATCGGCTTGCCTGACATCGGAAAAGGCGCACCCGATTGCTTAACAGGAGAGGAGCAGCAGCCATGGGCAAGCTTCCCGACATGACGAAACACCGCGGCTTTCCTTCCGGCATGCCGGGTACAGGCGTGCAATTCACCATTCGCCGCGCAAACCCCAAAGGCGTGACACCGATCAAGAAACTGCCGCGCCGCGCGCGGCCGGGAACGCAGGAACACCGGATCGACGCCGCATTCCTGCATGCGCTCTGGCACTATTTCGGTGCAGAACCTTTCGAGCGCGGCAATCTCGACGCTGCACGGCTCAACCTGCTCTTCGAGCGCGAGGTGCTGCCCGCAGACAAGGATTTCGATCCGCTCTCCTATGAAGCCATGCTCGTCATCAACGAGAAAGTGGCGCGCGAAAGCTTCCCCGAAGCATTCGAAGATGTGATGGAGGTCTGACGCCACGCGGAAGCGCACAGCCCTCCTGAACGGGCGGTAACGGAAGTGCTGCGCCGCAAAGCCCTGTCGCTAAGGATGGCATGCGGCCCTATGCCCGGTTGCCTCCGGGCTGGAGCGCGCTAACTTACGGTAGTCGACACTCTTCATTTGAGGCTGACATGCCCGACGATGTCTTGCTGACATTCAATGCCGGCTCCTCGACCTTGAAAATCGGGGTCTTCGAGCTGGCGACCGATGGGCCAAGGAATGTCGGCCGCGGCAAGATCGATTTCGATCAAAGCCCATTGATGCTCAGCTATTCCATAGGCAAAGATCGATACGAGAAGGCGATCCGGGGCGATAATAGCGGGCAGTTCGTCTCCGTCATATCCGAAACGCTGGATCATTTGCTGGCCCACCTTACCGGCAGACTCCGGGCAGTTGCCCATCGTGTCGTCCACGGCGGCATGGTGTTTCAAGAGGCTATCCTCTTGGATGACGCTGCGATCGAGCGGATCGAGAAGCTAGTACCCCTAGCACCCCTGCACCAGCCCCAGGCCCTGCGCGCCATTCGGTCGATGAAAACGCTGCGTCCGGACGTTCTTCAGACCGCCTCCTTCGACACGGCCTTTCATTCGTCGCAAGCCGACGTCGTGCGACGGCTGGCGATACCGCGCGCCATGCATGACGACGGAGTGCGCCGCTACGGCTTTCACGGGCTCTCTTACAAATACATCGCCGCGAAGCTTCGAGAGATCGATCGGCAAGCAGCGAAGGGCAAGGTCGTCGCCTGTCATCTCGGCAGCGGCGCCAGCCTCTGCGCGATGGAAAACGGCATCAGCCGCGATACGAGCATGGGGTTTTCGGCGCTCGACGGCATCCCGATGGCGACGCGTCCCGGCTGGCTGGATCCAGGCGCCCTGCTCTACCTCATGAGGACGGGAATGCCGCAACCCGAACGGATCGAGGATTTCCTCTACCATCAATGCGGCCTGCTCGGCGTCTCGGGCATCAGCGGCGATACACGGGTTCTGCTCGATGACGAGAGCCCCGAAGCGGCGGAGGCCATAGATCTGTTCTGCCTGCGCATTTCAGGCGAGATCGGGCGGCTATGCGCGACGATCGGCGGTCTCGATGCCATCGTTTTCACCGCAGGCATCGGCGAGAACCAGCCGCAGATCAGGACGCGCGTCGCACAAAGGTTGCAATGGCTTGGTATCGAGATTGATGAGAATGCAAATGACAGCAATTTGATCTCGATCAACGCGGCATCCAGCCGCGTGAAGCTGTTCGTGATCCCGACCGACGAGGAGCGTGTGATCGCCGAGGAGGCCGTTGCCCTGATCGCTTGACGAAAACGAGGAGACTCAGATGAATGCCGTTGCCACACCGCTTTCGCCCGAAGAACTCTCCCTGATCGACCGCTACTGGAAAGCGGCCAATTATCTGTCGGTGGGCCAGATCTATCTGATGGCCAATCCGCTGCTGCGCGAACCGCTGAAGCCTGAGCATATCAAGCCGAGACTGCTCGGCCATTGGGGCACGACGCCCGGATTGAACTTCATCTATGCGCATCTCAACCGCATCATCAAGGCGCGCGATCTCGACGTCATCTACATATGCGGCCCCGGACATGGCGGCCCTGGCATGGTCGCCAATACCTATCTCGAGGGCACTTACAGCGAAATCTATCCGGACATTTCCGAGACGGCGGAAGGGATGCAAAGGCTGTTCAAGCAGTTTTCCTTCCCCGGCGGCATTCCGAGCCACGCCGCACCGGAAACGCCCGGTTCCATCCATGAGGGCGGCGAGCTCGGCTATGCGCTCGTGCATGCCTATGGCGCCGCCTTCGACAATCCCGATCTGATTGTTGCCTGCGTCGTCGGCGATGGCGAGGCCGAGACCGGACCTCTGGCGGCAAGCTGGCATTCCAACAAGTTCCTCAATCCGGCACGCGATGGCGCGGTACTGCCGATCCTCCACCTCAACGGCTACAAGATCGCCAATCCGACGATCCTCGGCCGGGAAAGCGACGACGATCTGCGCAAGCTGTTCTCGGGCTATGGCTACGAACCCTTCTTCGTCGAGGGACATGAACCTCCCACCATGCATCAGGCGATGGCCAGCACGTTTGACCAGGTGTTCGACCGCATCCGCGACATACAAAAAAACGCGCGCGAAAAGACGTCGTCCGAAGCCATGCCGCGCTGGCCTATGATCGTGCTGCGGAGCCCGAAAGGCTGGACCGGCCCCAGGCAAGTCGATGGCAAGAAGGTCGAAGGTTTCTGGCGGGCACATCAGGTGCCGGTCGCCAATTGCCGAGGGGACGAGGATCATCGCAAGATCCTGGAAGACTGGATGCGCAGCTATGATCCCGATGACCTTTTCGATCATAGCGGGGGGCTGAAGGAGGAGCTGCGAGCGCTTGCGCCTGGTGGCCAAAAGCGCATGGGGGCCAATCCGCATGCCAATGGCGGCCTGCTGCGCAAGGAGCTTCTGGTTCCCCCTATCGAGGACTATGCCATTGAGATCGGCGAGCGCGGCAGCAAGCAGGTGCAATCCACCGAAATCCTGGGGCACTACTTGCGCGATACGCTAAAGCTCAATGCTGCCAAGCAGAATTTCCGCATCTTCGGTCCCGACGAGACGGAATCGAACCGGCTCGGCAGCGTCTTCGAAGCCACGGATCGGGTCTGGATGGAGGCGATCGAGGATTATGACGTCCATCTGTCCCGCGACGGGCGGGTGATGGAGGTGCTCAGCGAACATCTATGTCAGGGCTGGCTGGAAGGATATCTGCTCACGGGTCGGCATGGGCTTTTTTCGTGCTATGAAGCCTTCATCCATATCGTCGATTCCATGTTCAACCAGCATGCCAAATGGCTGAAGGTTTCGCGCGAATTGCCGTGGCGCAAACCGATTTCGTCGCTGAACTATCTGTTGACCTCGCATGTCTGGCGGCAGGACCATAACGGCTTTTCCCACCAGGATCCGGGCTTTGTCGATCTCGTCGCCAATAAGAAGGCAGACATCGTGCGCATCTATCTGCCGCCGGATGCCAATACGCTGCTGTGGGTCGGCGATCACTGCCTCAGGACCTACGACCGGATCAACGTCATCGTTGCCGGCAAGCAGCCGGAATCGCAATGGCTCAGCATCGACGAAGCGGCCACCCATTGTAAGGCCGGCGTCGGTATCTGGGATTGGGCGAGCTACGAGGACAACACGATCGCCCCCGATGTCGTGATGGCCTGCGCAGGTGATGTCCCCACCATGGAGACGCTCGCCGCCGTCATGCTGTTGCACGAGGCGATCCCCGATCTCAAGATCCGCACGGTCAACGTCGTCGATCTCCTGGCTCTGCAGGACCCGCAACAGCATCCGCACGGCCTTGATCATCAGGCATTCGACCAGATCTTCACCACCGACAAGCCGGTGATCTTCGCCTATCATGGCTATCCCTACCTGATCCACCGGCTAACCTATCGACGGACAAACCACGACAACATCCATGTTCGCGGCTTTATCGAGGAGGGTACGACAACCACGCCATTCGACATGACCGTGCTGAACGAGCTAGACCGCTATCATCTCGCATTGGAGGCGATCAACCGCATTCCCGGCCTGTCGGAAAAAGTGCCGGAGGTCGTGGATAGCCTGAAGGCAAAGCTCGGCAAACACCACGATTATGTCCGCCGGCACGGCGAGGATATGCCGGAAGTTCGCGACTGGCGGTGGAAACGATAGAACTGGACTGACGTCGACAACAAGCCGGAAATACCGCCCTGCAACGGCCAACCGTCAGGATTTGGACGCGTGCTGCGGCTTTCCCTTTTGCTTGGTCGAGGCCATGTCGTGAAGCTCCTTCTCGCTCATGGAGTCGACCATGCTTTTCGACGCACCCTTCAGTCCGCTCTTCTTTCTTTCGCCGCGTTTGGCGGCGAGCGCCGCACCGGCGGCCATTTGCTGTGATTTCGACTTTGCTGGCATGATGACGTCTCCTTCGGATTAGGTTGAAATTCTGCCGGCTTACCCGGCGAAACGCACCAGCAGGATCACGAGGACTACGGCGGCAAGCCCGCCGATAAACACCAGACGCTGCCAACGTCGCTTCAGGATGATTTCGCCTTGGCGTGCATCTTCCGCAGAAAACGTGCGCGATTCCTGTTTGTGCGGGCTGTCTTGGTCTCTTCTGCTCATTGCAACCATCCCTCGACGGCAGGAACCGCCGATCGTGTCTGCTTGCAAAGCGCGGCTTACGATTGGTAGCTGCCAGTAAGGCTTGCCTCTGCAAGCATGTGTTTCTTCACTTTCTGCCACATGGCTTCCGCCCCGGCGGCTTCGGGAAGCGTCATCCGCGGTACATCGAGCGCGGCAAGCCGGAAAACGTACCGATGCGGCGGATCTCCTGCCGGAGGACGCGGACCGTCGTAACGGGCATTGCCGAAATCATTCTTATAGAAGCGCAACGCCTGCTCCTGCATCGCATCCACGTTCTCGACCAAGCCACTCCATTCCGCCGGAATATTGGCGATGCCGCAATGGCGGAATGTTCCCGCCGGCGCATCCGGATCCTCGATGATCAAGGCGAAGCTTTGGGTCCCTTTGGGAGCGCCGCCCCAGGCAAGCGGCGGGAATATGTTTTCCCCATCCAACGCGTATTTGCTCGGTATCGGCGCATTCTCAGCAAAGGCCTTGCTGATCAACGTCAAAGCCATTCGATCCTCCTCTTGCTGTCATGGATTCATGAGCCTGTGAAGTTCTGAACTTAAGGTGGAACACATCAGAATCATTATTGTTCCCCATAGGGAACATTCGCACTCATCCGCAGTTGTGGGAGCGTCCATGAAGGAGGAAAAAATGACGGACGAACGGTTCGAATGGATCAGCAAGAGGGCCTACGCCATCTGGGAAGCAGCCGGCCGCCCCTGGGGCTGCAGCCACCATCACTGGGAACAGGCGGCCAAGGAGCGCGAGATCATGGAGAGAACGCGAGCCTCCGCCGACGGCGAAGAGGTGCTCGCGAGATTTCGACGGACGACTGTAATACGTCCATCCGCGAACGATGCTCAGGAGAGCGGGGAAGATACGCTCTCCGACGACAGACGTGTCGGATAACTTCCAGTCATCGGCAGTTGCAGAGCCGTTCCGTTCCCATATCCGGTCCCCTCAAAGAGGAGCGGACATCCGCAACGCACATTCATCCCCCAAATCTCGGAAGCCTGTGTGCTAATTCTGCGTTCCGTCGCGATTTGGTTGGGCCGGTGTGCTCTTCGTTCCCTGCTGATTGTTCTCCGTCCGATCGGTTGGAGCGGGTTGTGTGGATTGCCCTGCTGGCGGCGTATTGTCTATCGTGCCTGTCTGCGGCTGCCCGCTGGAGGAACTTATGGTCGGCGCCGGATTCTGCGATTTGCCTGGTTCGATATAACGACCCCAGACTTCAACGCCGACCCATACGATTGCCGCGAGAACCAATGCCGTGATCAAGATGGTAGATAGATGGGTGCCACGCACGCCTTGGCGGGCCTCGGTCGCGGACAGGGGCTTCTTCGGGTCCTGGGGCTTTTTCGGTTCCTCGAATGCCATTGCAAGCCTCCATGTTTGCAAATTCCATATGGACCTAACCGGCACTTCGAAAGATGGTTCCATCGAGGAGCATCCGCGCTCAATCGGCATAAACGGAACAATGCGCAAATCCCGGCGTTAGCCTAATGAGGTTGCAGATCGTGCCAAGCGGACGCGATGGTGCTGAAGAATATGGAGATTTTTCCGCTTTCTCTCCATAGCCAACGAAATGGCAGTCGAGCTTCCTATCCATCCGATCTGCGGCCTTTCCAACCTTGGAGGAGATGGAAGGCGGATCAGCCTTTGACGCTTTACCGTCTGATCTTCATCGCGGCCTGGCTGGATGCAAAATCGCATAGCCCGCTCTGGTTGGCGCCTGCGCCGTGGACGACGCTCGATCCTGGCAACCGAAAGGGAGCTGGATTTCATGAATATCGATGCCGCCCCGCGGAACACAAAATGACCAGGAGGGCAGCGTCTTTCCCAACGGAAAACTCCATCCGTCATGGAGGTGAACAATGGCAAGAATTATCGTCAGTGCGGCGCCGCCGAAGGAACTATCGGCGTCGACACCATCATTTCCACCGAGGCCTGAGTGGTCACGCCTTTCGAACAGCCGGAGCTTGGTGACCAAATGCGGGCGCTTCCTGCTGATAACGGCGGTAACGGCTGCCATGTCATCGAATTTCGTGTTCGCACAACAGCAACCGAACGACGATCGATGCAAGGCAGAGGATACCAACCGGCAGACCGATAACAAGCATGCGGAAAGCGGACAGACGTCGACGCCGGACGGCAACCCCAGCCAGAAGCTGTCCGACTGCGGCGGCGTGCTGAAACCACCGCCTGTTGGCGACAGCAAAATGGAAAAGCCCGCACCGCAGGTCGGCAACACGCCTGTCATCAAGCCCGGTGATCAGCCGAAAGAACAGCAGAACGGCCAACAGCCAGAGAAATAGTGCCGATCTTTCTTATGGCTTTGGCTCGGGTTGCTCTATGGGACCGTGCGTAACGGCCCCAGAGTCTCGATTATCGCTCGACGTAAACGGCTTGATGACGAGAATCGCCAGAATGGACGCGATCATGAAGCCGAAAATGAGGAGCAGCAGCATTCGCATGTCGAAGTCCTGATCCTATGAGGATTTGCGCACGGTAAGATTGCTGTCATGCCCGACTATGCCGCTGGCTTGCCGGGAGATCGCCTCGGCGCGCTGCTTGGCCTCGTGATTTTCGACGGATCCTTCGACAATGACGCGCCCGCGGCTGACGGTGACGAAGATGCTCGCTGTGTCGAGCAATCGATCAGCCCTCAGCCTGTCTTCGATCTCGGTACGAATTTCCCCATCGGTCCTTTCCTGTGCCAGCGCAGAGGACTTCGCTGACAGGTCTTCGGAGACTCTGCCATCGCCGACCTTCCTTGAGCCGGAGAGCGGTCTGATATCGGAAATCCTGACGGAAATTTCATCGGCCGTTTGCTTACGCTGAAGGTCGTATTCGGCTGAATCCTCGCAGCGCGCGTCATCGGTACCAGGCTCAGGCGGGATTTCCTCTGACGAATATTGCTTCGTTTCCTCGTCCGCAATATCCCCCGAGCCACCGGCTGCCTGATCAAGCGCCTGAAGGGTGCGCATATCGCCGCGATCCGGAGAAGCCTTTGCCATCGTCTGTTGTTTGGTTTCGGTCATGGTTTTCTCCCTTTCGATAAGGGACAAACTTTTACCCTTCCGGAATGTTCCGATCGGGCCCTCTATCAAGTTCCAGTGGTCAGCATCTCGAAAGATACGACCTTGTGATGCTCTTGAAGCGATGTCAGCAGTTGAGCGCCGCCGCCATCCGGTCCTGCGTGCCGCCATCGCACCTCGTAGGAAATATGCGCAATGGCCTCGGTCGGACCCGTCGCCTTGCCGACGAAGGCGCAGCCATACCCGAGCGGTTCAAGCACTGCTTGCATATCGGTGACCCCAACGCCGGCATCACGCGGCAGCTCTATCACTAGACGCGCCTTCTGCCTGCGCGGGATCAGCCTGTCGAACTGTTTAAGCGGCGATAGCACAACAAAGGCAATGAGAGCGCCGGCCGAACCGACAATAAGCTGACCGCCGCCGATGCACAGGCCGATGGCCGTCATGATCCACAAGGTCGCAGCCGTCGTGACGCCGGTCACGAGATCTCCGCGCTTGAGAATGGCACCGCCACCGATGAAGCCGACGCCGGTCAACACGCCGAGTGGAAAGCGCAGCACATCCATCGATGCAAAGGACTGGGACGTCTTGCCCACTGTGGACAGCAGGAGATTGGCCTGGATCATCGACAGGCACGCGGCAAGCCCGACGAGGATCGTCGTGCGAAACCCGGCCGCATGCCCCCCCATCTCTCGATTGATGCCGATCAGCCCCCCAGCTACGACCACCAGCACCAGACGGACGACAATATCCAACCAGTCCGCATCCACCCGCATGATATCGCTAAGGTCAGGCACGATGTCCTCCCAGGAAGTCTCACCACCGGGGGTTTCCAGTTGGGGAACATCGCAGACGGCGTTTCGTTCCATCCTCGATCGGAGCGCTCACGAAAAGCACAATAGAAGCAGCGTGATGACTTCCGGCTCTCTTGTCAGTTCGAGGGAAAGCGCTTAGCCAGAAGGTCGCGCGCGCCATCGCGCCTGGAACCGCTTCCTGCAATGGGAAGCAACCATATCGATTCGACACACCCTGTGAGGCCATATGATTTCCGGAAGCCGTGAAAAGGGACCCATTGCCGGGATCGCACTCGCCTGCGCGGGATATGCCTGCTTTTCACTTCAGGACGCGATGGTGAAGTGGCTCGTCGCCAGCTATGAAGTGCCCGAGATCCTCTTCATGCGCAGTCTGGTCATCGTGCTGGTTGCAGGCGTGCTCGTCCGTTACCGGCGCCATCCGTCAATTTTCAAGAGCCCCTATCGCGGCACGGTCGTCCTGCGCGCCGGGCTGATGCTGCTTGCCTGGCTGCTGTTTTACAACGCGGCCCGCTATCTAGGTCTGGCAGAACTGACGACACTGTACTTCTCGGCGCCGATTATCGTCATGGCTCTTTCGATCTTCGTTCTCGGGGAGAAGGTCCATGCGGGCCGCTGGATCGCCTGTATAGGAGGCTTCATCGGCGTGGCGATCGCGGCAAATCCAAGCCATTCGCCCAACCTCCTGCCCGCCGCCATGTGCCTCGTCGCGGGTTTTTGCTGGGCTTGGAGCACGATCCTGATCCGGCTCGTCAGCCGAAGCGAGACCACGCTCACCCAGATGTATGCCACGAGCCTGATATTCGGCATTGCCTGCGCCCTGTCATTTCCATGGACATGGAAGACCCCTGACGCGAGCGGCTGGGCACTGATGCTGACCCTCGGCGTGATCTCTACGATCGGGCAGTTTCTGCTCTATGAAGGCTTTCGATACGCGCCCGCTTCTACGCTGGCGCCCATCGAATATAGCGGTCTCGTTTGGGCTTTCGTGTACGGCTATGTGATCTGGGCCGAGATTCCGGCGACGAACGTCTTTGCCGGCGCCCTCCTCATCATCGCCTCAAGCTTCCTGCTCATCCTATGGGAGCGCCGCGTGGCGCGCCCACAAAAAGAACGTGAAATACTGAGACGCCACCGATAGATGGCTCGGCTGCTCTCGAAACCGCGAGCCAGCTGCGCGAAAGCAAGTGGGCTTTACGGCAACGATACCGAAGATCGGGCCATTAAGCGGCTGAAGCCGATCTGCCTGATCGCGCCGCACTCCGGGTCTTCGACCTGGGACATACCGTTGTCCCGAAAAGCCATCACATTGCTTTGCCGCCCGCCAGCCGGGCTGCGCGCTGCTTGCGGTTCGCCTCCAAAGCCTGCTGAAAATCCAGGTCGGTTTGCGCGTGATAACGGAGATCCTCGAGAAACTGAGAGACGCCATCAAGCGTATCGACGAGGACATATCGCAGACCGCCGCCAGCATCGATCAGGTCATGGCTGACGCTCACGCCGAAACCACCGGCAACCTTGCGAAACCACGCCGAGCGCCAGCGCTTGAAACCGTCTGGATCCGACTGAAACTCGGCAAGCAGCATCTTCTGCTGGTCAAGCCGCGCGAGGAACGTCTCAACCACGCCCTGCGAGCCGGCCTTCGGCTTCTCAGCCTTCTTTGCAATCCACTTTTCAAGAAACTGAAACCCGGGCTGCGGAGCCGTCGCTTTATCCTGATCGATAACCGCCTCGGAATCAGGTGTCGGCCGCAGGACGCAATCCGCATGCGCAGACGCGCTTGCCTGCGTTTCCCGCTCCATTGCCAGGGTCTGCTTGAGATCGGCAGCAAGCTCTCCCCAGATCGATCTTGCCGATTCGACTGGCTTTGCTTTTGTTCGGCGGGAGGATTTGATTTCGATAATGAAAGGTTTTGTCTGTTTAACCATGATATTTCAGTGTGTGCTCGACGACGGAGCGCAGTTGATGGGCAATCAGCATTGATGAAAGGCTGGCATTCTCTGAGGGCAACGACCGTCGCGCGGCGATCGCTTGCGATCATTATGGGCCAAGGCCGTACACCAAACCGATCGATGAAGCAATCTCGCCGCTCCCGTCCAAAATAGCCGTCAGCACACTGGGACCAGATCTACAGCACAAACAAGACAAGCATGTAGCAAAGGTGAAGAAGATCCACCACTTGAAGGAGCATGCCCTTCTGTCCGGCAAGGGGAAACTCGCATCTGCGCATTGCAGATCCTGCATCGTGTCGCTATGTTTAAAGAAGGCGCACGAACAGCAAAGGAGGTTGCCTATGTCATCGCGGGACGCCTGATCCAGCAATACCAAGACTTCTGCCTTTCCAAAGGCATCAAATTCACACGTATAGACTCCGTACAGCCGCACGATAATACCACGCTCTTCTGCAGCGCTGGGATGCAGCAGTACAAGCCCCTCTTCTCCGATCCTTCCCATATTGGTACGGTTGCCAACGCTCAGGCCTGCCTGCGAATGGGCGATCTCGACGAGATCGGGGACGGAACGCATTTCCTTCATTTCACGATGCTGGGGCTTTTCTCGTTCAGGGAAATGGCTGTCGGCGACGCGATCGATTTCTGGCTCGAGTTTCTCGGAACCCTTGGCCTCGTGCCCGATCATGTCACGATTCATCCAGATCGCCTCGAAGAATGGGCGCCGTTCTATCGTGGCCGCATTCCCATCATCCCGGATAACGAATGCACGTGGAGCGACGGCAGCATCAATGGATACTGCACCGAATTCTATAAGGACGGCATCGAGATCGGAAATATCGTCAATCCGCTCGGAACCTGCATTGACGTCGGCTTCGGTGCCGAACGTCTCGACATGATCGTGAACGGCACTCCGCCGGCCGATGCACTTGACACGCTGCGCGACACGGTCACGACGATCGTGGAGAGCGGCTACAAACCTGGAAACAAGGAGCAGGGATACGTCTTGCGAAAGCTCCTTCGCCGCATCCATGTGATGGGCGGAGCACTGGACCATCCATATTTCGAACAGGAAGTCGTGCGTCAGGAACGATTGCGCTCCAAATATTTGCGCCTTCGCGAAAAATATCCCGACATGCCACCGGCATGGTGGTTCGACACGCACGGCATCGATGTTGCCGACCTGCAGGTGATGAATGGAAAGTAGCTTCCACTGATGATGAAAGCGGCGAAGGAGATCGTGCGAGCGGCCCCTTCGCCGCCTTGCCAGAAACACGCGGGCGCTTAGAGCCAACCAATTCATAGGAAGTCGGGAGGACCTGAACTTACGGAAATCGTCAAGCCCTTCTTGGCAGTAATATCGGAAGCCTTCTCTTTGTAGTCGTAAATAGGGGACATGCGACCGGACGGAAGCGCTTCAATCATTATCCGCTATCTGCCTGCATTGCCTGGAAGGCCGCGCCAAAGCCAGTCAGGGAGATCGGAAGCTCCGCCATGTTTCCCTGCATCATCCGGATCGAGACTTTTCCCGACTTTTCCTTCATCAAGGCGGCAAGCATCTCGGGTGGGCACAACCCCTCCACCAGGCATCCTTGCGTGGTGCAGCGCGATACCTTCGCCATTGTCGAATATTTGCTGCCGAAGCCAATTTTTACACCACCCTGAATAGCAAAACCGAGCGGAAGAGCCATTTGCATGCCGACCTTCTTGTCCGCGGAACGCGCCATGCTGATGACCATGAATACCTGCTTTTGATCCGGTGACGTCAATCGGTAGACGATCTGGCAGCGCGGCTTCATCGTTTTGTCGGCCGAGCATTGCAATGTCCACGCATCGAACTTCTGTTCGGTAATCTGCGGACCGGCCGGTGCGGATGTAGCCGGAGCTGGCGCCACGGCATTGGATGGATTGGTCTTGCCGGCATCCGGTGTCACATCTTGAGGCCCCGATTGCGGCGCCCCTGGGCTACTATCGGCTCCTAGCGTGGAGGAAACACCCGCTCCCCAAAGCAGGAAAACCATACAACATATGGACGCCCTCAAATATAAATTCATGCCTCCCTCCCCGTTTAGTTTGCAACTTTACAATACACTTGCAATAATGTCGAATATATGCCAATCTAAATCGCCTTTAAAGCAGATAAAAAATCCGATGATTTTTCAATTAATTTATTTAACGCAGGAAATATAGACGATTATTATTTAGTGAGACGCGAGGGAATCGATTCAGATGACATCAAGACTCGTTGCCGGTTACTCCCTGATCGCCATACTCGCGCTGACCGATGGCGCCGTATGCGACGAAAGCTATCTGCAACAGGCTCCCTCCGCGGAAGCAAATCCTGCCTTCGTCGAACAGCTACCGGAAACATCCGTCATGCCCGTGTCTCCGGCTAACCGCCGGGTGATGCCGCAGAAGCCGAGGCGGGCATCACGGACACAGGCGAACGTCCGATTGGCAAGCAGCATTTTTCCGAATGTTGGCGAGGGCGTGACCGAGCGGGCCGCACCCGCACCGACCGATGGCCATTTGCCGACGGTTGGGTCAGGCACAGTGTCACGCTGACTGCATTTCGATGGCAGGCGATGATGAAAGCACCAGGCGCCCGCCTCGTGCGCGCGGCTAGAGCAAGACCGCCGATAAGAGCGGCAGCAAACATGGAACTGAGAGGCCTTCGGGCAGTTGAAACTTCGAGAGCGGCATATTCGGAGCCGATAACTCGATATCGGCTCGAGATTGCGATTCAGGAGCGGTATCAACATGATGCATCCCAGTAAAATCATTGCTGTTACAACCATCTTGCTTCTTGCCGGCACGCTTGGCTCAGCCGATGTCCTAGCAAGCAGCCAACCCATTATCCGACGTTCCGGATTTTCTGAGACCCAAATTCCCCAAGTGAAAGGACGTATTCTGCCGAGGACGAACGGTAACCTGGAGAAAGGACCTGCCGCCAAGGCTCCGGTCAAACCAAATCCGAATGCCAGCATCCAGAATGGAGCGGCGACCTGCGGACCTGACAACGCACAATCTGAGATCTGCCGGAAAAAATGATCTGGCGCTGGCAACGATCATGAGCTCTTCGGCTTATCCTTGACCACAATGGGCTGGGACGCAGCCTCCACGGCCGGCTGCGCTGCGCTGGCGATGGGAACGGCGACTGCCGGGCCGATCGGCCGACCGTTGGCATCGAGCTTATAGGTCATGGCTCTTTGATGCTCGTCCAGATATCGCATGAAGGCTGCGCCGGCGGCCGCATCCCTGAATTGCCACAGCCCGTTCCTGACGCCTTCGAAAATCAGCGAATAGACTGCGAGCTGAATACCCTCCTGGACGCCCAACGTCGTGGGCGCATTTCGTGTAATGCCGCCCTCGATCTGGAGCAGCTGGTCGACGCCGACGAAGCGGAATGCCGATCCCTGCAGTTGGACGGAATAGATCGTCTTGGTGGTGCTGACCGAGGCCAGCACACGCCCCGTACTGACGCTGACGGCCCGCAGGGATACGGTCACGATGTCCTTGCGATACTGCGTGTTTCCGCCGATCCCGAGATAATTGGCACCGATACCGCCCGTCGTTTCATTGGAATCATAACCGATAATGCCGCCATCGAGCAGCACGCCGGCAAACCGAAGCGGCGGGATGCCGCCGGCCTTGGCGCCGTAGACCGCCGACCTGGTGTTCTGGATGATCTGCCGTTCCTGCAGCAGCGATTGCAGATCCGTACGCTCGACGACATTGAACCAGTTGCCGTTACCAGCCTTGGTCAGCACGTCAGTCAACAGCTGCGCGCCGCCCTGCGTCAGGGCGCGGGAATATTCGGCAAAGTTTTCATTGGGTTTGTTCTGTCCCGTCAGATCGGGGAACGAATAGACTGCCACATCGAGCTTTTGTATGGGTGGCGGCAGACTCTCCAATGCCACACCCGACTTCGTGGCGGGCATAAGCGTCGCTGGGGTACTCATCGGATCGAGGCTGCTGCCCGCGGCGGCGCAGCCACCAAGACCCAACCCGCATAGAATGGCTGCGACAGAAAAACCAACATGTGACATGGACGCTCGAATAAATCGCTCCCAACAACACCGAACGATGACGCAATCAATTTGGCTCAAGGATTGGCCGGCACCTGGCCGCTCTGGATCACGATGACCGGAGATGTTCCAGTCGAACCCGTACCCTGATTAACGTTCCCAAGATTACTCAAGGCCTTATCGAGACCGGAGAGATCCGGCGTCTGCTGCTGCCCCGACTTGACGCCGGCACCCTGCGTCTGTGCCGTCGAAAGCAGGAATGAACCATTTAACGGATTTCCCCCAAATGTCGGATTGGTCGGCTGATAGACCAATTGCCCCGCCATAGCCGGCGCAGTCATCAAGGCTAATAAACCAACTGTAATCATTGCCGCATCTATTCTCATTACTATTCCCCTCCCTTGTTTTCAAAGGCTGCTGCGCCCACTCAACGTTTGATAAGCAAGCCGCCACCCGGCAAACGCGCGATCAGCACATTGACAGGTGCCGAACCAGCAGGCTGAAGAACACTTACGTTCAGGCCTGCGCCATTCAGCAGTACGACATTCGACTTCAGATTATTGCCGGATTGCAGGACGTTGATATTGCCGTAGTTCCCTATGATACCGGCAGTCGAGCTGTTACCCGTTCCTGACTGAAGGTGATACACGTTGTTGCGCGTTCCTATTTCTAGCGTCCTTGCAAGGTTATTGCCTCGTGGCACTATGATTGCTTCCGGCGTACTGGCCATACCTGCTGAAAGGTAGGACGACGAAGGATGATATTGTTGCTGCTGCTGTTGAGGTGGCAGATTTCCGAGTTGCACCGTCGTCGTGACATTCACCGGGATCTGGGCAACATAGGCCGTCTCGGCTCGGCATTCCGTTGCAATCTGGCAGAACGAGGCAGCCAGGACGAGAGCGGCGCTGAGCGCGGATTTCGTATCGTTCAGGCGTTTCATTCTGATAATCTGCATTGTGATGTACCTCGATCGGTTTCGATCAATAGTCTTGCACTCAGCTCTACCTCGTTTCCTGCATCGACCATTGTCGTGGCAAGAAGGTTCTCTGCTCCTGGCTTTAATGCGAAGCTACCTTGCTGAATGCTCTGGCTTGAACCTGCTGCGCTATGTTTGAAAAGAACCAGCCTGTATGTTCCGGATACTGCTACTACAGACTTTGCAATCGCCCGCACCATAAGAAACTCATCCCTCCTGTCTGCTCTGATCAGGCACTCAAACTCGGCCTGAGACGAGGCAGGAGCGGCGTACGCGAACAACAAGGCCGCGGACAAGAAGGATTTCAGAAGCAAGATGAATGTTGATCGCCCGACATTGATTCCGGCATACATGGCTGGTTCAGCTGCATTAAAGGAGGAGGCGGACATTTGCTTTCGCCTCCTCCATCGGCTCACTCAGTGCTGGACCGTAACGGCCGTGTTGCGATAACCGAACTGGGCCGTAACCGACGTGTTTGTCAGGCCGCTCGAGCTGGTCTGAGAGGTAACGGCATAGTTTCCCGAACCGATCTGGATGGTTCCCTGAAGGTTCGAACCGCTGACGGGGAACACGGTTTGCAGTCCCGATTGCGAGGCGATCGCGGTGTTGCGATAGCCGGCCTGCACGATCATCGAATTGTTGGAGCCGAGCGGATTGGCGATCTGGGATGTCAGAGCGGTGTTGCCCACACCGAATTGCGCCGTGGTCGCCTTATTCGTACCGAAGAACGACGACTGGCCGGTCATGGCGAAGTTATGCGCGCCCGCCTGGAACGTGTCTTGCGAGTTGTTGCCGCCCGCCTGATCGGCAAAGGATATGTTGCCCCAACCGAACTGGGTCGTCGACGACGAATTGCCGTCGAAGCCGATGACACCGAACTGAGAGGTGACGGCAAAGTTGCCGGCGCCGACCTGCAGCGTCGTCTGGTCGTTGCCGCCGCCGTCCTGGCCGACGATGGCGCCGTTACCCCAGCCGAACTGCATGGTACTGGAGTCGTTTCCGCCATGCTTGCCGTCGGTCTGGTTCGTCGAGGCGAAGTTCAAGCCACCGACCTGCAACGTGTCTTGGGAGTTATCTCCCTTGGACTGATCCGCGAAGGCGGAATTGCCGAAGCCGAACTGGGCGATCGTCGAGTTGTTGTCCGCGCCGTCCCGCTGCAGGGTCGAAGCGAAATTCATGACGCCGGCCTGGAACGTGCTCTGATCGTTGGTCTTGCCTTTCTGGTCGGCGAAGGCGACGTTGCCGTCACCGAATTGCAGGATGGCTGATGTGTTGGACTTGGCCTTGTCCTGATTGGTGGCGGCGAAGTTGCCGACGCCATTCTGGAATGTCAGAGCATCATTGTTGCCAGTATTCTGACTGACGAAAGCACCGTTGAACGCACCCACCTGGCCGATAAACGATTCATTTTCGGCTGGCGGCGACGGTGGTCCGGCAAGTGTCAAAGACGTGCTTGCCAGCAAGATGGCGAGAGCTCCAATCGTCCTCATGTGATCCTCCCTGTTCTCCATGACGGGGCAAGCGACCATTCGCCGCCCTCGAGCTTTTTAATAGGCCGCGGAAGGAGAACCGAACAAGAGAACCGTTCGGACTAAGACAGCAACGCAGATCTATGTGAAATAGAAATAGCCTACCTCGAAATGAGTAACGGATTAGATGTGTATCGCTATGACGTATGAGCTATACTCTTCTTTGATTAGGCGTTCTAACCCATATGAAAGCTAGATAAATACAATCCAAGTGTGCAGCAATTCATGCTACCCATAGATAGCTTCGATGAAAGGCTTGCCACATGATAATGGATTAGTTGACAGCTATGGCTACGTTTGACAGTCTCGTGGCATCCGAAGCAATCGTTAAAGTTGAGATTCAGCTTGGTCGAAAGCAGTCACCCAAGCGGCTGCTTTTCGCGACGCCAAGCTTTGTGAACTGGTTGAGCGAACGCGTAAGCAAAGACGAACCATCGTCGCTCGGAGCGGTCCTCAGGCCTGTCGAGCAGCTGGATTTTCTTTTCTATACTTTCGTTTCGGGGAAACCGCTCATTCATTGCAGACAATTCCGGGCAATCCGGGTCGAACGAAATGCGGTTTGGGAACTGAAGACTGTCGATTTCCGCATATTCGGCTGGTTCGCCATGCGCGACTGTTTTGTCGCCGTCTTTGGAGACTGGGCCGACCATGTGAAGGACCATGATCTTTACCGCGGCTATCGGCTGGAGGTGCGCCGATTACGCCGCACGCTTGGTGTGGATGATGCGTTGTGCGTAGAGGGAGTAAATCCGGAAGATGTCATTTCGGTTTGAGATAGGGGCGCGGGCGCGGGCGGCCAGCCGTTTCATCGCAGATGTTCGTAGCGACCTGGCCGCCGCCGTCCTCGAAAGGCGGTCGCAGAAAGGGTTTACTCAGCAGCGACTTGCGGAGTTGGTCGGCGTCAGCCGAAAGGATCTGAACCGTTATCTCTGCGGGCAGACAGAGCTTCCGCTTCGTTCGATTGCGGATCTCGCCTGGGCGCTCGACAAGGAAATTCACATTGAGCTGTGCGATCCCAAGGGGTCGGCAGCAGACGGCAGTTACCTCTCCGAAGCGGAGACGCGGGCGGCTATTCATCCCGCTCGTTCCGGCGGAGCGGTTTCCTGGAGCTCTTCAAGGGCCATCCGCACGATAATTGCTCGTGGCAACAACGATCGGGACGATTGAAACACATGCGCTATGGATATTGCATCTTTTGCGACGACGTTCGCACCGAAATCGGCGAAAAGCTCAGCTTCATCGGCGTCTATAGCGGCGTACTGATGCTGCCGGAATTTCCCTTTTCACTGCCGAAATTCTGCGTGCATGTGAATCTGATCACCTTGGCGACGGAACCTTACCGATCGATCGTTTTGCGCTGCACTGCGCCTGGCGACCGTCAGCCGCTTCTTGAAGAGCGATTGGACGCCGCCCAGCTCAGCGAGCAGAAGGATGTCGTGGAGGATGCGGAGACGAGCGATATTCCGATCAACGTTGTTGTCGGCGCCAGCCTTGTCTTTTCACCGCTAAGATTACGTCAGCCAGGTCTCCTGACCGTCAGCGCGATCATCGACGACAAGCCCGCGGAGATTGCTTCCCTGCGCGTCGCCCAACGCTGATCGAGAGCATTTCTGCTTTGGGCGCAGCGTGGGAAATGCTTCATCCCAATTGCTTTCACGCAATTGCGCACGCCAGACCGCTTCCTCTTTTTGCTGGAATTACCGGAGCCTGCGTGTACTTCGGTTGCCAGACAATGTCGGCATTTGCCGGATGCGGTCCTTCTTCGATATACCGTCGCAGCGGTGCGGATATTGCGCCCGCTCGTCGCGCCAACGACGCAAAGCTCAAACACCGGAAAACATACCTGCGGCCGGTCCCTCAAGGCCTCAACAAGGCTGTTCGAATGTTCGGGACCCGGCCTATGCCTGTGATCTTGCGGCGGCAATGAGCCGCCGGCACTTTTCCGTCAACTGACTGCAGCTTCAAGAGCCGGGGCTTTGCGAGCCTGCCTTGCAGGGCACTTGCTGCACCGGCGCCGGGGCCGATCGCTTCTAGCTGGAGCGACACGGCGCTTCCCGGCATCATTTACCATGATCGATGCCGTGGCCCGCCTTATTATCGAACAAGTTCCCGGATCTTGTAGGCAACTTCCGTTCGGTTCGTCGCGTTCAGTTTCTTCATGATATTGCGAATGTGCACTTTGACCGTGCTCTCGCAAAGATCCATCTCATAGGCGATGATCTTGTTTGCCTTGCCTCGCCTCAGAGCTTCCGCGACGACGACTTCGCGTGGCGTAAACAGGCTATCGAGGCAGCAGTTGCGGCTGGCCACCGGTGCGATCGCCTCCTTGGCAGCCAACAGGCTGCTTGCCGGCACGAAGACACCGCCTGCCCGCGCGAGAGCCACCGCTTCGGCGGCGACCTTGATTCCGACGCTGGTCGGGATGTAGCCGCGGGCGCCGCACTCCAGCGCATGCAGCAACTGTGCAAGCTCGTCACCATCAGCGCCCACGATCACCGGGCTCGTCTGGAATCTTTCCACCAGAGCGCAGATCTTGGCACTCACATCCGCGTCGGAAACCTTGCGGCCGCCGATCATGAAGAGAACTGCGGACGGTAATACTTGCATATTGCGCATCTGCCATTCGTCGAGCGAACCCACGGTGACGATATGCATGGCGCTATCGCATTCGGTAAGACTTTTCGACAGGCACTCGCGATCGAGAGCACGAGAATCTATGAGAAGAATATAGTCTTCCCATTCATCGATCCCGGGCGTGCCGGATGCGATGAATGGCCTCAACGTGTCGGATGTCCGAACTGAAATGATGCGTGCGCCCGTGTCTGACGTGAATTTTTCACTTGTGAGCGATTGTCCAATCATGGCCGTTACCCCCAACTTTTAAAATGGCCTTTGTATTTCTTGCAACCATTAGAGTATTTACTCGATTTAAAGAGAATAACATCCGTTTAAGCCGAGGCTTTTCTTGAGTTCCCATATTTCTCCCCTCTTTTTAGGTTTATGTTACCGTAGTAATTGCTTATTTTGTTTTTCCGCGCATTAACATATGTTAATAATGAATTTAAATATTGGATAAAATAATTCTTTCTTGCTCCATTAGTAATGGAGACAAAGTATTGCTCAAACCATAGTTGTATCGAAACAGGATTCGTCGAAGTCGACGAGATCGGCTAAACGCGGCCGATCGAGAAAGGCGACAATGCCGTTGCGAAAGGACAGCAGGCCCGCTTCACGCATGTCCCTGAGGACGCGGTTGATGTGCACGGTCGACAGGCCGACCGCGTCGCCAATATCCGCCTGGGTCAAAGGACAATCGAAGTATTCTGCGTTTGCATAGTCTCGCGAGGTGCCGATGCGTGCCCCGAGCTCAAGCAGCAGGTAGCCGGTTTTCTCCAGAGCATCGCGCCGTCCTATGTTAGCGAGCCGCTCCGACATACGCGCCTGATGTCGCACCAGTTCAGCAATGACGATACGATAAAAAAACGTTGGCGCTTCGATCTTCGGCAGAGAGGTAAAGTCCGGGAACACCATCACCGTAACATTGGTGATCGCCCGCACGGTCTCGCGCGAAAGCGCCGTCAGGGATGTCGAAATCATATCGCCACGCAACACGAATTCCGTCATGAAGCGTGTGCCGTTCGGCAGCATCTTACTGCGCGAGGCCCACCCGTCGAGCACAAAGAGAAGGCGTGGCGTATCGCTGTCGTAGTCGCAGATCGCACTACCTGCAACAAAAGTCCGCGCTACACCACCGAGGCTGCGAATATGCTCAATTGAAAGCTGCGCTGCCATGCCGTCATCCCCTCGGACGAAAAGCATATTTCGAACGCTCTATGGGCCTTTCGAAAATATATTTTTCGTGAGTTCCAAGTATTTATTACCATAGAAAATTCACGATGTCTTTATTGCAAATCGATATCCGTTGTTCCTCGAATGTTTACCGCCATAGCGCGACAAAATTGGCCGTTTTTATGTATATTTTTTAGTATTGCCGCCAGTGTCATAAATTCTATACTGAGAGCCTCTTGTATCGCTTTGCGTGCAGCTATATTCGCGACATAGCGCATTGGTCGCGCTCGACCAGATGCCGCCGCATGTTGGAGATTCCGGCGCGGGCTTCCGAAATCGTGTCGCGATGGCGGCGCGCCTCTATGCCCTCCTGCTGTGCTGCTTTCAGCAGCAGGGCGACGTGCTTCGGCGGCGGCGATGTACCCTTTATGAAATAGGTTTCGCGCCCGACGGAATTGAAGAAGCCTTCGACCTTCCTGTCCCAAGCTAAGCCGACATGCGGAATTCCGAGCGCATAGGCGGCAATGCAGGCGTGCAATCTGTGAGCTAGAACCACATCCATCGACTGGATGATCTGGATGAGATCGATCGGAAGCCGCGGCCGTCTGGAAATATCAAGGGTGCCGGACCTGACGATACGATGCTTGGCGACCGAAGCACCGATACGCTCCGCAAAGGCTTGATCCTCTTTGGCTCCGTTGCAGAACAAGACCACATGCTGGCCGTCATCCAGGAGAAGCTCGATCAGATTCCGGTAGGCTTCAACATCGGCAAAGGGGATACCATCGGTCTGAACGGCACCGTGCCGATGCAGGACGATGGGATCTGTCACGCACAGACCTATGGTCAAAGGGCCTTTGAACGGAACGCGCACACCCTCATGCCCCGGCGAGGCTTGGATCAGCAGTCCGGGATCACGAACGATCTTCGCACCAGGCCCATCGGGAAAGTGCTCGCGCCAGGTATCCTGCGCAAAACCGTCCCGCACCGAAAGATGAACAAGGCGCGCTTGCTTCAATCGGGCAAAGAGATGATATGCGGGCTCCGACCAGTGGCCGCCGACCCCAACCGCATAGATCGCAAGCGGCCGATCGTACCGTACGACGCAATCGAGCACAGCACCGATCTTCAACGGGAAATTGAGATCGTCGTCCTGAAACAGATTCCCGCCGCCGATCACGACGGCATCGGCAACCGCAACCTTCTCTTCCCATTGTCCGCGAAGCGCGCGCAGCCTGCGTTCCAGGACTGCGCGAACAAGCCGCCGACGGGCGCCTGCGGGCAGTCGATGGAGCAATCCCAGCATGAGCCGTCTGCGGCCGCCATGGCCTGTCGCGAAGGCCTGACGTCCGGCAAGATCGATCGTCTCCACTTCGATCTCATCCCTGCTGTTCGCCAAGGCGGATTCGATACATTCAGCAAGCAGCCCGTCGCCAAGGTTTTCGCTGTATTTGACGTTGAAGACGACAATCTTCATTGCAGCTCCCCGATGGTACGCAACTGCGGGCTGTAGTCGCTCCGGATCTGCCGTGCTCCGACACTCAGCGCGGAAATGCTGCCAGCGAGGATGTAGAACATCAGTCCGAGGTCATACACCGTACCGGACGTGGCCGCTGAAATGAGAACCGTGATGATCCCGGCCTTGGCGGCGCGCAGAACGGCAGTGGTTTCCCGCGATGATGGATGCGAGACGCGCAAGTCGGCCATGAGCAGCCGAGCGACGAACATCGCAAACAGCAGCGCGCCGAAGATGCCGATATTGGACAGCAGCACCAGCCCGAAGCTCGACGCCCGCGCGCTTCCAAGGCCGGCGCCAAAGCCGCTCGTGTCCAGAAAGGCCTGGTAAGCCATGGCGTTCCACATGAAGCGCTCGCGCCCTGATTGACTATCGGCCTTCGAAAAGAGCATCTCGTCCAGAAAATCGTGCAGATTATGCGCGAGCTCCGGCATGACGATGAGAACGAAGAAGATGACGAGCGGCATGCTCGCCAGAATGGACACGATCAGAACGGGCCGGCCGGCGCCGGGTTCGCGACGGGAGGCCAGAAATGACTGCAGGCTGAGGATCGGCAGAATGGCGGCGAGCCCGACAAGTGCGGTCGCCGACGTCGACAGGATCAGCGCGACCAGCAGCAGACCTGCGCAAGTGCCGGTGACCTTCGAACGGATGCCTCCAAGCCAAAGGCTGGTGACGATGGCAAAGAGCACGAGCGTGAAATCGGCGAAGGCCGATGCTTCGGGAAACGTTCCTGAAATGCGCTTCAGCCCGCCCTTTTCGGCATTGGTCAGGAGCGCGTAATTGGCTGTCCGCACGAAACTCAGCAGAAAGTCCGTATGGGTGAAATGGGTCACTATATCGGCGAGCGCGAAGCCGAGATTGACACCGACGACAACCAGCATGCCGTTGATAAAGGCCGAAGGGGTGCCCTGACGCCGAAAGAAGGCAAAGGTTGTTATGAAGCAGATGAGGCCGCCCACCGCGTAGACCGATTGAGTGATATTGTTTGAAGAGAAACGTAGCGGCACCAGCGCAATCAGGTTACGTGCCCCGATCGATCGTTCAACCGTCATCGTCTGCGTCATGCCTTGGAACATGCGCGGGAAGAAAATCGCCGAGAAGACGCCGAAGGCCGTCAGAAGCAGCAGGAAGAAACCTGGACGCCAGGGAGCCAGGGAGCCGAGGAACGGCCCCTCCCCACAGGCTGCGAACAACCGTGCGGCGAAGAATATCAGAAACAGACTCGGAACGAGGACGGATGCACCGCCGAGGCCGGGTATGCTGAAGGCCGCTGCCGCACCGAATACCGTCGACAAAACCATGATGATGAACGACCATCGCACAGGCGCGGTCAGCGCAACAACTCCGACAATCAGTGTTACGAGCCCCATGGCATTCATGTCTGGCAATCCGGTTGTTCTGCCTCAATTTCGCCGCAAGCTACCACGGCATCATGCAGCTGTATTTCCGCCGTGCCTAAGCCTTTTGGTGGACGTGCTGGCCGAAATACGTTCTATACCGCAGAAATTGTACCGTTCATGCTTACATGTATGGATCAGTTCTCGCCGATATCTAATGTTCGATGCATGGGTAACCGCCGCGTATTTCTTCGCGCGGCAATTGCAGCTGCATTAGTTTCGATCATGGATGTAGGAATTGTTCGCGCCGGTGATACCGGCGATACGCTCGATGTCAGCAGCATGACACTCACCTTTGAGGATGCCTTCAACGATCTCAGCATCTCCGCCTGGGGTCCTGGTACCCGCTGGATTTCCCACACACCATGGAATGGCGACTTCGGCGGTGCTCGCTTCTCGGATCCGAGCGGCGACTTTCCCTTCGCAATACAGGACGGTATGTTGCGCATTACCGCTGCACGCGACAGCAAAGGTCTATGGCGCTCCGGCTTGATTGCCTCGGTCGACGAGCATGGAAATGGCTTTTCTCAGCAATATGGTTACTTCGAGATGCGGGCGCGATTGCCGGATGGGCCAGGTGTCTGGCCAGCCTTCTGGCTTATCGGCAAGGATCGCTCGAAGGCTACCGCCGAGATAGATGTCATCGAATATTACGGCGATAAGCCCGGCGCCTACTCTTCGACGGTGCATGTCTGGCATCGGGATGGGCGGCACGATTCTGCCTTTTCCCGCGTCAACGTATTCGCCACCGCAAATCCTGCTGACTTGCACACCTATGGCGTGAAGATCGATTCCGATTTCATACGCATGTATTTCGACGGTAATCTCGTCTGGAAAACCAAAATTCCGCCAGAACATCGCCAGCCGATGTATATGCTCATCGACCTCGGTATCGTCGACGGCATATCCAAGATGGCCGCGGCCGACCCATCCTTCATGTTTGTCGATTACGTCAGAGCCTATCAGTTCAAATAGCCTCTGCACTATCGGACTCTCCAGCAATTCTTCCCGAACCGCAGCGACTACATGACCTTCGCCCGATGGTCAGGACTGGCGCCGCGCATAATGCTTTCGGCCGGGTTGCGGCCGCCATGGCGGACCTTTCCGACAAAATGGCTACGCGCCCTTATGACTTACGACTTTCGGTGGTGCGGACAATCATCCCAATGACCAGCTGGTGCTTTTGCTCCAGCGTGAAATTCTGCGATCGACGACGAAGCATTTCGCAACATGCCGTCATCCATCGCAGGACAACTCGGAGAGCGATAATGATTGACCGCGAGGCGCAGGCAGACGCAATTGGCGCAGCAAGCATGCATTACGATCGCAATCTTTGCCTTCATCAGATGCTGCGCGAACAGGCCAGAGCAGTACCGGAGGCAACAGCTCTTGTTTCCGGCGATATCCGCATCACCTATCGTGACCTGGATCGCATATCCGATGCGCTGGCATTGCATTTGATGAAGGCAGGCGTCCACAAGGCCGATATTGTCGGCCTCTTCCTGCCGCGCAGCGTCAATGCAATCATTTGTACGCTGGCTATACTGAAAGCCGGCGGTGCCTATCTCCCGCTCGACCCAGCCTTTCCCGTGGAGCATCTCGACTTCGTCATCGCGGAATGTGCTCCCAAGGTCATTTTCGTCGACTCCGCCCATGGCGAGAAGCTGGCCGCCGTGCCGAGCATGAACGGCAGGGTCATCGAAGCGGATGCCATTATCACGGAAATGGCGCGCCGGCCCGGCGCGACTATGCCGTCCATCGAGATAACGGGCGGCGATCTTGCCTATATCATGTACACATCCGGCTCGACCGGGCGGCCCAAGGGAACGATGATCTGCCATCGCAGTATTTCCAGGGTCGTTCTCGATCAGAACTATATCGATTTCCACCGTAATGACGTCGTCTTGCATACTGCCACCATCTCCTTCGACGCATCGACACTCGAAATCTGGGGTGCGCTCCTCAACGGCAGCGCCTTGGCAGTCATGCCCGATACCGATTTCTCGATTTCACGGCTGTCCGATTTCATGCGGGAGACAGGCGTCACTATCGCCTTCCTGACGACGGGGCTGTTCAATCTCTTTGCCGATCATGCCCGCGCAACCCTGCCAAAGCTTCGCCATATCCTCTTTGGAGGCGATGTCGGCTCGGCCGTTCACGCCCGCCGCTTTCTGGAGCGCTATCCCGGCTGCAGGCTCACCAATGCCTATGGGCCGACCGAAACGACGGTCTTTGCCACCGCTTTTCAGGTTCTGCCGAGTTTTTCGGGCACCGAGCTGCCGATCGGCAAGGCAATCGCTCATACCGGAATCGCGATATTGGACGAGGAATTGCGGGTCGTTCCTTCCGGCATTGAAGGCCAATTGGCGATATCGGGCGACGGCCTGGCCATCGGCTATTTCAAGCGGCCGGAACTGACGGAACAGAAATTCGTCCCCATCGAAACCAAGGATGGCGTGACACGCTTCTATCTGACGGGCGACGTGGCCTGCCTGAAACCGGACGGCACCGTCGCCTTCAAGGGACGCCGCGACCGGCAGATCAAAATCAACGGCAAGCGCATCGAGCTTGATGAGATCGAGGCCGCGCTCCGCCGCGATCCACGCCTTGCCGACGGCATCGTGCTTTGCCACGTACAGGGCGAGAACCTCAAGCGCATCGTTGCCTATCTATGCCCGAAGGAAAGCCATGTGGGCGCTGGCGCCGATCTGGCGCAAGGCGTCATGGCGACACTGCGCGCGGCTCTTCCCGCCTATATGATCCCGAATGCCACGGTCATCGTGGACGCCTTGCCGCTGACGCCGGCCGGTAAAGTCGATCGTTCGAAACTGCTGCCTCCTCCGGTCGAAGCCCAAACAAGGCCCGCAGATATCAGGAGCCGGACGGAGGAACTGCTGACGACGCTATGGCAGGAGGCATTGGCGCTCGAAGGTGTCGATCTCGACCGGAACTTCTTCGATCTCGGCGGCACGTCCCTTCAGCTGATGGAGATTCATGCCGGTCTCGAAGAGGCGCTCGGTCACGCGATCGACGTGGTTGCGTTGCTGCGTCATCCGACCATTCGCGAACTGGCGCTTCACCTGGACGGCCGCACATCCGGCCCAACCCGTCTTGCCGCCGCGGCTCAGCGCGCCGCGCTGCAGAAAAAGGCGATCTCTCATATCCGCAGGAGCTCCTTATGAAAGGGAATCACCAGGACAATGGCAATCAGCGTGATTTCGAAGACGATGAGGACCTGAGCGAGCAAATTTCCGGGCATATCGCCATTATCGGCATGTCCGGCCGCTTTCCCGGCGCCCCTTCGGTGCAGGCGCTCTGGCACCTTGTGCTCGAAGGAAAGAACGCCTTTTCGCTTTTCTCGCCGGATGAGATCGATGACGCGTTTACCGACGAGGAGCGGGCACAGCCGAATTATGTCGCCGCAAGGCCTCATCTCGACGGTGCCGATATGTTCGATGCCGAGTTCTTCGGCATGTTTCCGCGCGAAGCCGCCGTTACCGATCCGCAGCACCGGATTTTCCTCGAAATATGCTGGGAAGCCCTTGAGGACGGCGGTTACGATCCGCAGCGTTATGACGGCCTGATCGGGGTTTTCGCCGGCTCTTCGATGCCGACTTACCTGATCAACAATGTTCTGCGCGATCGCGCCAAAGCGGAAGAGTTCACATCGAACTACCAGATCGGCTGCTTTCATGAGCTTGTCGGCGCACTCAACGACACGCTGGCGACCCGCATCGCCTATAAATTCAACCTGCGCGGTCCGGCTTTCACGGTGCAATCCGCCTGCTCAACCTCGCTCCTCGCGGTTTCTCAAGCATGCCAGAACCTGCTGACCTATAGCTGCGACATGGCTCTGGCCGGCGGCATCTCCGTGACCATTCCGCAAAAGCGAGGCTACATCTACCAGGAAGGCGGCATGGCCTCACCCGACGGAACCTGCCGGCCCTTCGATGCCAACGCCGCCGGAACGGTTTTTGCCAGCGGGGCGGGCGTCGTCCTCCTGAAACGGTATGAGGACGCGCTCAAGGACGGCGATCACATCTATGCGGTCATTCGCGGCTATGGCATCAACAATGACGGCAGCGACAAGGTCGGCTTTACGGCGCCGAGTGTGGAGGGGCAGGCCGAAGCGATTGCCACGGCTCTCGCCAATGCAGCCGTCAATCCCTCGAGCATCGGCTATATCGAATGCCATGGCACGGCGACGCCGCTCGGCGACCCCATCGAATTCAACGGATTGACGCGCGCCTTCGCGCAGGATGCGTCAGAGCCAGCCCGCTGTGCGCTCGGATCGGTCAAGGGCACCATCGGTCATACCGACGCGGCTGCCGGCGTGACAGGCCTCATCAAGACGGCCTTGGCTCTGCGCAGCGGGAAAATCCCGCCGATGCCCAATTATCAGCAGCCCAATCCGCGCATCGATCTTGAGAAAAGCCCCTTCTACATTCCGGCAACGGCAACCGATTGGCCACGGGAACAAGCGCCACGAAGAGCGGGTGTCAGCGCTTTCGGCGTAGGCGGAACAAATGTTCACGTCGTTTTGGAGGAGCCTCCCTACCCGCCGGCTCAGTCGAAAGAGGTAGAGGGACCCCACATTCTCCCCCTTTCGGCTCGCAACAAGCAGGCGCTTGCCGAGATGCGCACCAATCTGAGCGACCATCTCGCCGAAAACCCGAAGCTTTCGATGGCGCAACTGGCACACACGCTTCAAACCGGACGACGTGAGTTCGGTCACCGGCTGGCCATTGCTGCCGAAAATATCGAGGAAGCGATCCTCAAGCTGACGACGGAGAGCTACCAGCCCCTCGTCGCCGCCGATCAGCCGTCCGTCGCGTTCATGTTTCCCGGCCAAGGCGCGCAATATGTCGGCATGGGTGCCGGACTTTACCGCTCAGAACCGGAGTTTGCCCGCTGGATCGACCGCGGTTCCGAGCTTTTGAAGATGACGCTCGGGCTCGATCTGCGCGACTACATCTGCCACACCGGCTCAGCGACGCAGGCCATCACCGACGAGCAGCGCGAAACCCGCATTGCGCAGCCCTGCCTCTATCTCGTTGAATATGCGCTTGCCCGGTTGTGGCTCAGCCGCGGCGTCAAGCCCTACGCTATGATCGGTCACAGCGTTGGCGAGTTCGTTGCCGCTACGCTCGCCAATGTCATTTCGTTCGAGGATGGCCTGCGTCTCGTGGCCAATCGCGGCCGGTTGATGCAGCATCAGCCGCAAGGCGCGATGGTATCCGTTCGTGCCGATGCAGCAACGACGGCCTCCTACCTGCACGGCGCGGTGGAGATCGCCGCGATCAACGCCCCGAAACTTTGCGTCATCTCCGGTCCGTTTGCTGATATCGAGACGGTTTGCGCAGCACTTTCGGAAGCTGAAATCGCCTTCAGCAGGCTGCACACATCGCACGCCTTCCATTCCGCGATGATGAATGACGCAGCGCTGGCGCTACGCCAGGAGACCGAGAAGGTCACCTACGGCACGGCCACCATCCCCTTCATCTCCGGGGTCACGGGCGATTGGCAGACGGCCGAATTGGCAACCTCGCCTGATTACTGGGCCATGCATTGCCGTGACACCGTTCGCTTTGCCGACGGGCTTGCCACGCTCTGCCGCGACCGCAAGCCGGTTCTTCTCGAAGTGGGGCCGGGGCGTACGCTGTCGGTTTTTGCCGCACAGACGATCGCACGCGACAATCTTGCCGCGGTCGTACAAAGCCTGCCCGAACATGATCGGGCATCCGCCGCTGCGGCAACTCTTGCCGAAGCTCATGGCAAGCTATGGATGGCCGGCTGCCGTCTCAACTGGCCAACCTATCCTTCCGCCGCACGGCAGCGGCTGTCCCTGCCAACCTATCCCTTCCAGCGGCAGCGCCACTGGATCGATGCCCCGCCACCCAGCCGTCGCGCATCGACTCAGCGCCCGAATGCCGAAACAGACAGTCGGCCAATCGCCGAACCCTTTGTCTCTGACGTCAACCTCACTGAGGAGAATCGAGCAATGAATGTTGCAGCACCCATTCCCACCTCCAACCGTCTGCCGCAATTGGAAACAGCGCTTCTGACCTTGCTCAGCGACATGTCGGGCGAAACGCTTGGGCCGGACGAGCGGGCAGCGACATTCCTGGAGCTCGGCTTCGACTCGCTTTTCGTCGGCCAGTTCGCGCAGCGCATCGAGAAAGACTTCAAGGTCAAAATATCGTTCCGGGAATTGCTGAGCGATATTCCTTCCGTCGCCGACCTGGCCGTTCATCTCGATCAGCAAATGCCTCCTGAGCCGGTGAAGACGGCTGATCCGTTGCCGGCGGCCTCTCCCATCGCCGCCGCGGCGATGCCGATCATGCCGGTATCGGCATCCGCGCCAATGACGGCGCCCGTTCCGCAAGTCGCATCGATGCCAGCTGCGGCCTCAGATCTCGCCACGGTACTGCAATCGCAGATCCAGATGGCACAAACACTGTTTTCCCAACAGCTGTTGATGTTGCAAGCCATGCAGGGCGGTGCTCCGGCCACCGTCGTACCAAGCGGGCTTCCCGCATCGGCCGTTTTACCCGCAGCGCCCGTCTTGCCGGCGCCGCAAGCTGCAGCAAGCCAGCCCTCGTCCGCTCCCGTCGAAAGCGATTTCGGCACCGAGCGCATCAAGCTCTATCGTCCAAGTGCCAAAAGCGTGACATCGGAGATTTCCGTCGCCAAGCAGGAGTTCATCACTGATCTCACCAAGGCCTATGAAACCAAGAATGCCAAATCCAAGGCATTCACGCAGGAGCATCGCGGATACCTGGCCGACCCCCGATCCGCATCGGGCTTCCGCGCCGATTGGAAGGAAATGGTATTTCCGATCGTTTGCGATCATTCCAAGGGCGCCCATATCTGGGATATCGACGGCAACCAATATGTCGACCTGGTCAACGGCTTCGGGCAGACGGCCTTCGGCCATGCACCTGATTTCGTAATCGACGCCGTCAAGGCTCAAGCCGATCGCGGATTTGCCATCGGTCCGCAGACGCCACTTGCCGGCGATGTCGCCAAGATGATTGCCGATGTGACCGGCCACGAGCGGGTGACCTTCTGCAACACCGGCTCGGAAGCGGTCATGGCCGCGATGCGGCTTGCACGCGCCGTCACCGGACGCGATCGGGTCGTGGTCTTTGCCAATGACTATCACGGCCAATTCGACGAGGTTCTGGTCAAGGGCCGCAATCGCGCCGACAAGCCAATTGCCCTGCCGGTTGCCTCCGGCATTCCATTGGCCTCGGTGTCGAACATGACGGTGCTGCGCTATGGCGCGCCGGAGAGCCTCGATTTCATCCGCGCCAATGCAACCGATATAGCAGCCGTCATCATCGAGCCGATCCAGAGCCGTCATCCGGAACTGCAACCGCGCGAATTCGTTCGAGAATTGCGCGATATCGCCACTCAATCCGAGTTCGCCCTCATCTTCGATGAGGTCGTCACCGGCTTCCGCGTCGATCCCGGCGGGATGCAGGCGATCTGGGGCATCAAAGGCGACATGGCGACCTATGGCAAGGTCGTCGGCGGCGGTATGCCGATCGGCGTGCTGGTCGGCAGCCCGCGTTTCATGGATGCCCTCGACGGCGGCCATTGGACTTACGGCGACAACTCCGTTCCCATGACGGCACCGACATTCTTTGCCGGCACCTTCGTCCGTCATCCGCTGGTGCTTGCCGCTGCCGAAGCCGTGTTGCATCACATTCAGGGAGAGGGTTCGGCCCTCTACGGCCGCGTCGCCGAGCGAACAGAGGCACTGGTTGCCGAGATCAGGGCCGATCTCGCCAGACGCGGCATCGCCGATGTTGTTCACGGCTACAAGAGCTGGTTTGCCACCGACTTCTCCAGTCAGGACCCGCTCGGCGCACTGTTTTATGCGCAGATGCGATTGAATGGCGTCCATATACAGGATGGTTACCCCTGCTTCCTGACAACAGCCCACAGCGAGGACGACTTCCGCTTCATCGCAAAGGCCTTCCGCGACAGTCTCGATGCCATGCAGGCGGTCGGCATATTCACCGCGATTAAGGAGCCAACCCTATCCCCAATGCCGGTAGAGGCATCTGTCGCAAGGCCGCAATCCGCACCGCTGACGGAAGCGCAGACGGAAATATGGCTTGCAGCCCAGGCGGGCGACGAAGCCTCCTGCTCGTTCAACGAGTCCTTCTCGCTGACGCTGGAGGGAACCCTGGACGAGACGGCCATCCGGCAAGCGTTCGATACGGTCATTGCGCGTCACGACGCCTTCCATATTCGCTTCGACCGCAGCGGCGAGTCTTTCCGCTTCATTCCGGATTTCAGGCTCGAACTGCCACTCCTTGAAGACATCGATGAGCAAGGCCTCGCCATTCTCATCGACGATGATGCTCACACGCCCTTTGACCTGATCAACGGCCCCCTTGTCCGCGCCAGCATCATCAGCTTGGCACCCGAAAAGCATGTGCTGGTCTTCACGGCTCATCACATCATCTGCGACGGCTGGTCTATCAACACTTTCATCGAAGAGCTGGCGACTGCCTATGAGGCCTACAAGGCCGGCAATGTTCCGGAATTCCAGCCAGCACTTTCCTTTGCGACCTATTCGACCGACCTTTCGCCCAGACCGGAGAAATCGCGGGCGACCGAGCAATTCTGGCTCGATCAATTCAAGACGGTCCCCGATCTTCCCGATCTACCGCTGGATCGCCCGCGGCCGGAATATCGCAGCTTTGCCGGCGGAAGCTGCACCGGCTATATCGGCGCCGACGTCTACAAGGCGCTGAAGAAAAGGGGGGCGAAGTCGGGCGCCACACTATTTTCAACGCTGCTGGCGACCCTCCAGGTGATGGTATCACGGCTATCGGGCCAGGATGACATCGTCATCGCCATTCCCTCGGCCGGTCAAAGCCTGCTTAACGGCCAGATCCTCGTCGGCCATTGCGTCAATCTGCTGCCGTTGCGTCAAGCTGTATCGCTGACGGAGCCGTTTGCGGCGCATCTGAAAGCAACGCAGCAGCTCGTCTTCCAGGCTTTTGAACATCAGGATTACACCTACGGCACGCTGGTGCGCAAACTGGATACCAAGCGTGATCCACGCCGCCTGCCGCTCACGGAGATCCAGTTCAACCTCGAGCGCATGGCCGGCGGATCGTCCTTTGGCGATCTAACGCCGACCATCGAGCCGAATGCGAAGGCCTTCTCCAACTTCGACCTGTTCTTCAACATGATCGAGGCAAGCGACCACATCCGCATCGATGTCGACTACAACGCCGATGTCTTCGACCGCACGACCGTGGAACGATGGATCGGCCATTTCTCGACACTGGCGGCAGCCTTGGCCAAGGATATGGATCACAGGATCGGCGAGCTGCCTCTGCTTTCCGCGGCTGAGAAGTCCTGGCTGGTCGACGATCTCAATCGGACGGCTGCGCCTTACGATCACGATCAATTCGTCTTTTCGCTCTTTTCCAAACAGGCAGCCGAACAGCCGAATGCCGTTGCCGCTCAACATGACGGCCAGTCGATCACGTACGGTGAGCTGGAAACCCGATCGAACCAGCTGGCCCTCTACCTCCAGATGGCGCTTCCCGACCACGGCCAGCGGATTGCAATATTGGTCGAGCGTTCGCTGAATATGATCGTCGCCCTCCTTGCCGTGATGAAGGCAGGGCACACCTACGTGCCGATGGATCCGGCACATCCGGAACCGCGCCTGCGGCAGACGCTGGAAATCGCCCGTATCCGCGGCCTGATCTGCGATAGCGACGATATGGCTCGGCTCGCAGCGACGGATATCCCTGTTATCCGGCTCGATCAGGATGCCAAGGCGATCAACTCGATGACCGGCCTTGCCCTGAAGACCCTGCCTGTCGACACGACCGCATCCGCCTACATCATCTTCACCTCCGGCTCGACCGGCATGCCGAAGGGTGTCGAAGTTTCGCATCGCTCCCTGACGAACTTCCTTCTCTCTATGGTGAAGGAGCCCGGCTTCGGTGCGGATGACACGCTTGTCGCAGTCACCACAATCTCATTCGACATAGCCGGCCTTGAACTCTACCTGCCGTTGATATCGGGCGGAAAGGTCGTCATCGCCAGCCGCAGCCAGGTCCAGGATGGCTTTGCACTGGTTAAGCTCATCGACGAACATGATGCCACGGTGCTGCAGGCCACGCCAACGCTTTGGCAGATGCTGGTCGAAGCTGGCCTAAAGGAGAGACGGACACTGAAAATGCTCTGCGGCGGCGAGCCCCTGCCCAAGGAATTGGCACGCTCCCTGCTTCAGATCGGCGGCGAGCTCTGGAACATGTACGGCCCGACGGAAACGACGATCTGGTCGTCGCTGCAGCGCATCACAGATGCGGATCAACCGATCACGATCGGCCATCCGATCGCCAACACCCAGCTCTTCATCCTCGACCAGAGCGAGAATATCGCGCCGGTCGGCGTCATCGGCGAACTGCACATCGGAGGCGACGGGCTTGCCGAGGGCTACTTCGATCGCCTCGATCTCACCGAGAAGGCTTTCGTCCCGCATTGCTTCGCCATCGGCAGGCCGATGCGGCTTTATAAGACCGGCGATGTCGGACGGCGGCTTGCCGACGGCTCGCTGCAGCTGCTCGGACGGCGTGACCAGCAGATTAAGCTGCGCGGCTTCCGCATCGAGCTTGGCGACATCGAGGCCGTCATCTCCAAGGTGGAAGGGGTGCGCCAATGTGCGACCGTCGTCGCCGAAAACGCCAGGGGCGATCGTTCATTGGTCTGCTACATCGTGCCGACTGCGGAGGGCGGCGATGCACTTGCAGCCGATATCGCGGCACATGCCAAAGGCAATCTACCGGCGCATATGGTGCCAAGCTTCTGGGTGATGGAAAGCGAGCTGCCGCAGACCGGCAACGGGAAGCTCGACCGCAAGACCTTGCAACAGCGCGGCGTGCCGCAGCGTGGTGCCGCGCCAACCAAGGTCCAGCCGAAAACCGAAATGGAACAACGGCTGCTGGCGATCTGGCAGGACGTGCTGAACCTTGGCGACATCGGCATCGACGACAATCTCTACGCGCTGGGTGCCGATTCACTTGCCATATTCCGCATCGCTGCCCGCATGCGCGACAATGGGCTGTCGCTCGAGGCAAAACATCTATTGCGCCATCCGACGATTGCCGCGCTGGCAGCCTTTGCCGACAGCCAGGCGGAAGCTCTGTCCGATCCTGTTCAGCTTCACATTCCATCACTGCGAGATTTTCGTAACGGCGCACGCCGCGGCCTGGGGGCATCTCTATGAGTACAGTCGACAATAGTCCAAGCGGTTCCCTTGCCGAACCGCAGATCATCGGCGAATTTCCCTGTACGCAGACTCAACTGCGCTGCTGGATCCTCGATCAGCTCAATCCCGGCAACCCCGCGCTCAATGTCGCGGTCCGGTGGGAAATCCGGGGTTCATTCAAGGTTGCGACCCTCGAAGCTGCATTTCGCAAGATCATTCAGCGTCATGAAATATTGAGAACCCGCTTCATCGAAAAAAGTGGTCAGCCCTTCCAGCAGGCCGTCAGCGACGTCAATTTCAAGATGTCGGTGATCGATCTGCGCGGCATGCCGCCGGAGCAGCGCCAGGCACGGATCTTGTCGATCGGCGAGGAGACGGCGCAGGCGCCCTTCGATCTCAGCATGCCGGGCCTATTCCGCGTCACGCTGCTGATGGCAGAAAACGAGCGCGGCTTCCTGCTGATTACGGCCCATCAGAGCTGCTTCGACGGCTGGTCGATCCGTGTCCTCGGGCGGGAGGTCGGCGAAATAGCCGCCGCAATCGATGCGGGGCGCGCACCTGTCCTGCCCGAGCTGCCCTTGCAGTATGGTGACTATGCCCTCTGGCAGCAGGAATATCTGCAGAGCTACGGCTTCGAAACGGAAAAAACCTTCTGGCGCGAAACTTTGCTCGGTGCTCCTTATTTTGAAGTCACTTCCGACCGGCCTCGCGGTCAGGTCAAAACCAATCACGGCGATATTCTCTCCATTGTCCAGCCACCCGCCTTCACCGATCGCATGGATGCAGCCGCGCGCGCGCATTGCGTGTCGCAATATAGTTTCGGCGCGGCCGTCCTCAGCGCAGCCCTTCATCGCTTGACCGAGGCACCGACCGTGCTCTTCGGCTCGCAGATCGCCGGCCGCGAACATAGCGATCTGGAGGATATGATCGGCGTCTTCATCAACAATCTGGTGCTGCGTTTCGATTTCGGCTCCGATGTCAGCTTTGCCGAACATATTCGCTCCGTCAGCGCGACGATCGAAGGGGCGCTGAACCATCAGCGCATGCCGTTCAACAAGCTCGTGGAACTGGTCAATCCGGTGCGCGATCCGGCGCGCAATCCGCTGATCTCGGTCAACTTCAATCTGCAGAAGGCCTTTCTCGAAGATCGTCGCTACGGCGGCTTCGAGCTGATCAGCTCGCCCTCGCAGTCGCCCGGCGTCATCTACGACCTCAGCTTCATCATGATCGGACGGCCGACCGGCTGGCGCATGTCGATCGAATACAATGCCGATCTGTTCGAAGCCAGCACCATCGAAAGCCTCCTGCAACTATGGAGGAACGCTTATGAAATTGCTCTCGATCGCCCTGAGGCGCCGCTTTCTTCGCTCGTTGCGCCGGAACGGCGGCACCTGGCAGCTTCCGCCAAGATTGCGTCGGTGGATGGCGCCGTCACAGGCAAATCGCCACCGAATACGCGAATGGAAGCGCTTGCTGAAATCTGGAAGGAAGTCCTACAGGTTCCGCAAATACGCCCGGATGATGATTTCTTCGCGCTTGGTGGCCACTCGCTCCTCGCGCTCCGGCTACTATCGGAAACACGCGCAAGATTCGATGCAAGCCCGACATTGCAGCTTCTATTCAAACAGCCGACGTTTGCGGGCTTTGCAGCTGCGATCTTCAACAGCGAGGAGATCGAGAAACCGCGGGAAAAAGCAGTAAACCCATGGGAGCTGATTACCTGCAAACATGGGGTGGGGACCGGGACGGTCTATACCCTCAACCATCCGTTCCTGTACTACCGTCTTGCCAACGAATTGCCGGACGAGATCTCGGTCTACAACGTCAACATGTTCCATGCGGATCTGACGGGCGGCCTGGACCGCCTCAGCATCGAGGATATCGCCGGCCACGCGATCGATGCCATGCAGATCGACAAGGCCGCGGGCCGCATTGCCATCGTCGGACTCTGCGTCAATGGCGTCCTTGCGATGGAAATCAGCCGGCAGCTGCGCGAAAAAGGCATGAATGTCGGCGTCACGGCCATCATCGATGCCTGGGCTCCAGGCTATTTCGCTTCTTTGCCCAAGCGGGAGCAAGCCCGATGGCACCGGGAGCGGCGGCGCAAGCGTCTTGCCTATTTCACCCGGAAACTGCTGTCCCGCCGTATCCGGCTGATCGATTATCTCAAGGAGTTCGAAGTCTCCCTGGCGCTTCTGAGGATCTTCGGCGTCAAGGCCGGTCAATACTCGCCCGAAGAGGAGGCGAACGAGGCTGTTACGAAATTGCTGGTGACGGCAGCGCGTCGCTATAAGCCGCCGCAGACAAAGGATGAGAGCGTCGTTCTGCTTCGAAGCAGTGCGACGCATCCTCGGGCGCGCAAAATGCGATTTGGATGGGGTGAGGCGGTCGGAGAGGACTGCATGGTGGTCGATATCGACGGCTGGCACGAGGATTCGCTGACCAGCAACGGTATCCGCGACCTGGCGTCGACGCTCTCGGGAAAACTCACCGACGACTAGAGCGGTTCAGCTTTTCACGAAATATCTGAATCGCTCTATCTCTTTGTTTTCACGCAATTCTGGATGGAAAACCGCTGCGCACTTTTCCTGGAATTGCCTTAGGTAGCCGCCGATGCCCCGCAATCACGCCCGGCAAATGGTCGAGCCATAGAGGAAACAGTCATGAACGAGACCAAGCCATTGAAGGTCGGCATTCTCGTCGCGCGCGGACATGCGTTCGAAAACTGGGAGCTGATGATCCTGGACCGAATTCTGGCCGCCCCGGGTCTGGAGCTTGCAGCCGTGCTGACCCATCCTCATCCGTTCGGCGACGGCAAGGCATCGAAGCTGTTGTCCTGGAGTGCGCGACTGGAGACTCAGGCTCTTGCACGTCAACCCACTTATTTGCCAAAACATTTCAATAGCCGGCGTCATTTTATCGACTGCTACGAATCCGATGGAGACAAGGCAGGCACTCCCGACAACATCACGGCGGCATCGCTGCGCCGTCTGAAGCTGGACCTCGTCATCCGCATGGTTCCAATGAGCATGGCCGACGACGCGATCGCGGCTCTCCCGTTCGGAGAATGGGCCTTCAATCTCTCCGACCGGCGATCGGCGGATGTGGATTGGTACGGCTATGCCGAGGTCCTTGCCCGTGCGCCGACTGCCGATCTGGTCCTCTATGCCAAGTGCGGTGGCAAAGCTGGCAGATTCGAGATTGCGCGGGCGTCATTCAACATCAAGCCCAGTGCAGCGCGATTGAGTGCTTTCGTGCGGGAGCGAAGCGTTACCCTTCTGCTGCGGGAACTGACGCGGCTCGCCGACACCAGGCGGTTCAACCCATCCGCCTTCTCCAGCTCGACCGTCGATCAGGCACCATCGCTGGGCGACCTCTTTCGCTACGGCTGCATCGTCGCGGGATCGGTCTCGGTCAAAGCATTCAAATCGATCAGGGCGAGGCTCCGCGCCGAGTCGGCCATATGGACGCTTTATACGGGACACGGTCACATCGATGATTTCGATCCAAGCAAGGCGGTCGAAATCCCACCTTCCGATAACAGCATCAAGGCCGATCCATTCCTGTTTCAGGAGGATGACAAATGCTATTTGTTCTATGAGGCCTATTCCCACGGCGACCGCAAGGCGCATATCGCGGTCGGCCGTTTCGACGGCGATGCGCTCACACAGGTCGGGGTAGCGCTGGAGCGCCCCTACCATCTCTCCTATCCATTCATATTCCGCGATGGCGATCAGATCTTCATGATACCGGAAACGCATCAGGCACGGCGGCTGGAGGTCTGGCGCTGCCGCGAGTTTCCGCTGAAATGGGAGCTGCATGCCACGGCTTTCGAGGGTCAATCGCCGGCCGATAGCGTCTTGATCCGCCATGGCGGCAAATGGTGGCTATTCACCAACCTGTCGGATTTCCATACCTATGAAGACCATTGCAGCGAGCTCTATCTGTTCGAGGTCGACGGCCCAGCGCTCACAGGCATAAGACCCCACAAGCGAAATCCGGTCGTCATAGGCAGCACCGAGGCACGAGGCGCGGGGCGCATCTTCGAACGTGGCGGCAGGCTCTTGCGGCCCTCGCAGCACAATGCATACGGCATTTATGGCTATGCTCTCAACATCATGGAGATCGAGAAACTCACGCTCGACGACTATTGCGAACGCCGCATCCGCACCGTTACCCCGGCTTTCAAGGCCGGGCTCCATGGTTGCCATCACTTCGATGCCGCCGACGGGCGCTACATTCTCGATGCGCGGCTGACCATCTGACTGATATTTCCATTGCGATAGCGCAGGCATACCTGGTGCCCGCCGGTCGAGGCGACAACGGCGCCAGCGAAGTTGGCCGGTGTCGCAAGCTCCAGAATGGCCCAGTTTTGCGGTGCATCCTCATCCCCCTCCAGCCGTTCCAATCGCGATTGTTTCGTTCTGTCGAAGGCGACATCGAAACTATCGAGCGGCAGCGACAAGCCGGCACCATGGGCTTTGATGAACGCTTCCTTGCGCGTCCAGCAGCGATAGAAACCATCCAGGTAGCCATCAGCCGGCAGAGATCGAAGCGTCTGATACTCCTTGCGGGAGAAGAACCATTTCGCAATGTCTTCCTTCAGGAACCGAATTTCCTCGATATCGATGCCGAGTTCATAACGATCGGAAACAGCAAGCACGGCCAGGTTGGCGCTGTGGCTGAGATTGAAATGGATGGGACGAGCGCCGCCGATCGCGACGTAAGGCTTGCCGTTGTCACCATAGTCGAAGCCTATCGACCGCGGCGGAATGCCGAGATAGCGCCCGAGGATCACCCGCATCCCGGTCCTAGCGGCGACGAAACGATGCCTGTCGCGATCATGGACGAAGCGAATGGTCCGAACGCATTCGTCGAGCGACAGCAAAGTGATGTACATGCCGAGATCAGGCAACGGCATGTCCAGCTTCCAGTGCCAGACATCGATTGTGTCAGGCCCGATATTCTCCATGTCAGATCGTTGCGTATAGGAGATTGGCGTTCTTCGATTTGGCCTGCCGCGACATCCGCCTCGCCATATAGGCGACCAACGCAACGGGATAGTTTTCTCCAAGGCTGATGCGGCAGCTGCGCTTCAGGATATCGAGTGTCTGCGCGCAAAGTTCCGGCGTGTATTCGATCTTCCGATCGGTCCAGTGGAAGGGGTTCATCGCCGGATGGCCGGTGCGTTGCTGCAAAACAGGTTGCCAGTTGGTATAGACATGGCGGCTGGAATCGAAGAGCCGATAGACACCGCGCTTATTTTCCTCGGCAAATCGCTTGGCCTCGTCCGACGTCTCGAAGATGACGTGGAGGCCTGCCGCATTGCCTATGTCGTTGTGAGGCCCCACCATGATCTGCGCACTCTTGGCGAAGATTTCGCTCATCACATCGTAGCGCTCTCGCATGCGGGCAATCATCGGATCAAGCTTTTTCAGCTGCACGTTCAACATGGCGCCTTGAATCTGGCTCGCCTTGAAATTCACCCCCAGCATGGGCGGCTCGTTGGCATTGTCGAGATGGCCGCGAAACATGGAGCCGATGTCGTGATACATCCGGGCGCGCGCAAAGAGCCGCGCGTCGTTGGTGACAACGGCCCCACCCTCCCCGCAATTGATGTTCTTGAACTGATTGAAGCTGAACGCTCCGAAATCACCGATCGTACCGACCCGCTTGGTCTTGTAATGCAATCCGACAGCCTGGCAGGCATCCTCGATGACTACGAGATTGTTCTCGCGGGCAATGCGCATGATGCTGTCCATATCGCACACCATGTTCGACATGTGGACGGGGATGATTGCCCTCGTCTGCGGCGTGATCTTACGCAGGATGTCCTGCGGATCCATGGTGAGCGTGTGATCGATATCGACCAGGACCGGCACCGCGCCGGCGGCCAGTGGAGCGGCAGCGGTTGCAATCCAGGTATAGGCCGGCACGAGCACTTCATCTCCGGGACCGACACCGGCGGCAACCAGCGCCGAGATCAGGGCGCCGGTTCCGCTGCTCGTCGCCAACGTATGGCGCACACCGAACTTGGTGGAAAAATCGGACTCGAAGCGCCCGAGCGGGCCGCCGGTCTCGTCGCTGTAGCGTGCCAATTTGCCCGAGGCAAATACCGGCGCGAGCGCCAACCACTCCCGTAATCCCACCTTGGCCATGATTTTTGCTCCCAGGAAACTCGGCATTTGCTGGAGAGCCTAGCCTGTGATTGACGCATTTTCAGCATGGACTTCCGACTGAAAAAGCCGCCGGAACCGATCAGATCACCTATCCGAAATCGGTAGATATCGCGCGTACCTATGCCAATCGAACAATTATCCGCACGCTCGCGATGCTGGTAAAAAATGGGAAAACGAGCGGGAAAACGATCATGATAACCAGTGACTTGAGATCTATGCCGGAAGGGATTGAAATACATGCCGATATTGCGATTATCGGTGGCGGACCTGCCGGAATAGCGATCGCCCGCGAGTTTGCCGATACCCGCATTCGTGTCCTCGTCATCGAGAGCGGCGGCCAGGATTACGAGGCGGAAATCCAGGCACTGAATTCCGTCGAGAACATTGGCGAGCCATTCGTTTCGGCGAATGCCGTGCCCGAAGGGCGGGGCTATACCGGCAAGCTGGCGTGGCTGAACGATGTTCCCGCATTCGAGCTTCGAAATCGCCTGCTTGGCGGCAGCAGCCACACCTGGATCGGCAAATGCGCCGCCTTCGATGACATCGATTTCCTGAACCGGCCCTGGCTGCCGCTCTCCGGCTGGCCGATCGATCGCGAGCAACTGCTGCCCGCTCTCGATCGCGCCGGCAAACTGCTCAACCTCGGGCCGAACCTCTACGATGAACGCCTTTTTGCTTTGCTCCATTCACGCCCGGACGATCTCGGTCTGGACAAGCGGCTCCTCAAGCCTTTCTTCTGGCAATTCAGCCACATGCGCCATCCGCGTGCCGAGCCGACACGCTTTGCCCGCCTTGCTGGCGATATCACGTCCGCGAACATAAGTTTTCTGACGCATGCCACGGTGACCGAGATCAATGTCGACAGCGAAGGCCGCAGGGTGACCTCCCTCAATCTCCGGAGCGCCATCGGACGCAGCGCAACGGTCCGTGCAAACACGATCGTTCTTTGCGGCGGGGGCGTCGAGAATGCACGCCTGCTGCTCGCATCCAATTCCCGGCTGCCGGCGGGCATAGGCAACAGGCATGATGTTGTCGGCCGCTATCTCTGTGATCACCCCCGCACATCGCTCTGCCGCTTCGCAGGACGCGACATCGACGCGATCGCGCGGCATTTCAATTTCTATGGCCTCAGTCATGGCGGGCGCACGCATTTCTATCTCAGGGGCCTGTCTTTAAGCCCCGAAATTCAGGCACACGAAGGCCTTACCAACTGCGCCGCCTATCCGGTACAGCTTCATGCTCGGGATGATCCCTGGGCGGCGCTGAGGCGCTTGACGAAGGGCGCAGGTAAGACCGTCATGGGAGACCTTGCGACGGTCGCGAGATCGGCTGATATGATCACCTCCGGACTCTACGAACGCCTCGTGCGCAAGCGCGGCCTGCCGCATCGCTCGACGGAATTGCGCTTCGACGTCATGGTCGAGCAACAGCTCAATCCCGAAAGCCGTATCATGCTCGCGCAGCAGCGCGATCGCTTCGGTCAGCCATTGCCGCGGGTCAACTGGAAAATCGGTCACCGCGAAATAGCCAGCGTCAAACGACTTGCAGGATTGATCTCGAACGAATTCGTTCGCGTTGGGTTACCAAAGCCAGTGCTGCCGGATTGGATTGCGGCAAGGGAGAACACCCTGCCCGTCTTCATGGATATGGCTCACCCTTCCTGCACCACCCGCATGGGAACCGATCCGCGAACGAGCGTCGTCAATACCGACGCCATGGTTCACGGCATCGACGGCTTGTTCATTGCCGGCAGCTCCGTATTTCCGACGCCGGGCCACGCCAATCCGACGCTGATGCTGCTCGCCCTGTCTATCCGACTTGCCGATCACCTCAAGCAACGACACGTGTCCAAGCAATTGCACAGACCGCATCATCAAAGCGAAGCGGACCTATCGCTCCATCACGGCTAAGACCTTCCGCTCGAATCGCGAAAATGCTCAGTCCTTTTTTCGTAATTCCCGACGAAAAATTGCCACGCACTTTTCCTGGAATTATCCTAGCCCAGCCGAAAATAGAAGCCGGCGCTCTCGCTGCGACCGAGTTCCGGGTGCGTGTCTATGGCGTGCGACAGGGAGGGGATGGACCAGCGGTCGACCTGCTTGTAGCCGAGCCTTGCGATATCGTCGATGAAGTCCGCCTCGTTACGCATATGATAGGGGACATAGGACCTGCCGATGCGCTCAAGCGTGACGACGGTGCTGCCCTTGCGGAGCGCAACCTTGTTGAGGATCAGGTGCTGCGGCCGGGAGGGCATTTGCGATAGCAGTCCGGATAGCGGCATATCGAGATATTGCATCAGCCCCGATCCAAGCAATAATGGCATCTCGCCGGTGTCTGCGATCCGATCGACAAAGGACAGGCTTGTCAGGCCTTCCTTCTCGGCAAGGCTCCGCCCGGCGCGGACGATGGCCGGCAGATCATGGACGACCCAGCGAAAAGCGCCGTCGAACGGCAGCAGAGGACGGAAGGCACGATATTTCGTGCCCATGTGACCACCCGCATCGACGAGGCCATCGATCTCGTGCAGCAAATTGCGGATCCAGAACAGCACCGGATAGTCCCAGGGCGCCACCTCGCACATTTTGGCGAAGGCGACGGTTGCGATCTCATCATGATCGTAACCGGCCATCGTCTGCCTGCGGGCGGCAGCCATGGCAGCCTGATAGGTGTCATAGGCGCCCGTAAACCGCCGTGGAAAGGGCAAGAGATAGTTGAGCCGCCCTCTGGCCAGACGCAGTGGCGAAAGCCCTTGAGCGGCCGTCTGTGCAGCGCTCTTCAAGGCCGAGCGCGCATGCGCCGACCATGACAAATTGGATTGCAACGAAGCCGTCATCCCGCATCCCCTATCTCTACCTATCCTTTGGTTGTGGATTATCGCCTGCCCGATAGAATCGAAACCGCACCTCCGCTCATCTTCTCCAGAGCAAGTAGCGTGCAGACATAGATTGCCCCACCCGAGATCACCTGCAGCAATACGGTAAGCACGCGCTGCATGCTGAGCGATCCGGCGAAATAGCCGAGCCCGTAAACCGCTGACGCCATCAACGCGACGGCAACGGCAAGATAACCGCTCTTGCGCAGCACACGCCCCCACCGAAGGCCGCCATAATTCTTTTGCAGATGCATCGATGTCAAAAAGGAGATCAGCGACGCCAAGCACTGTCCCCAGGCGGCAGCGACCACGCCGAAAGGCGCAAGAAGCAGGATCAGGGAGACGGAGACCACGGCATTCAACAGCAGGGTGGGAGGCATGCGCCTGATATTGTCCGACAGGGATAGCAGGGCTTCGGTGACGTAGCCCGGCATCAACAGGATCTGTTTCAGCGACAGGATCGCGACCAGAATCGCCGCTGGCGCCCATTTTTCGCCGAGTACGATGTCGATCAATTCGGACGATATCAACGAAAGGCCGAGATAGATCGGCGTGGAGATTGCCATGAGAACCGTCATGAAGATCGTTGCAGAAGGTCCGGCGTCGCGAACCTGTCTTCCGTCCACCCCGATCACGATCGCTGCGCGGCGAAACAAGGTCCAGGCCAGCATTCGCGCGGGTTCGCCGATGAGTTCGGAAAATGCCGCGACGATGCGTTCCGCGACCCGATAATAGCCTGCCTCCGCAAGGCCCAGAAAGCTGCCGATCGCAAGCGTTCCGGAATAGGATCGCAGAAAGAGGATCAGCCGATTCGACAGGATATGGCTCGAAAACTCGAGAACCTCGCGCGCGAAAGGCCAGGTGAGATGCAGCTTGGGACGCCAGGCAAGCACGGCTGCCGAGCCGGCAAGACAAACGAGCTGCGAAATGAGCCGGCCGGCCGCGAGCGAAAACACATTCCAGCCGAGCCACAGCCCCAGCATTGTAACGCAGAGCCCGGCAATTTCGCTTGCTATCCGGATGGCGGCCTGCTTGCGCAACAAGCCACGTGCGACCAGCAGCCCATCGTAAACCGCGTAAAGAGACGATGGCAGAAACCAGCAGCTGAAAAGAACGAGGAGAAGCGCTTCATGCGGCCTGCCGAAAAGGAGCCAGGCAATGGCGGCAGCAAGCAGGCCGACGATGGTCACGAGCACGCCGGCGACGATCGAAAGCGTGCCGATCTGGTCGAGCTCGAGATCCGTACACTCGGCCTTCATGACGAACTCACCCCATCCGCCCTCTGAGATCACGACGAGCATGACGACAATGGCGGAACTGAACGCATAGAGACCGAATTCGGCCGATTCCAGCACGCGGGCAGCGACGAGAAATATGAGAAGCTGGACGAGCTGAGATACGACTTTCGAAACGAGCGTCGAGGCTCCGTCGCCGATGATCGCGGGCATGCGGGCGCGCAGCCAGTAACGCAGGCTCGTCCAGACGGCACGCTTGGGGCGAAGCGGAAAGTTATCCATCAGCGCACCGTCGCGGCAAGTAAATTCGAGCAAAGGCGGCCTTCGCATCGCCCGGTTGCGAAATCCCATTGAAATGTAACATAATAATCCACAATTGTTTCCAGCTTTGCACCAGATAAAGTCTATAGTGTTCCCATTCAGGACATGATTCCGTGCAATGAAGCGCTGCCTGCAAGCGGGGTGCGCCGGAATTATTCGATTTTGTATCAGAGAAATTATTACCCTGAACGTCAGGGTCCGATCGAAATTCTCGGTAATAGAAGAGGGGCTTGCCGGCAATCGTCATGAAACACCACGCAGAGCCGCTTATGAAAGACGAAAACCATGATCGCATCGCCTCGGGACAGCCAGGTGGATTGCGCCAGAAACTTTTGCTTCGTTGGATTCTGGTGATCTTCTGCCTTCTCGTCTGGATTGCCGTAGCCGCTTTTTTCATTTGGTGAGACGTTCTTTCTCGTTGCGTGCGAGCAGCACGACGCCGACCGTTTTTACGAGAATTGCAAAATCGGTGCGCAAGGAACGGCTGTGGAAGTAATCCAGATCGAACTGGATACGCTCCTCGTAAGTGGTGTCGGCATGACGGTTGACCTGCCAGAGGCCCGTGATCCCCGGCCGCAGCCCCAGATAACAATAGAGATTGGCTCCATAGCGATCGAGCTCCGTGGCAACGACAGGTCGAGGTCCGACCATGCTCATGTCACCCCGCTGAACGTTCACCAATTGTGGTAGTTCGTCGGCGCTGCTCATGCGCAGGTATTTCCCGAGCCAGTGCACGCGAGGGTCGTTCGTCAGCTTCTGTGTCGATAGCCACTCCTGCTTTCGCGTCTCGTCGCGGGCCAGCAGCTCCGCCAGCTGCCGATCGGCATCCTTGCGCATCGTCCGGAATTTCAGACAGTCGAACGGGCGTCCATCGCGGCCGACGCGCGTGTGGCGATAGATGACGGGCCGGCCGTCGACCAGAAGCAATGCAATCGCGATGACAAGCAGCGCCGGCGCCAGAAACAACAGCCCGAGCCCAGAAAGAACAAGGTCGACAATACGCTTGGCGCGTCCCCGCCGTTCCGCCCGTTTCGCCTCGCGGCGAGATCGCTCGCGATGGGCAATGCTGTCAAAAGTCGATAACATCTTCCGGACCCCTCACCACTATCATGCTTCCTTCAAAGGCTGCCAGCTGCCCCAATCCTTGACAATTGACCCTGCGGACATTGGGTTAGTCCCATTGGCGTAGGACGCCGGGCACAAAGCTACCCACAAGCCTCAGCTTGCTTCGTCGATCAGTCGATGGGCGGCTGAAAAGTCGTCGTTCAAGGTCGATCGCAAATCCATCCTGGCGGCGTTTGCACGGTCGAGAACACGATCGTACAGGTTAAGCAATGCGTCGCACCATGAAACCGGTGTGTGCGCCAGCTCGCCTGACCGGCGGAGGCAATTCACGCTCATCAGTCGAAGCAGTATGTCATCGCTGGCAAGCCGGCGCATTCCGCTTGCAAGCGTTTCCACCTTGCCCCCCTGAAAGGTCAGCCCGCATCCGAGCGTCGCAAGTTCGTCGCCGAGAAGCGCAGTATCCGGTAAGATCACCGGGATGCCGCTCGTCACGGCCTCGAGCGCCGCCAGTCCGAAAGGCTCCGGCACCCGGGAGGAAACGACGAGCGCGCGCGCGTCGCAAAGGATGTTCCGCATCTCACTCTTGGACTTCCAGCCATGAATGACGACTTCCGGAAAGTCCCGCTCCAGGCGAAGGCGGCCGGCACCATCGCCTATGATCTGCAGCTTTCCACCGGCAAGCCGCGCCGCGATCGCAGCATCTTCAAATCCCTTTTCCGGCTCCAGCCGACCAACAAAGAAGAAGTCGCGCTTCTTCCAGGGCTCGGCAGGATGATCAAGGAAAGGCTCGACCGGATTGCGAATTGTTTCGATGTTGCCCATATCCATCTGCCCGCGGGCGAAATATTCGCGCATACGTTGATGCACGACGATGATATTGGCGGCAAATTTCTGGATGGGATAATAATGCTCCCTCATCATATGGCGGGCCGATCTCCAGATCTTCTCATGATAGCCGCGCTTGTCGCAGTTTGTCGCCAGACAGCCGAGCGACATCGGCGTCAGAGGGCAAACCTGGCTTCTGCGGTAATTGGCAAATCCTCCATTTGGACAGGAGAGGAAATAGTCATGAGCGTGCAGGACGACTCGATCCCGAACCGGCCATAGGGCACGGAAAATCGACGGCGATAGGATCTTCGACCAGCCGTGGACATGATAGATGGTGCCCCTGGTATCGACGCGCGATATGAGAGCACTCAGGCCGTCATAGGCCTGACGGCTGTAAAGGCCGCTGGCAAGTGCGCTCAGACGCGGCTGCTGCATTAGCGGCTTTGCTGCTAGGTTGACGGTATCGGCCGCCGGCCGTTCGGAGCCGGCGCTATCGCCGGCGAAGTAGGTCACGGCGACCCCGGCTTCCTGCAGCAAAGTGGCTGAGAGTATCGCCAGATTCGACGCTCCTCCTATCTTGGCGGAGCGGTCGTTGATGACGACAATACGATCGAGGCCGGATGAGCGCACCACGGGACTATTCCAGCGCTTCGATGTTCTGCGGCGCCAGCCTGCCCTTGAGCAGATCACGAAGCGCGATGACATTGCCCTTGAGGCGGCCCTTGCGGTCGACCCAGGGCTCAGGCCGCCAGACCTTGACGAGGTTGGCTGCAAGATTGCGGCCGACCTGCAAGGTTGCCTGCGGCACGCTCATCGTGCGCTTGCGCATGAGATACAGCGGGTTGGCTATTTGCGAATAGCCGAGACGCACACCGCCCGATCGACCACCTTTCGTGCCGAGATGAACGCCTTCGAGCTGCTTGACGCTGACGACCTGGCCATAATGGGCCACGAGCCTGCTGAAATCGACATCCTCGAGCCAACCATAGAAGGGCAGGTTCTCGTCGAAACGCAGGGCCGCCGCTTTGACGATGGCCATGCGGATCGCCATGTTGCAGCCATAGGCATTGTAAACAGATCGGATTTGCATCGAGGGCTCGGAGCGGCGCCTGCGGCTCGCACCGACCAATCGTAAGCCATCACGAACGGATATGCCCGGCCCGGTAATGCCATCGGCCAAGACGGTGCCGGTGCACAGGGCAACATCCGGCTGCAGCTGAAACAGCCGTTCCGTTTCCTCGATATAGGCAGGCGTCATCAGAAAATCATCATCGAGGAAAAGGACGATATCCGCGTCCTGAACGCTGTCGAGGATGCGATTGCGCTGACGGCAGAGCCCGCGCTCGCTGATAAGCACCCGCACCGGAATGTCGAGATTTCTGAGGCAACTCGGATCGATGTCTTCCGGCGAGGAAAGGCAGACGACGATCTCGTCCGGCTTCCGGGTTTGGCTGGCAACATGGGGGAGGATGGACGACAGGATATCGCGGCGGCCGGAACTTGCGATACCAAGCGTAATCTTCAAGGGGCGACCCGTTACGCTGCCGGTCAGCCGCCTTGCGGATGCACGCACGTGGCGACGATCCTGCCTGCGGCGCCAAAGGCGATTATTCTGGTGGTGGCGCCTCTCATGGCTGCGATTGGCGATGATGCCGAGGATATTGATCGTTGTCGTGCCGAAGCTTGCCAGCGCGTCCGACAGTCTCTCCACCGTCATCTTGTTCGTCTGCCCGACGACGACGACAATGCCCTCGAGATAGGTGCAGATGACGCGGGTGTCGGCAGAATCCTCGAAGGCAGACATATCGACGATGACGACCTTGTATCGCCGGCGCAACAAGTCGATCTCGGCCTTCAGCGCGGGCAGGTGCCCATAGCGCTGAAAAGCGGTCACGGATTTTTCGGTCTCGTCGACGGTGACGACCGGGACACCGCCATGGGCCTGCATGACCTCCGCCTCGGGCTCATGCTCGGCCTTCGCGACAAGTAGGCCGCCTTCATGGGCGACAGCATAGCGGCGCGGCACATCGGTGATGCTCAATGCCTCCATGCCGAAATCCGTGCCGGCTTCGGTCACCACGCAGCTCAGTCTCGCATTGAGAAAATCGGCGTCGACGAGCACAACGGATGCACCTTCATGCTGGTAGAGCTGTGCAAGATTGGTTGCAATCGTGGTCTTGCCTTCGCCAGTACCGACCGAGGTGATGCCGATCACCATGGGTGCGTTCGGCGGAAAAGCGGAATCGATCGAGTGCTTGACGCCACGCAAGGCTTCGGAAAATTGCGAATAGGGCGTATCGAGCACGGATCTCAACGGCAGCATCGTTCGTCGCCAGCCGGCGTTGGCGGCGGCCATGCTTCCCGGCAGGAAGGACGGGCTCATGTAGACGGGCACGTGGCCGAGAGAACTGATTCCCAATTCCCGCCGCAGCTTTTCACTGGAGCTGACGCGGCGATCCAGGCCATCCCGTAAAAGTGCTGCCATGACACCGGCTGCAAGGCCGAGCATGGCCGTGAACGGCAGGACGAAGGAAGACTTCGGCCAGGTCTTTGCCAGCGGCACGGCGGCGGCCGTCACAACACGAACATTGCCAAGCGGAAACGATTCCTTTTGCAGTGCACCAATCAGCTGCTGCAGGATGCTTTCATACATCCGCCGGTATGTGGTGGCGCGGCTTTCCATCTCCGACAGCTCGACCCTTGCCAGATTCTTGTCCGTTCCGGCGTCTTTGAGCGACGCCAATTCGTCGCTGAGCAGCTTTTCGCGGGTTTGGGCGACTTCGAGATTTACCTTGTAGACTGCCTGGATACGTTCGAATTCCTTGCGCATATCCCCCTTTATTCGAGCGATTTCCTGTTGCGCGGCAATGATGGCTGGATTATCGGCATCATATCTGCCGGTAAGATTGTTCAATTTGATTGTCGCAGCTCCGAGATCCTCCTGCAATTTCTGTATGCGCGGATTGTTCATCGTCTCGTCGACGTCGCCTTCGACCTTACCCCCTGACATCAGTTGGTTGAGCGTCGCAAGCTTGGCCGATTCTGCCGCCGTTTGTGCCTTGGCTGCAACCGCCTGACTGCTGATCTCCGATAGTTGCTGCTGATCGAGGGAGGACGACGTGCTGATCTCCATGATGCCGTTTTTGGCACGGAACTCCTCGACATTCATCGCTGCCTCGCGAGCCTGCCGTCCGACTTCGATCAAACGTGTCTCCAGCCATCTGGCACCACTTTGCGCTGCGGAAGCCCTTTCCGACAGGCCGGTGCTGATATAGGCCTCTGCGATCGCATTCGCCGCCAGAGCCGCCTTTTGCGGGTCGACGGAACTATATCCGATCTCAAGGATGTAGGACTGGCCAACGCGCGTAACCTCGACCCTGGAGAGGAAGGAGGCCATGGTGCGGCGCATGAGGTCATCTTCTGTGGTTTCCGCTTTCGCGCTGCCATCATCGCCATGCTTGAAAAAACTGAAGATTGCACGCAGCTTGTCATGCAGCGTAGCCTGCCAGGACATGCCGCCTACAATCTCCGGATCTTCTGTGAGATTGAGTTTCTGCACGACCGCGCGCGCAATCGCCTCGGATTTGACGATCTCGACCTGGCTCGCAATTTCCGCCGCCTCGATGATGACCGTTCCGGTGAAGGCATCCTGCGAGACGATGCGCCCCTGGTCGGGATCCATGACGAGCCGCGTGGTCGCCAAATAGACCGGCTGGGTCGTCGCCATATAGAAGCCGCCGATGCCGAGACCTGCCCCCGTAAACAGTGCGAAGATCATCCAGTGGCGCTGCAGGAAACGCCACACGTCACGAAAGGAGATATATTCGCTGCCCCCTGTACCTTTGGCGCTCGAAGGAATGCTGCGCAAGCCCTTACGGATCTCGTGAATTGCCATGATTATCGCCCCACATTGCTCACTTATCACTATTGAGACTGGCCGGTATCGGCAGACGAAAGCGCTGTGCCGTCCAGGCTTCCGGAAATGTTGTAGCGCACATCCAGAACATCCCCCGGCTGCAGCGCAGTCGCTTCCGATGCCTTGATCGCATTGGCCTCGTCGCCGTTGCGGGTGATCCAGTATTCCATCGGCTGAAGATCGAGCGCCTTCATGCTCTGACTTCTCGAAAGCGAAGCACCTGAAAGCTGCAGCAGTTGCAGCGTCGTGTTTCGTTTTAATTTCGTATCCTCGATTTCGGTCTCGGTAGTCTGCAGCAGTTGGCCGGCATCGGTCTTGCGTTGACCCTTGAGATTGAGCGCGTCGCGCTCGGTCTCGCTCAGCTTCTGCTTTGCCTGCATCGAAGCAACGACAAGATCCAGCTTGCCTGCCTGCATCTCGGCGACGATCCGCTCCAGCGAGGTCTTTCGCGAGGTGGTCAGGATTTTCGTGTCGACCAGCTTGGAAATATCGCTCAACTCGTCCTGCGCGATCTTCACCTGCTCGTCCTGCGACGACATTTTCTCATCGAGGATGTTGATTTCGTTGCGCAACAGCACTTCCAGATCCGCCGCCGCGGCGAGTTGCTGACGCAAGGCATCCGCCCTGGCATTGAACAGATCGACTTCGCTCGTCATGATCTGCCAGACGGCTGATCCTTCGGGAGCGGCCTTTATCTCCGGCGGAAATGCGATCGCCGGCTGATCGTTGAGTTCGGCCGTAAGTCGAGCCCGTCGGGCGCCGAGCTGTTTCAGCTGCAGCTCCATCCGGCTGATCTCGCCGGCATAGCTGACCTGCTGCGCCTCCGAGTAGTCGCCGGTCTGACTGGACCGGCGCTCGCGCCCGCCCGCCATAGCAATCGCCTGCTTCACCGTCAGGCCAGGCCTGAATTCCAGCTCGCTCGGCTTTTCGACAGCGCCGGACACGTAGATCATCGGATATTTGACGACCTCGACCGAAGCAGTCGGTGCAAGCGCCAGACCGGTGATCTGCTTCAGCTTCTCGCCGATATCGGCGCTGATGTCTTCGACGGTCTTGTCGCCGACCTGCATTTCTCCGATCATCGGAATTGAGATCGAACCCGATTGCGATATGACATACTCGCCGTTCAGCGCCGTCCATTCCTTGTATTCGCCGGTTGCAGCGATCCATTCGACGATGGCGACCTTGATCCGCGCCTGAGGCCCGACGCGATAGACACCATTGCTCGCGGCATTCGCTATGCCGGGCATAACCGCGCCGGAAAGAAGCAACGCCAACAACCAGGGTGCCATGAGCCGAGACGGCCTGGAGATGGAATGGTAAGCTGAAGCGCACACTCTGGACATGAGCTGAAATCTCGCTTTCTTGATCGCTTGCGCCATCACGTGGAAAGACGCCATACAGCGAGATCAGCAGCTGAACGCATAACGTGTAAATCCCCTACCGAAGCAACAGGGCTTATCATTTCTGGCAGGGAGGTAGCCGAAGCTGTCGTCTCTTGGTCGGGTGGGCACATCCTTGTGTGCAGGCACACGCCGGCGGCTAAATCTTTTGGTTACTCCCTTCGGCCATTTGTATGCCGTAGTGAACCGATGTAGGCCCTGTCGCAAAAGTTGCCGGCTGCCCAATGTTGTTTCGGCCCATGGAGGGAAGAGCAATGCGGGTAGCAATCGTGCATTATTGGCTGGTGTCGATGCGGGGCGGAGAAAAAGTGGTCGAGGCTCTCTGCGACATGTATCCGGACGCCGATATCTTCACTCTCGTCTATGATGAAAGCCGTGTCTCCGAAAAGATCCGCAGACACAAGATTTTCACCTCCTTCCTCCAGCGGATTCCGGGTGCCGCCAAGACCTACCAATCGCTCTTGCCGCTGATGCCCTTCGCATTGGAGAGCTTCGACCTTACCGGCTACGATCTGATCATTTCCAGCGAATCAGGCCCGGCCAAAGGCATCATCCCGCCGCCGGGGGCAACGCATGTCTGCTATTGCCATTCTCCCATGCGCTATCTTTGGGATCACTATCATTTCTATCGATCCCATGCGGGCCTCGCATCCCGCCTCCTATTGCCCATGCTGGCGCCGATGCTACGCTCCTGGGACGTCAATACGAGCATGCGGGTCGATCGCTTCGTCGCCAACTCGCATCATGTCTGCGACCGCATCGGCAAATATTATCGACGGCCCGCGACCGTGGTCTATCCCCCCGTCAATGTCGATGATTTCATGCCGGCGCCATCGACCGAGGATTTTTATCTCTGCGCCGGCCAGCTGGTTCCCTACAAGCGGATCGATCTGGCGGTGAAGGCTTTTACCCGGATGAATCGCCAGCTGGTCGTCATCGGGGAAGGCAGCGAAGCGGAGGGGCTCAAACGCATCGCCGGTCCCTCGATCACTTTTCTCGGCCGTGCCCCGTTTCCAATATTGAAGGAAAAGCTTGCGCGCTGCCGTGCGCTTATCTTTCCCGGCGAGGAAGATTTTGGCATGGTTCCGGTGGAAGCGATGGCCAGCGGGCGGCCCGTTATCGCTTACGGAAGTGGCGGCGCGCTGGAAACGGTCGCGCCGGGAGTGACCGGCATCCTCTTCGACCAGCAGTCCGTCGATGCTCTGATCAAAGCCGTGATCGATTTCGAGGCCATGCAGCACCGCTTTCACCCGGAAACACTACAAGCACATGCTGAACAGTTCAGTCCGCGTAAATTCACTGCGAGCATGCAAGCGATCATCAATGAGGAGCTGCTGATCCGCAAGGCCGCAAGGCTTCGCAGCCACCCTGCCGTTCAAGGAGGTCGCGAAGCACAATTGCCGGTCCTTGCGATGGAACCGCAAAGCAGGACACTTCAGTAGAAGCTGCGCGCAGCGACCTCCGATCAGAAAAGAAGCACGAAGGGCGGGCATGCTCCACGAATCAACCATGGAGCAATCGAAACCGCCCTGTGGAAGCACTACAACCGTCACACGGCCTCCACTCCGAGAATACAATCTTCTAGCGCCCGGAATGCAACAGACAATGTCGCCGCCGTCGATTTAATCTGCATATCTCTTAGCAATCATTGCTAAATATGAAGATCTCGTAATATATTCACTTAAAGCGGCTGTCGCGTTCTGGTAAGTTATGACTTGCGCCCACGCGCGATGAGACTGCGGTTGTTGACGCGCAATGCTCCGATGCGAACGGACCAGCTCAAACTGGACAATGGCCGGATTTTGTGTGGCCGGCTTGGGGAGGACGAGGCCATATGCCTGAGAACCGAGTGGATCGGTCGCAGCAAATTCCATATGAGTCCGAATCCGACAGCGGTTTAGAGGCGGTGGTTTCGCTTTGGGATCTCGATCTTAAGCTGCTCGATTCCTCCAAGAGATTCAAAGAGCATATCGGTCTTGCGCCTCAGAACGAGGTGACATTGTGGGAGGCCTATCCGGCACTTGCAAAACCGGCGCTTGCCGAGCTCATTCGTCAGGTAATCGATACGGGTGAACCTCGCACGATCCCGCTCGACGATCCGAGGCGAGGAAAACGCAACGTTCTCGTCTCATGTATTCGAGTAGGCCTTCTGATTGTCGAAACCAGCGGGGCAAGACAGCATGGGAACCTGTCATCCGAAGACAGTGAAAAAGCAAGGCTCATCCATCAGGCAACACATGATGCATTGACCGGATTGCCCAATCGCCGCCAATTCAGTGCGGCGCTCGCGCAACTGCTTCCGGCGAGCGGCAAGATTGGGCCGGCGCTGATGCAGCTCGATCTTGATGACTTCAAGCCCGTCAACGACACGCTCGGCCACGGTGCCGGCGACATCGTGCTGAAACTCGCTGCCGAGAGAATCAAGGAAGCGCTCGGCCAGGGCGGAACGGTCTACCGTCTCGCTGGCGATGAATTCGCCATCATCCAGGTCGGGCCGCAGCGTGCCTTCGAGGCGGAACGGCTGGCAGACGCGCTGGTTACCGAATTCAAGAAGCCGTTCACCGTCAACGGTATCTCTCTTTTCGTCGGCGTGAGCGTCGGCATTGCAATTGCGCCACGCGACGGCAACGAGGGGGAACAGCTGATGAAGGCTGCCGATGTCGCCCTGTATGCCGCCAAGAAAGAGGGACGGCGGCGGGCACGGACGTTCGATCCGGCCATGCTGATCGTGGTCGAACAAAGGGAACTGCTGCGGCGCAGCCTGCGCGTTGCGCTGCAGCGCGACGAGTTCTTCATCGAATATCAGCCGCTGGTGGAACCTCCGTCCAATGTGGTCGGTTTCGAGGCGCTGCTGCGCTGGCGGCATCCGACCCTCGGGATCATTCCGCCGGCCGCTTTCATTCCCATGGCCGAAGCCGACGGTCTCATGCGCGAAATCGGCCAATGGATGCTGGAAGAAGCTTGCCGCGAGGCCTTAGCGTGGCCGGAGCACTATACGCTTGCAGTCAACCTTTCTCCGGCAGAGTTCCTGACGCCGGGCCTGACCGATCGCGTCTCTCAAACGCTCGATATCGTCGGATTTCCGGCAGATCGCCTGGAGCTGGAAATCACCGAAGGCGTGCTTCTGGAGCGGACGATCAACAATCTCGACACGCTGAACACGCTGAACGTGCTCGGCATCCAGATTTCCCTCGATGACTTCGGCACGGAATATTCCTCGCTCAGCTATCTCAAGAATTTTCCCTTCGATACGATCAAGATCGATCGCTACTTCATCAGAGATCTTTTACAGGACGGCAAAAGCCAAGCCATCGTGCGCTCCGTGATCGGCCTCGCCCACGGCCTTGATATGCGGGTGACCGCAGAAGGCGTCGAAACGCAGCAGCAGGCGGCCTGGCTCCGGGAAGAAGGCTGCGATCGACTGCAGGGCTACAGCATCAGCCCTCCGCTCAGCGCCGACAAGCTTGATGATTTCATAAGGCAGGGTGCACGCACTCAGCCGGCCACGACATTCGACGAATATCACGCCAGCCCGTGAGTTTCCGAAGCGCATTTCATTCGGGAATTTCTCGAGGGGTCCACTTATGTGGCCCGCATGGTCAGCCACGATCGCCACGATCCCATCCGCCATGCCAACCTGCTTTCGTCAGCCCTGAATGAACTCTTCGAGATGTCATTCCATACCAGAGAAAGCGACGGCACTCTTACCTGCCGCCTCTATCGAAATGGCTTGATCGAGCGGATCGAATTGACCTTTCCCTGCTCGGCCGAACAACGCAATTCATATGAGGCGATCGTCGAACGCATCGGAGACGGCCAGGCGCTTGCAAACTATCTCCATGTTATCACCGATGACGCCGCACGTGCCGAACATGCGATCCTTCTTGGTCTTGCCGTCAATTATGATGCCGATATCGAGCTGTCCGATCAGGATGGAGGAAGGATGACTTTCGTAGTGGATATCGCACTCGAAAGGCTACTCAATTGAACACACGCTCCTCTAGCCGTTTCACGGCGCAATTCGATGCCAATAATCAGGAATTCTCCCTGTCAGGAGTCCTCAGACCGCATTCGGTTGCCGAGCTTGCCGACGATCTCGCACTACTGCGCAACGGCATCGAGACGGTGAATGGCGTCTGCTACATCAATCTGAAGCGCGTCATCCACATGAACAATACGGCGTTCCGCGCCCTGACGCATGCGCTCCTCGATGCCACTCGGTCGAGGCCGGATCTCAAGCTGACGGTCGTCGCTTCGAGCGTCGTTGCATGGGCATCGCGACTGTTTCGCCATTTGAGCGATCTGTCGCCCAACATCATCGTCGAGATCTACGATTCCGCCTTCTATCCCGGGCAGACATTCGTGGAGAAGCAGAGCTTCATCCCGATCCTGCGGACCCAGACGAAAATGACCTGGCGGCACGAGCGCGAGATATTGCCGCGGCACGGCCTTCGCGAGGGTTTGCATATCGCCGACATCTGCTGCGGCATCGGTGATTTCGCCATGCTGCTGCGAAAGGATTTCAAGCCGGCGCGGATCGTTGCCCTCGATCACTCCGTGCCGAGCCTGGAATATGCCCGCAAGGTCGCTGATGATTTCGACGTCCAGGACATCGAATATACCTATGGCGATGCATCCCAAATGCTGTTCGAGAGCGACCAGTTCGATTTCGTGACGTGCAGGCATTCTCTGCAGATCTTCGACCGTCCGGATGTTCTGCTGCGCGAACTCTATCGCATATGCAAGCCGGGCGGCAGGGTCTACATCACCAACGAGAAGAACTCCCATTGCCTAGGCGAGCCTAGAGCGGACAGTATCCAATGGACCTATAACGAGGTCGCGAAACTATTCGCGCATTTCGACATGGATGTCGAAATGGGTCCCAAGGGCCGCCGCATGCTGCTGGATGCCGGCTTCAAGGATGTGCGGATGGAAAGCTTCATGGTCACCAATCTCGACGGCGATCCCCAGGATTTCGCCGACATCATCACGGCATGGCAGAATGTCTATGCGGATGAAATGGCTGTTAGAAGAGGGGATTCGGCCGCATTCATCGAGCGATTCAAGCAAGGTTTCGCCGATCATATTTTTGCCGCGCTCCATCCAAGAGGCTATGCCGGCTGGCCGATCTGGGCTTCTTCGGGACAGAAACCGCTATGACAGACGCGCCAATCGCCAAGCAACGGCTCGGACTGCGCTCGTTTCGCGCCAAATTTCTACTCGTCGTCGGGGGAGCCGTTCTTTTCGACCTGCTCGTCAGCGGCGGGCTTGCGCTATGGAACGTCCAGCGTCTTTCGCGCAACGCCACAACGGAAGTGGGACAAGGCCTGGAGAAGGCGAGCCAGGATTACATTCGCTCCTATGCGGATTCGACCGCCGCAGAGGTCGGTCTGCTGATCGACCAGGTCCATTCCGATGTGAAGGCGCTGGCCGGCGTCCTGCAGGGGCAGATCGACAATCCGGCCAGGAGCGTCGATGTCGGTGCTGCCATGAGCAGAGCGTCACCAGGCGCCGTAACGGTGACCTACGACCCGGCTGGCCAGTGGTCACAGAACCTGCCCGGCACGCCCTCGGTCATCAGCGTCTGGGGTTACCTGCTGGACAAGGATCACCATCCCCTGCCGCAAGTACAAGCCGACATAGAATGGAGCGCCGTGCTTGATCTGGTCGCCCCTTCATTGCTGCACAATGGCGCGTCGAAGCTGCAGATGTATTATATCGGGCCTAGGGAGCGTCCGATTTTTCGGACTGCGCCCTATACGACACAGGCCCAGACCTTCGACCGGCTCTATCCCGGACACAACAGCTCCGATTTTTGGACATTCTTCTTTCCCGGCCTATACGAATCCTGGCAGCAATGGGCCTCCAACCCGTCATCCCGCCCCGTTGCCGATTACATCACCCAGACCGCGCCCTATACCGATGCTATCACCGGCAAGTTGATCGTCAGCTTTTTTCATCCGCTCTGGACGCCGGATCGGCATCAAGTAGCCGGTGCGGCAGGTGCCGATATCACGCTCACACAACTTGCCGAAATCGTCGAACATGTGAAAGTCGCCCAGACCGGCTTCGGCTTCCTCGCCATGTCGAATGGAAATGTCGTCGCAATCAATCCCGTCGGCGAGAAGGTCATCGGCTTGCGTGCCGCCAACGATGCTGCCGCCAAGGGCGTCACCGGCGTCGATCGATCCTTGCGCAACAGCACGCAAGCGGCAATCACCAAGCTGCCGCTCGATGCCGACGGGGTAATCCAGCATATCACCCTCAGCCAACAGGGAGAGGATGTTCCCTACCTCGCGGTCGTCAAGCAATTGCACCCGACCAATCTCTGGGTGGACGGACCGGTCAAGAGCGAGGTCATGTCGCTCGGGATCGTGGTGCCCGAACGCGAGATCTACGCCTCGCTCATCGCAGCCAAGGATGAGATATCGCGGGCAACCAACCGCATCCTGCTCTATCAGATCATGGCGGTCCTTGTGTCCCTGATGATCGTCACCGCGGCGGTCTTTGCGGCCTCGAAGCGCGTCACCAGCGGCATCAGCGCGCTGGCGAGCGCCGCCAAGCGCATACAGGCGAAGGATTATTCGGTCAGGGTCGACATCTCGACCAGGGACGAGGTGGCGGAGGCCGGTATCGCATTCAACCGGATGGCGGAGGATATCAGCTTCCACACCGAAAACCTCGAAAAGCTCGTTTCGGATCGGACCCAGGAGATCGAGGCGGCAAAGGAAGAGATTTCAACCCTCAACAGCCAATTGAAGAACGAAAACCTGCGACTGGGTGCGGAGCTCAACGTCGCCAAGCAAATCCAGCTCATGGTCCTGCCGCGGGCCAAGGAGCTGACGGCGATCAAGCATCTGGAGATCGCCGCCTATATGCGCCCGGCTGACGAAGTCGGCGGCGATTACTATGATGTTCTCCAGAACGGAAACAACCTGAAGATCGGCATCGGCGACGTTACCGGCCACGGGCTGGAGAGCGGCGTGCTGATGCTGATGGTGCAATCGATCGCCCGCGCCCTGCAGGAAGCAGGCGAGATGGACCCGGCAAAATTCCTGACCGATCTCAACCGCGCAATCTTCAAGAACATCGAACGGACCCGGACGGACAAGCATCTGACCTTGTCATTCCTCGACTATGACGGCGAGAGATTGACCATATCCGGTCAGCACGAAGATATGATCATCATTCGCCAGGACGGAAAGGTGGAGCGGATAGACACAGGCGATCTCGGTCTTCCTGTTGGTCTCGAGCCTGACATAGCTCCCTTTATCGACACGCGGCAGGTATCCTTCGAGAAGGGGGACATGGTGGTCCTGCATACCGACGGCGTCACCGAGGCGGAGAATTCTAAGGGTGAACTATTCGGCTTCGACAGGCTTCTGGAGGATGCCCGCCGCCTGCATGGTGGGACTGCGGAACAAGTCGTCGAGGGCATACTCGACGATTTGATGACCTATATCGGGACCCATAAGATCCATGACGATATTACCCTTGTGGTGATGCGGCACAGGTGAGGAGATGACAACAGCAATTTTCGGCGAGGAACATCTGGTTTCGTTCGACGGCACCAATGCCCTTCGCATTCGCCTGTTCGACGGGCCGCTTCATCTGGCATGGCGCCATTCGGCCATGACATCTGACTTTATCGCGGAAACGTTGGCGCTCGATTTCCGCGCTTCCGAGCGCCAATACAAGACGGTGCGGCACGACATCGGTTATCTGACCAATGAGCTCATCGAAAACTCTATCAAGTTCCGCGCCTCTGGCGAGATTCTTATCGAGGCGCTGAGGGATGCCCATCATTTCAGGATGCGGATCATGAATCTGATCGACCGAGAAGCGACTGACCGTTTCCAACAATTATTGCTTAGGGTTACGGCCGGCGATCCCGGCGATCTCCTGATAGAACAGATCGAGGCAAGCGTTCTTGCCGGCGACGATGCATCCGGGTTAGGACTGTTGACATTGATGAGCGACTACCAGGTTCAATTGGCCTGGCATTTCGATGAGGATGGTCCGCACAAGCGGATTAGACTGCAAACATATGCCGCGATGGCGATTTCATCGGCGTGAACCCGCGAGAGGCCTTTTATGGAAATCAAAGAAGAAGCATTCCGCGTCTGGTCCGAAGGCAGTACTTTATATTTCGACGGAACCATGCGTCTGGCGGGTCCCGATGCCTATGCGCCGGTCTATGATCTGGCCCGGACGATCCTTCATGGGGGTGGAGGCAAAGCGACTTTCGATCTCACCGGTCTGCAATTCTTGAACTCTTCGGGCATCAACCTGCTTGCCAAACTGACGATAGAGGCGCGCAAGCATCCAGATATCCATCTTACCGTCTGCGGCTCCTCGCAAATTCCCTGGCAGATGAAATCCTTGCCAAACCTGAAAAAATTGCATCCGCGCCTGGATTTGCGCCTGACTTAGCCATCAAACGCTTAACGCCCTTTATCCCGGGCGCCCCCATGGGGCGTCCGAAAGCTCATCCGCTCGGATATTCAGCTTTATGGGGATGTCCGCTTACAAAATCTCGCATAAGCCACGATGCTTTATCACTGTTGCGCCGCGCGCGGACACGAAAACTTGCTGGAGAAGAGGCGCATCGGGACACAACATATTGCGCGAATTTATTTGAAGCAGAATTTCGGTTAGCTCTCTCTTACGCCGGTCGGCTTCGCCATCTGAGGTGGATATAAATAACAATACTCTATGATATCTCGCATATATCTTGTGATACTAAAGTATATGTAAATTCTATAATAAAAACGTCAGTTTAAATCGTACGTTCAATGTAATTTATTTTTGAACGAACGCACCCGTGCTGATAGCTGCAAAAATGGACAGAATGTAAAACTTCTGCATTCCCTGATAACGACAGCATAGTTAAACATTAGTAAACTATAGCTGTAAATTGCAGAAATAATTCCCAGTTGTAAAAGCCTAGAACAAGGGCAGAAGTATTACTTCGCCCTGAATACTCGGCTGCGTGTCTATAGTACCGGGAGGGTTTGATGGGCATAGCGTTCAAATCTGCAGGCATAGCTCCAAAAAATACCAAGAGACGTACAATACTTGTTGCGGGAGGCGCGGGGTTCCTCGGCTCGCATCTTTGCGACCGACTTCTGCAGGATGGGCATGAAGTTATCTGCGTGGATGATTTTTCAACCGGGCGGATGGACAATCTATGGCATCTGCTTCGCTACGACACGTTCAGTTTTATCCGCCATGACGTCATAGCGTCACTCGATCTGCCGGTCAGCGAGATCTACAATCTGGCCTGCCCGGCATCTCCGCCGCATTATCAGGCCGATCCGATCCACACGATGAAAACATGCGTTTTCGGCTCGCTCAATCTGCTGGAGCTAGCGACGCATCACCAGGCGCGCATCTTTCAGGCCTCGACCTCGGAGATCTATGGAGATCCCCAGGTGCACCCACAGCCCGAGAACTATTGGGGCAACGTCAATTCCTTCGGCCCACGCTCGTGCTACGACGAAGGCAAGCGTTCCGCCGAAACGCTTTTCCGTGACTTTCACGCCCAGCACGGCGTCGACATCAGGATTGCCCGCATCTTCAACACCTATGGGCCGCGCATGCGCCCCGACGACGGCCGCGTCGTTTCCAATTTCATCGTCCAGGCACTCAGGGGCCAGGACATTACGGTCTACGGCGATGGCTCCCAGACGCGCTCGTTCTGCTATGTCGCCGACCTGATCGATGGTTTCCTCCGCCTGATGGCCGACCAAACGGTCATCCATACACCTGTCAATCTCGGCAATCCGGCGGAATTTACCGTGCGTGATCTTGCCGAACAGGTCATCGCAATCACCGGCTCCAACTCAAAGATCGTCCATAAGTCCCTACCGATCGACGATCCGCGTCAGCGCCGGCCCGATATCAGTGTCGCGAAACGCGAATTGGGATGGGAACCGTCGGTCGCCCTGGCGGATGGGCTGAAATCCACCATCGCCTACTTCGAACGTCAGTTGGTTCGTCCGAGCAGCGAGCTTTTCGAGGTTGCGTGATGGCCAGGCAAAAAATACTCGTCGTGGGTGGCGCCGGCTTCATCGGCAGCCACACCGCGAAACTCCTCCATCGCCAGGGCTTCGAGCCCGTCGTCTACGACAATCTCTCGACGGGCCACCTGACGTCAGTGCGCTGGGGGCCTTTCGTGGAAGGCGATATTCTCGACACGCCCCGTCTGGCGGAGGCGATCGAGAGCCACAGGCCTGCGGCAATCATCCATTTCGCCGCCTCGGCCTATGTCGGCGAGTCCGTTGAAAATCCTGCGAAATACTACGCCAACAATGTCAACGGCACGCTGTCGGTTCTGGAGGCATGCCGCCGCACGCAAGCCGATAAGCTGATCTTTTCATCGAGCTGCGCGATCTACGGAATTCCGGCCCATCTGCCGATCCGTGAATGCGAGATGCCTCAGCCGATCAATCCCTACGGCAGAACGAAGCTCATTGCCGAACATATGGTTGCCGACTATTCCGCCGCCTACAGACTTTCCTATGTGGCGTTGCGCTACTTCAACGCCTCGGGCGCCGATCCGGAACGGGAGCTCGGCGAATGGCATGATCCCGAAACCCACCTCATTCCCCGCGCGTTGCTGGCGACGGCCGGCGCGATCGAAACCTTGGAAGTCTATGGAGACGATTACGACACGCCGGATGGCACCTGTGTGCGCGACTATATCCACGTGCTGGATCTCGCCAGAGCGCATGTCCTAGCAGTCGAGTATCTATTGGCCGGCGGTGACAATCTTGCCGTCAATCTGGGGACAGGGCACGGCACGTCGATCAAGGAGATCGTCGGCGCGATCGAGCGCGTTTGTGGGCGCAAGGTTCCCGTCGCCATGCATAGGCGGCGGCCGGGCGATCCGCCTGCCCTGTATGCCGCTTCGGACCTTGCTGCCGAAAAACTTGGTTTCCGCGCCCTGCATTCGGACATCGAAACGATCATCCGGACCGCCGCTCCCTTCTTCGGGTTGGAGATGCGAGGATGACATCGATCCGGACACGAGCTGAAGCAATGAAGGACAGGGCGTTGATGACGCCCATCCTGCAAGGCCGCCAACGCGCGGAATATGTCGTTTGCGCCACGCTGTGGCTTGCGGCACTTGTCTATTTCTGGAGCTGGTGGTTTACACCCGCACACCATGTCGACCCTATTGGATCGGTCTTGCTGACCCTGGTGCTTGCCTGGGTGACGATCATTCCAGCCTATTTCATCATCGTCTTCTTCCGCGCCGAAAAGCCGACTGGACAATTGCGCATTCCCGTCGGCAGCCGCATCGCCATGGTGGTCACCAAGGCACCATCGGAGCCCTTTGCCGTGGTGGCCCGGACGTTGGATGCCATGCTGGCACAGGCGGTGCCGCACGACACCTGGCTCGCGGATGAGGATCCTTCACCCTCGACGCTGGAGTGGTGCAGCAAACATGGCGTCCAGGTTTCCACGCGCAAGGGCCGCGAAGACTATCACCGCCAGACCTGGCCGCGGCGCACCCGTTGCAAGGAAGGCAATCTTGCCTTCTTCTACGATCACTATGGCTACGACGGCTATGATTTCGTCGCGCAGCTCGATGCCGATCATGTGCCCGAGCAAGGCTATCTTTTCCAGATGCTTCGCCCCTTCGCCGATCCGGCGGTCGGCTATGTATCCGCGCCGAGCATCTGCGATCAGAATGCGGGTGAAAGCTGGTCGGCACGCGGCCGTCTCTATGCGGAAGCCAGCATGCACGGATCGCTTCAGGCGGGGTTCAATCACGGGCTGTCGCCGCTTTGCATCGGCTCGCACTATGCCGTTCGCACCAAGGCCCTCAGGAGCATTGGCGGACTGGGCCCAGAGCTTGCGGAAGACCACTCCACCACGCTGATGATGAATGCACATGGCTGGCGTGGCATTCATGCGCTCGATGCCATTGCGCATGGCGACGGTCCACGTACTTTCGCCGACCTCATCACCCAGGAGTTTCAGTGGTCGCGCAGCCTGATGATGATCCTGCTGCAATATACACCGAGCTTGATCAAACGGCTGCCGCTACGTCTCAAGATCCAGTTCCTGTTTTCGCAGCTGTGGTATTCTCTCTTCTCGCTCTTCATGGCGCTGATGTTCATCATGCCGACCATCGCACTTGTTAGAGGCAAGACCTTCGTCGATGTCTCCTATCCCGACTTCCTGTTGCACTTCGTGCCGCAATCCCTTCTGCTGATCCTGTTCGCTTATCGCTGGCGCAGTACGCACACGTTCAGACCGCTCGATGCCAGGATCCTGAGCTGGGAGATGACGATGTTCCTGTTTGCTCGCTGGCCGTGGGCACTCGTGGGCGCTCTGGCTGCCATTCGCGATTGGGCGACTGGATCGTTCGTGGATTTCCGTGTCACGCCGAAAGGCACATCGGAGGTCGATCCGCTGCCGTTCCGGGTCCTTGCACCCTATGCCCTTCTCTCTCTCGCCTCCGTCTTGCCGGTGCTGTCCATCAGTGCCGAAGAGAGCAGTGGCTTTTATATCTTCGCAACGATCAATGCCGCCATCTACACTTTGCTGCTGCTGGTCATCATTGTCCAGCATGCGCGTGAAAACACGCTCCGCACGAACAAGCGCTTTTATCGGCCGGCTCTCGCCAGCGCTTTGCTTGCTCTGACTGCCCTGCCATTTGCCGGCATCATGGAGCACGGCCGTGCCGGAGTACAATCACTGATTTGGGACACCGACGGCTACGTATTGTTCGACAACCGCTTTTCGGTGGCAGGCGCAGGAATTGGCGGTCGCGGGTTGCACAGAATGGTGCTCAATCCGCACTGGCACGTGGGTGACACGGACAACTGAGGTTCATGACGGGAAGGACGCTATTGGCGGGAACGCACATGAAGATAGCTGTTATTGGAACCGGATATGTGGGCTTGGTCAGCGGCACATGCTTTGCCGAATGGGGCAATCGTGTCGTCTGTGTGGACAAGAATGCCGATAAGATCGCTGCTCTCCGTCAGGGCAGGATGCCGATCTACGAACCGGATCTCGACGAGCTCGTGGAACGAAACTATGCCGCAGGACGACTGGATTTTAGCTGCGACATCGCAAAGGCAGTCGAAGGCGCAGCTATCGTCTTCATCGCGCTCGCCGCTCTGCCGCAGCCAGGACAAGCTGACGCCGACCTTTCCTTCATTTACCACGCAGCGCGCGAGCTTGCCGCGCTTATCTCGGCGGATAGCATTGTGGTGATAAGATCGACGGTGCCGGTCGGAACCGGCGACGCCGTGCACAGGATCATCGGCTCGGCCCGAACGCCGGGCACCTTCGCCGTCGCCTCCAATCCCGAATTCCTGCGCGAAGGCGTTGCGGTGCGCGATTTTCTCGCTCCGGACCGTATCGTCCTGGGCGTAGAGGAAGAGTGGGCCTGCAAACGGCTTGTCGAGCTCTATGATGTCCCGATCGAGCGCCAGAATACGCCCGTCATCATCACCATGCGTCGGACGGCTGAGCTGATCAAGCATGCAGCCAATGCCTTTCTCGCGACGAAGATCACCTTCATCAATGAGCTTGCCGATCTTTGCGAGGAGATGGGCAGCGATGTCGGAGAGTTGGCTCTCGGCATGGGACTCGACAAGCGTATCGGGGCAAGCCTCCTTGCCGCCGGCCCCGGCTATGGCGGCTCATGCTTCCCCAAAAGCGCGCTTGCACTGTTGCAGGCGGCGCAGGACCATGGCGTGGCGCTGCGTATCGTCGAGGAAACCCTTGCCGTCAACGAGATGCGCAAGCGGCGCATGGCACGTAAGGTCACCAAGGCACTCGGCGGCGATATTGACGGCCGGACCATCGCCGTTCTCGGCCTGACCTTCAGGCCCGATACCGACGACATGCGCGATGCGCCCTCCGTGCCGCTCATCGAAACCCTGCAGCGCCTGGGTGCACGCATCCGGGCATATGACCCCGCCGGCATCGAGAATGCAGCGAAGGTCCTCAACAGTGTCGACTTCTGCGAAGATCCTTACGAATGTGCAAGAAATGCGGATGCCGTCGTCGTAATGACGGAATGGGACGCCATCCGAAAGATCGACCTGGCCCAGCTCAAGCAGAACCTGCGCCAGCCTGTTCTCATAGACCTGCGAAATGCGCTGGATACGGAAGCCGCCCGTCGGATTGGCTTTCACGTCTGCGCCATAGGTAAGTCGGCAAGCACACATAGCAGCCTGCGTGACATTGCCAAGCGACGAAACCGGCAGCGAGCCGTGAAAGCTGCAACCCCAAAGCTCGTTCCAATCCACGATACGGGAGAAACAATATGAAGCCATCAAGGAAGAAAACCTCCCTGGTCCCTGCAGCATCGCTGGCATGTGCGATCGTGCTTGGACTTGCAGCGGGGAGCAATGCGGCCGTAGCCGCGACGACCACCAAGGTGCCGGATGGAGCAAGACCCATGACGGCAGCTGAACTTTACATGCTCTATCACGACAAGAGTTGGCGCTGGCCCGATGGCGCAGGCCGAATGCAGAATACCGACCGTCGGTTTTCGGCTTGGGTCGACGGAACCGGTGGACAATCCTGGGCCGAAGGCCGCTGGGCTGTGACAGACACCGGCCGTCTGTGTCTCGAGGCAACCTGGCACGCCGCAAACGGCCAGTTTCCCGCCAAGACATGCTTCATCCATCGCATTCTCGATGGAACGATCTATCAGAAACGCGAGACTGGCGGAGCATGGTTCGTGTTTCGCCATCCCGTCACCAAGAAAACCGACGAGGCGACAAACTTGATCGCCGATGATCTGGTCTCACAACGACTGGAGGCCTTGAAGACCTCTTTGACAGTCCGCAAGACCGAATAGAGGAAGGAGGCAATGCTATGAAAACCCTATCAAAACTAACGACGGCCCTGCTTGCGGCCGGCGCCCTGTGCGGGGGCGTATATGTCGCCAGCAACGGCCTGGACGCAAGGGCCGAGACCCGGCCGCTCTTCAACGACAAGAGGCCGATCATCACACCCCAATCGCTGCCGGGGGGTGCCTATGATCCCAATGGGGACTTTTCCAATGACCCTAGTCCGAAGATCGAGCACCTCTTCCTGCCCTGGGAAGATGTCGATCTGTCGACGCTGGGCACGGCAGACGATTATGCCCGCAAGCGCGGGCGCTCGCTGCTGATCACGATCGAGCCCTGGTCATGGGCCCGGAACTGGCGGGTCACGCCAACCGATCTCCTTAGTGGAATTCTGGCGGGTCACTACGATTCCAACATGACGGCGATCTGCTCCGCGGCCGCCAAGCTCAAAGCGCCCGTCACCATTCGCTGGGCTCATGAAATGGACGAGAAGAACGGGCAGTTCACTTGGGCCTACTGGAAGGCGGACGACTATGTAAAAGCCTATAGGCACGCGATCAACGTCTGCCGCAAGAGCCTTCCCACGGCAAAGTACATGTGGTCGCCGATGGGTAAGGAGGGGCTCGAAGCGTACTATCCCGGCGACTCATTCGTCGACGTCGTCGGATTGTCGGTCTTTGGTTACCAGCCGTTCGATCTGCGTAAGCTCGGGCGGGATTCGACCTTCGTGGAAGCGACCAAACCCGGTTATGACCGAGTGAAACGCTTCAAGAAGCCGATCGTGATTGCGGAATTGGGCTACCAAGGCAACGAAGCCTATGTTCACGCATGGGCCGAGGAAGCCAACAAGCCGCATTCCGAATTCCCGGACCTGCAAGCGGTGGTCTACTTCAACGACCGTGAAGTCTACCCCTGGCCGGACGGGCTGGGCAGGCCGGATTGGCGCGTTGCCACGCCGCCCCTCTTGAATTGACCGCGATGATGAAAGGTTGAGGAGAAACACATGTCTTGGTTCCGTTTCATCATCCTGAGTGCCATGTTCGCGATGCTGCTGACCGGCACCGCGAACGCGGCGACACAGCATCAAATCGATCGAATGACGGCGCGTGCGGCACATCAAGCCATGCCGATGAGCGCCAGGGAGCTGAAAAAACTCTACGCGGGACGCTCCTGGATATGGAAGGACGGGGCCGGCTTCTTCTCGCGTCATCACCGTCGTTTTACGGCTTGGTCGCATACGGGCGCTCAAAAATCCTACGCAAGGGGCATGTGGTATGCGACCGATCGCGGGCGCCTCTGCATGAGCGCCGTCTGGTACAGCAAGAAAAGTGCCGCACCCAACGTGTCCTGCTTCCTGCATCGCAAGAAGGCCGGGATCATCTATCAGAAACGAGCATCAGGCGGAAAATGGTATGTGTTCCGTCATAATCCGATCAAACATGATGACGAAGTTCTGAAACTGCGGCCGGGCGACTATGTTCGCAGACATCTGCCCGGTTGAAGTTGAATACTCACATAGGGGCTTTTACTTGGATAGCGGGCGGCATGCGTCTCACCTGTTCGTCCAACCGCCATCCGGGAAATGCCCCTATTCTTTGCCGCGCATACTGCGCGACATCGGTCGGCTCAACTCAAAATGCGCTGCGATTGTAGCAATGCGACGTTCTTCCAAATCCACTTGGTGTGCAGATATAGGGAGAACCCTTGAAGTAATCCTCGGCGGAAACCGAAGTCGTCTTGGCGAGAGAGCTTCCACTGTAGAAGACGACATTGTTCTTTTGATACTTCTTCATGTACAATTGCACAGTCTTAGTTTTCATATGCGCATTTTCGGCAGCATTTGCATTTTCATGCATGATTGCCGAAGATGCAATTGCAAGCACTACCGATAAAGAGACACCAATTTTTCGATTACCGTCGGATAGATTGCAAGAGTTCTTCCAAAAACCCATAAGTTTACTCTCCTTGACAAGTTTGCTACGTGTATTTCAGCGGAAAATATTTAAGCGACTTCTATAAATATCTTGAAAATATTAATGAAATCTGCTTAATTTCCCCTTACAGCCTTCGGGCGGGGGACCTGCAACAATGCTGCCTGCGATAGTGATAATTTGGCGCGACATTCGGTTAATGCACAGAGCCTTGGCTCAGACATCCACAGACTTCTTTGGTTTGCCGGCCAAGGCGCACCGCGGGGCAGAACTCTTTGCTCAAGACATGAAACGATCTCTCTCTTTACGTCCGTCCGCCAACCGGCGGACGCCCGGATGGACTGAAATTCAGGCTGTTTTGCGACGATTGGGAAAGATCGTAGCCGGACGAAGCCCGTACTACCCGCGCACGGCCCGTTTTGGACGCACATCACTCGCCACCATAGGCGCCTGCCCCCTTCATCCGCCTGCGGCAAGGATACCGCGACGACTACCAGCCGATTTGGCATGTTTTGTCGAAAGTTCACCACGATGATGTGGAACAAGACCGAGATTGCCGCCGGACAGCCGGCTTTTGTCGAAAGGCGGCGGTGGCCCCGCATTTCCGAAGCTCCGATTTGCGGCAAGACCACAGATCTGCCAGAGCTGGTGTCACTGCCGTTTTCCACATTCAATGAGGCTCCCAACCAGCAATTCCCGGCTTGGCAGAAGCACATGGCGCCGCTGATAGACGCTTATCTTCCCGAAAGCGGCCTGGCTGGAGATGGCTTCGCGGCAACTCAAACCATCTGGAATCTCGAAGGCGCGCTTCTCATCCAGCAACAAACACCAGCCTTCAGCTATGAACGCTCACCGGAGAAGGTACGCTTCAGCGCCATAGATCATTGGCAAATCACCTTCCTGCGCACGGGCAAAACATGGACCAGCGTCAATGGGCATGTGGTCGAAAACGAACCCGGCATGATGGAAATCCGGGCACTTGGCTGCCCGTTTTACGGCCGCACCATAAGCGCGCAATCCGTTGCCCTCATTCTGCCTTGCGATTTGTTTGCCGATCACGGCGGACTACCTGGAGCAAGCAACAACATCGTCCTGGGGGGAGCACGCGTCAAGCTGCTGGCTGACTACATCGCTTTTCTCGAAGCGAACCTCAATCGTTTGACAAGGGACGATCTGCACAGCGTACGCAACCAGCTGCAAGAGATGATATTTCATAGCGTCACGCCGCTGTTGGACGGCCATACGGCCGGCGATCGCAGTTCTGAGATCGGACTGATGACGAAAGCTCGCCGCTTTATCCAGAGCAATCTCGGATCAGCGGAGCTGACTCCGGAAGCGTTGAGCCGTGAATTGGCAATTTCCCGAACCAGGCTGTACGAATTGTTCCAGGCATCGGGTGGCGTGTTGAACTACGTACGCAGAAGACGACTTCTTGCCGCACGCGCAGCACTTGCCGACCTGAGCAATGGTCAGAAAATTGCAGATATTGCTAGCAATCTCGGCTTCGAATCGGCAGCTAACTTCAGCCGGGCCTTCACACATGAATTCGGCTATAGCCCAAGCGAGGTCCGCAGACATACCGGAGAATGCAAAGTAGAGCATATTCCGCGGGCTTCGAAGACATCCAGCTTCAGCGACTGGCTTAATACGCTCGGCATTTGACGGGTACAAACAATGCGGCGGCGGGGCAATTCCGATACAGTTCAGAGACTGCTGAAGATATATCTCATGGGTAATACATGCGGATAAAGACATGCATGTAGTTCTTCAATATTCAGATGTGATGCCATCTAAAGTCACCGACATCACCACCTTTTAATCCGGCTGCGGTGAAGACGTTGTTTCTCCCTCAGAAATCTCGCACGCCAGCAGGAGTGGCTTGCCGAGAGCTGGGGCATCCTGCTTGCTCAACAAAACAGCAACCGCCGCTGCTGCTATTTCCTGAATCGGCTGCTTTACGGTGGTCAGGCGTGGCGTTGTCATGCTTGCGAGCGGAATACCATCAAAGCCAACGATGGAAAGGGCAGCCGGGATTGGGATCCCCAAATCATGTGCTGCACGCATGCAGCCGATCGCCTGCTGATCGGAACTTGCGAATATGGCGGTTGGGCGCTCGTGGCGGGCACGCGCGAGAAGATAGTTTCCGGCAGATCGTCCGCTTTCATAATCGAACGCCGCTTCTGCGATCAGCGGCGGCGCTGAATTCTGCCTGCCGTCGCCGACCAGCTCCATTGCATCCAGATAACCCTTGAGTCGATCGTTGGCAGGAACGGAGTCCTTGGGACCCGAAATGAAACCGATGCGACGATGGCCAAGCTTCACGAGATGCTCGACACCGAGACACACGCCGCTGCGATGATCGGCAGCGATGCCGGAATATCCCGGCAGGAGGCGGTCGACGATGACGATTGGCAGGCCCTTCGGCAGCTTGAGCGCATGGAAATCGTTGCTCGGAACAAGGATGATGCCATCCACCTTCCGACTTGTCAGTTGGCCGATCCGATCCGCCTCCTTGGCCGCATGGTCGAAAGAGGTCATGACGATGATGTTATAGCCATGTCTCGCCGCCGCTTGTTCCGCGGATTGGACGAGTTCCGAGAAGAAGGGATTGGTGAGATCGGGAATGATGATGCCGATGAGACGGCTGACCTTGCTGCGCATGCTTCTGGCAGAAGGATCGGGCGTATAACCGAGCTCTTCGATGATGCTTCTGACCCGTGCCCTCAATTCATCCGTCACGGAAGGGTGGTCATTCAAAACCCTTGAGACGGTCCCGGTGGAAACCCCCGCCAGCTTGGCAACGTCTCGAATTCCAACCTTCGCCATAACGGAACCAATATCCCTTCATCTCACCTTCCGAGACACCTTGGAGGCGCCTGATCCGAGCTCTCAGCTAATGGTCTCTCCCGCCTCAGTCAAAGGCTTCATGTCAAGCCGATCCTCCATTACGAGAACAACGCCGCCCCTGATGGAAACGGTTCATCATACCTATCTTCCGGAACTGGTAAAGTTACAATTTTCGCTGCTTTTCAGCGCAAACTCGGCGCCTTGACAATTCTTGATGACATGCTACCCAATATACGTGGAAACGGTTCATTGTCGCAGACAACTCAGGTGGAGCTGAGCCCAGGACCGTTCGGGAGGAAAGAAATGACCAATTCTACAAAGCGTGAATCCGTCTTGATCAACGCGAAGCGGCGTGCGGCGCTGAAACTGGGGCTTGCCGGCACCCTGGTGCTCGCGCTGTCCTGCGGCATATCGCCTGCCTTTGCCGCGAGCAAGCCGAAGGTCGGGCTGATCATGAAGTCTCTGTCCAATGAGTTCTTCAAACAGATGAAGGCCGGCGCCGACAAATATGCGGCCGAAAACAAGGACAAGTTCGACTTCAAGGCCGTCGGCATGAAGGACGAACGCGACTTCGCAGCCCAGGTCGATGCCGTCGAGAACTTCGTGACGCAGAAATACGACATCATCGTCGTCGCGCCGGCCGATTCCAAGGCCATGGCCACGCCGCTCGCAAAGGCGGTGAAGGCTGGCGTGAAAGTCATCAACATCGACGTGCCGCTCGATGCCGACGCCAAGAAGGCCGCCGGTATCGATCTCGCCTTCTTCGGGCCGGACAACACGGCCGGCGCCAAGCTTGCCGGCGATGCGCTCGCCAAGGATCTGGGTCCCGGCGCAAAGGTCGTGATCCTGGAAGGCAATCCCGAGGCCGACAACGCCAAGGAGCGCAAGGCGGGCTTCATGGACTCCATCAAGAACGGCAAGCTGGAGCTTCTCGACAGCAAAACCGCGCATTGGGAGACGGAAGAAGCCAACACCGTGATGACGAATTTCCTGACCAAGTACAAGGATATTCAGGGCGTCATGGCCGCCAACGACTCCATGGCGCTCGGCGTGGTCAAGGCGCTTGATGCATCCGGCCAGGCAGGCAAGATCAAGGTTGTCGGCTTCGACAATATTCCGTCCGTCAAGCCGTTGCTCAAGGATGGCAAGATGCTGGCAACCGTCGAACAGTACGGCGCGGAAATGGCCGCCATGGGCATCAAGTATGGCCTTCGCGAATATGCCGGCGAGAAATTCACCGGCTGGGTCAAGACGGACGTGACGCTCGTCACCGCTAAGGACCTCAAATAGTCGATAAACCCGCGCTGCGGGCAAAGGATGCGTCGGCATTTGCCGGCGCATCCGCTTTTCGATCGATCTTCTGGTCGGCATTCAGCGTGAGGCGTTAGACCCAGCGGAAGGCGACGCAAGGAAGATCATCATCTCCAATTCAAAATGGAAACGCTGATGAGGTGGACGTGCCAGAGACTTTAGATGACGCCATCCTGAAGCTGGAAGGAATAGGCAAACGCTTCCCGGGCGTCGTGGCTTTAAAGGATGTCTCGATAGAGATCGGCCGCGGCAAGGGGCACATTCTTCTTGGTGAAAACGGTGCCGGCAAATCGACCCTGATCAATCTGCTTGGCGGCGTCTTCAAGCCTGATGATGGTCGCATCCTGTTTGACGGCAAAGCCTATCATCCATCCTCTCCGCTCGAGGCGTTCAAGGCGGGCATCCGCGTCATTCACCAGGAACTGCACCCACTTTCCAATCTCACCGTTGCCGAAAACCTGCTTTTTGAGCATCTGCCGCGCCGATACGGCCTGGTGAACTACAAGCAAATGAACACCAGAGCGGCGGAACTACTAGCCGAGGTCGGCCTCCACGTGGCGCCGACGACGCTTGCCAGCAGCTTGAGCGTCGCCCAGCTTCAACTGCTAGAGATCGCCAAGGCGCTGTCCAACGAAAGCAAGCTTCTGGTCCTCGATGAACCGACGGCGACTTTGACCTCCAAGGAGGTTGATCGCCTCTTTGAGATTCTGAAGCGGCTGAAGGCGCGGGGCGTCACCACGCTTTACATATCGCACAGGCTCGAAGAGATCTTCGAAGTGGGCGATGACGTGACCATCCTGCGCGATGGGCAGCATGTGATTACGCGGCCGCTCGAAGGGCTCGGAATTCCGAAAATCGTCGAACTCATGGTCGGGCGCGAACTTGCGCAGCACGACGCCTTCCGGGGCGACAGCACCATCTCCGGCGAGGCGCTTGGTGTCTCCGGCCTCAAAGTGACGAGCCACAGCCCGGAGCTGTCATTTTCCGTCGCCAAGGGAGAGATCGTCGGCATTGCCGGCCTTGTGGGCAGCGGCCGCACCGAGGCTGTTCGGGCCATATTCGGCGCCGATGCCAAGGCTGCAGGCGAAATCCGCATAGATGGCGAACCGATCGAGATTGCTTCGCCCAAGGATGCGGTTACCGCCGGGCTGTGTCTGGCGACCGAAGACCGCAAGATTCAAGGTCTCATGCTCGATATGAGCTGTGCGCAAAACACCACCATCACCAATCTCGCCAAGGTCTCCCGCAACGGATTGATCTTACGCCAGGCGGAGGACGATTCCTCGCAGCGTCTCGTGCGTGAATTGCGGATAAAGACACCATCCATCCATCAAGCTGTCAGGACATTTTCGGGCGGCAATCAGCAGAAAGTCGTCATTGCCAAATGGCTGTTTCGCGGCCCCAAGGTGCTGATCTTCGACGAGCCGACCCGCGGCATCGATGTTGGTGCCAAGGCGGAAATCTACGAGCTTCTGTGGAAATTTGCCGCCGAGGGAAAAGGCGTTCTGGTCGTGTCTTCGGACCTGCCGGAGCTCATGAGCATTTGCCACCGCATCATCGTTTTCTCGGACGGCAAGATAGCCGGGGAAATAGCCCGGGAGCACTTTGACGAGAGCAGGATCCTCTCACTCGCTTACAAGGAGTACAGTCGTGTCCGGCAACATTGAAAAGACGGCCGAGGCGAAGGAGCCCAGCGTCTGGGACAAGCTCATCCGGATCTCGATGAAAGAGGCCGGTGTCGCCATTGCCCTCGTCCTGATTTTGATCTTCTTCTCGCTGACGGCGCCCTATTTCGCGACGCCGGAGAATTTCCTGAAGATCTTCGTGCAGATCGCCATCAACACCGTGCTTGCCGCCGGCATGACCTTCGTCATCCTCACGGGCGGCATCGATCTTTCCGTCGGATCGCTGCTGGCGCTTTGCACCGTCATCGGCGCGACGATCATGATCGACCCGCGGTTTTCTCCCTGGCAGGCGATCGCCCTTGCATCGCTCGCCTCGATGGGGGCCGGCGCGATCCTGGGTGCCATCAACGGATGGATCTGCGAGAAGTGGAAACTTCCATCCTTCATCGTCACGCTCGGCATGCTCAACGTCGCAAGCGGCCTTGCCCGCGTCGTCAGTGACAACTCCACCATCACTGGCCTGCCGCAGCCTTTCGTCGATTTCGGCAATCTGATTTTCTGGGGCGTCCTTCCATCGATCTTCCTGATCGCGATTGTCGTCGTCCTCATCGGCTGGTTCGTGCTGCGCTATACGGTGTTCGGACGTTTCGTCTTTGCGATCGGGACGAATGAAGAGGCCGTCCGCCTATCGGGCCATGAGCCGAAGCGATACAAGATCGCGGTCTTCACTATTTCCGGACTGACTGCCGGCATTGCCGCCATGGTCTACCTGCTCCGCCTCAATGTCGGCAGCCCGGTTGCCGGCATCGGCTATGAATTGAATGCGATCGCGGCCGTCATCATCGGCGGAACCAGCCTTTCAGGCGGCAAGGGATCGATCATCGGAACGCTGGTCGGCGCCTGCATTCTACAGGTGCTGTCCACGGGGCTGCAGCTGCTGGGCGCCGACGACAACATCAAGCCGATCGTTATCGGCGCCGTCATCGTGCTGGCCGTCATTCTCGACAGCTATCGCGGCCGGCTGATGCGGATATTGGAGAGCCGCTGACGAAGCGGCTCTTCGGAGCAAGGCTGTGCAGTCCATCAAAACCGAACTCTGCCGTCAGGCGCGGTGCAACTTCCAGGTCCGGATCTCAAACGGCATGATGTCGGCGGGTCCGCTGCGCTCGATCGGTTCTTCGAGGATGTTCAGCGGCCCCGATACCTGCCATCCCGACGGCAGGGTCAGCGACAGACGGCCGCGCCGGCCGGCCGGTTCGTAAAGCCGCAGGATGAGCCCCTCGCCCTCTTCGGCCGGCTTCAAACCCGAGAAGGCGACTGGTGTGCCTTCGACGCCAAGCGGCGATAAGGTGCCGGCCGCAAGACCGCTTGCCTCCATGCTGACCAGCGGCTGATTGAGATCGATCGCCTCCGATAAAACGCCGCCGTCATACCAGGCATCCTCATGCGGCATCAGCGCATAGGTAAAGCTCTGCTCGCCTTCATCGGCCAGCGGATCGGGATAGATCGGCGAGCGCACGAGGCTCATGCCGATGACATTGCCGCGGGCGCTGTGGCCGTATTTGGCATTGTTGAGCAGCGCGACACCGAAGCCGGGTTCGCTGAGATCCACGAACCGATGCGCCGCCGCCTCGAACATCGCCTGCTCCCAGGAGGTGTTGGTATGCGTCTGCCGCTCAACAATGCCGAAAGCGCATTCGAAAGTCGCTGTGCGCGACCGCACGGCGACCGGATTGAGGGTTCTGAGCAGCGTTCGCCGATCATGCCAGTCGATGGTCGTTTCGATATCAAGCCTGCGGGCATTGGCGGTCAGAACATAGAGCTGGGTCACGGTCGAGTTGCGGTATCGATTGATGACACGGATCGCGGCGCGATGCGGTCCCTCCTCGACCAAAGTGATGCTCTCGGGCTGATCCAGGTGAATGCCTTTCTCGGCATAATCAGCATCCACGTCCCAGGCATCCCAGTTGCGCGGCTTGTCGGCAGGATAGACCCAGAGCTGGTTGGCACTTCCTTCAATCGCTTCTCGTCCGGTCGCCTTGTGAACAAGGCTTGATACAGCTCCATCCTTGCCGATGACGACAGACAAATGCTCGTTCTCGAGATGATGGGTATCGGCCTTGAGCCCACCGGCGGGCTTCAGTGATTTACGATCGAAAACCGCGACGGAAAGAGGCGCGACGGAATCGGCCGAAGCGAGGACGGTTCCATCCGACAGGGTTGCGGTGAGCGGGCGCGGCGAAAGTGAGGGGTTGACGATAACAAGCGCATCCACGACCGCGCCTGCCGGAAGATGGGCCCATAACGTCTTCAGAGCACTTGCCTGCTCCGCCCTGGCATTGCCGATCACGCCGTCAAGTTCCCGTTCGGCATCGGCGTAGACCTCGCGGATACTCGATCCCGGCAGGATATCGTGAAACTCGTTCTTCAGGACGACGCGCCAATCCGCCTCGAGACTTTGAGGTTTGTCAGCGCCCAGCATATGGGCGAGCGAGGCAAGTGTCTCCGCCGTTATCAGGGCGCGTTCGGCCTGGCGGTGCTTGCGCTTGACCCCGCTTTGCGACGTCAGCGTCGCACGGTGTAGTTCGAGGTAGATTTCGCCATCCCAGACCGGCAGCTCCTTTTGCGCCGCGGTGCGGTGCGCCTTTTCGTAAAAGCCTTTTACGGTACCCCAGCGCGCCTTCGGGATAGCCGGAAAGTCGCGTAATTGCACTTCGCGCTCGACCATTTCCGGCGTGACGCCGCCGCCGCCGTCGCCATAGCCGACGGCCAGCAGCGAAGTGTCATGCTGCGTCTTTCCGCGAAAATTCTTCCAGGTCGGCACGAAGCAATCCGGCTGCACGAAGCCGTTGTAACCTTGCATGGGGTTGTCGAACGTATGGGTCAACACCTTGCTGCCATCGAGCCCCTTCCACCAGAACAGGTCGGACGGAATGTGATTGCTTTCGCTCCAGTTCACCTTGATCGTGAAGAAGCTGTCGATGCCTCCAAGCTGCAGGATCTGCGGCAGGGCACCTGAAAAGCCGAAGCAGTCGGGCAGCCAGCAGACGCTATGACGCAGGCCGAAATGCTTTTCGAAATAGCGCTGGCCATAGAGAACCTGACGCGCGAGGCTCTCGCCTGTCGGCATGTTTGTATCAGGCTCGACCCACATGCCGCCGACGGTTTCCCATTTTCCTTCGGCAACCTTCTTCTTGATCCGCTCGAGCAGTTCCGGATCGTCTTCCTCAATCTGCGCATAGTATTGGGCGGTCGATTGGTTGAAGCGGAAATCGTCGGAGCGTTCCATCAGCGAAAGCGCGGTGTTGAAGGTGCGGCGCATCTTACGGCGCGTCTCGCCATATGGCCAAAGCCAGGCCAGGTCGATATGGGCATGGCCGGTCAGCAGCAGTTCACCATTTTGTGGGAAGCGCTTTTGAAGCTCTTTCAGTTGTGCAAGCAATTCATCATAGGCAGCAGCCGCCGAGGCACTCTGTGCTTCGCTGAGACCGGCCGGACTGTCCTGAAGCTCCGGCAGTTCCCAGATCTTCTGCTGCATCGCCGCGCTGGCCGTGCGCGAAATATAGGCTGATGTGTCCGATGGCCAATCGAGGCTGCGCAGCGCCCGTTCGGCCGCATCGATCAGATGCGGCACGGCTTCATGGCCGTCGAGAATATCGGCCGCTTCGCCGATCTGCTGCAGCAGGAGATGCAGCCGGTGGACTGGCTCATCCAGCCAGATCAAGCGCGCCCTGTTCAGCTTCGGTGCCCTATTGGGCTCGCCGAAGGGAAAACGCGCAACACTCTCGGTCGCAATCTGGAAGTCGCGACCCTTAGTTGGAAATTCCTGGTGATAGGGGTCGAGACCGAAGGTCTCCGTTTCACCATCAGGATAACGCAGCGTCAGAAGACTCTCGCCACCAAGGTCGAGTTGAAGGCGGATTTGCTCGAGCGGCCAGTCCTGCGGCGCCGTTGCCTTGGCAGCGAAGCGAACCGTCCCATTACGATGCGGCCAATCCTGATGATGCGCTATTGGCTCTCCATCGAAGGTCCAGCCGTCGATCGCGAGACTTTGCCTGTCGCGCCAATGCGCAAGCTCCGTAGTGCGGACTTTCAGGCGATCAAGGCGTTGGGCAATAGTGAGAGACATAGCGGGTCCTATCGGAAAATCGGCAACTGACGGCGGAGGAGAGAACATATCAGCGCAAGTTGGTCGCCGGCCCCGCGCCCCTCTCCTCCCAGCGGATCGCATAGCCCAGATTTAGATTAAGTAACTTTGTTTTGGCGTCAAGGCGTACAGAAATAAGTTGCGAGAGTTTTTGTGTCGATGTCCCAATCAATCTTCCCCAACAGCACGCTGTCATCGGAAGGCGGCCAGTTGCCCGGCTGGCTCATCGAACCATTGCCGTACGCGGAGCGCGGGTTGTGCTGATCGACTACCGGCTCGGCGTGCGCGCCCGCACGGTCGCCCATTGCCTGCCGCGGCGTGGCTATGAAATCGCCGTCCTGTTCGTCGATTTTCAAAATGGCCAGTTGAGCGACGTGGCTTGATCGCGGCAGCAAGCGAATGCCTGGGCGGAGTTATCTTCCTGATGGCTTCGCCCGGCTACCGCTGATCCTCAATCAGACATCCAGCAGGATTTACCCAATCACTCGAGGTCGACAGCGTCGACTTTAGGCCGCTGGCGTTGGCTCGCCAAGCGAGAGCATCAACCGGTTTGCCCAGTTGAAAAAGGCAGCCCCATGGATCACGTCGGCGATTTCCAGATCATTCAGGCCCTCCTCGCGCAACCTACTGATTTCGCCGGCTCCGAATTGCGATGGTGTGGCTGTCAGCGCGGCTGAAGCTTCGACAATAGCATCCCAGCGGCTGCCAAGATCCGCCTGAAGCCCATCATCCAGCAGACGCTGCACGTCATCCGTCCGCTTGGAATGATGGGAGGCGAAGCGAGAATGGACCGATGCGCAAAAAATACAGCCATTCGCCCGAGATGCCGCCGTGGCGGCAAGCTCTCGTTCGGCACGAGGAAGGCCGGCCGAGACATTGTAGAAGATATCCTTGTCCGTCTTGGTGCGGGCCTGGAGAATGTCGGGATCGCGTACCAGCAACATGAAGTATGGCGACTTCGCGCGGGATGCATCCACAAGGCCCGCCCGGTGACGCTCGGCCAGATCGGCTTCGTCAACTGGTTGCAGCCACGGCGTCCAGCCGATTTCAGCTTGGGTAAAGACACTTGGCCGGTCTGCGATTTCTGGGTGAATGACGGTTTCGGTCATGAAAGGATTCCTTGTTCGTGCGATTAGGCTTGCGCGACCTGTCCGATATTGGGCGAGCTCTTCGCGAGCGCCCTCAGCCCAACGATGACCCTGATCTGAAACGCGAGAAATGCGACCAGCTGCGACAAGGTAACGATGCCTGTGGTCGTCCAGCCGGCGTCTAGCAGCTTCTGCAGCGCCGCAGCGCTTGCCTCCCTCGGCCGGAAGACCAGAAGATGGCTGTGTTCGAGCGCCGCACTGAGCTTCAGATCCAGAAGTTTCCGGCTTTCGCCCGAAACCTGATAGACGAGGCCCGGCCGGTCCTCGCGGGAAAGCGGGCCAGCCGGATAATGGCCGTAAGGGCCGGTTGTATCGCCGGCCTCCAGCTCCGCGCCAATGACGGCAACGAGCTCGGGACCATGCGCCTCATCCCGCAACTTGGAAGAATAGAAATTCGCGATCTCCGGCGCCTTGTGGAGGCCGGCAACAAAGGCGGCGACGGCAAAACGCTCTGCCGGGGTCACGCTTCCCCAATGCGCGGGCTCGAAAAGAGCTTCATAGCTCTTCTGAGCATTGAGGCGCGTCTCGGGCCGTTGCGCCCGAAGGCCGTCAAGATCGGAACCAGGATCTATTCCTGCAAGGAAATCGATGACGTCTCTGGTCTGCAAAGTCATGGTCGATGCCTTCTCTTCGGATGCTGCTATTAGACTTGCGCCGCCAAGCGGCGTTCATTTCCGGTGGGGCGCTGTTGCACCCAACCAAGCGCTGGGGCGACATGAGCAGCCGTCAGTTCCAGCGAGCGCAGGATATATTCATGCGGCGGATCGACGGAATGCACTTGAAAGACCAGGTCCGTGACCCGCGCCAATGCCGTGTCTGCCTGAAGCGACGCGATAACGTCGTCGGGGGTGCCGACGTGAACATCGAAAGCTCCAATCAAATCAGCCGTGGTTTCGCCTGGAATCACAAAGCCCGCCGCCTTGAAGTGTTCGGCGATCCGCCTCAGGCCAATGTCGGCAAAATGAAGGGCTTCTTTTCTGCTGTCGGCGACAAAGAGGCTCCGCGAACCCAATATTCGCGGCTGCCGTCCGGCCGGCAGCGCTGACAGATAGGCATCGATGATCGGGTTCTGCAGGTCCCAAAGCCTGGCGTCCGGCGTCTCGACCGGCCGAGGCTGTGTGCGCGACAACATCAACCCATCGCCATCGCGGCCGGCACGCAAGCCGCCGCCAACGGAAAATGTCGCCTGCCACACATGGTCGCGCAAATGCGGCGCTGCCGGATAGAGGCGGTTGCCGCCTGCAAGCTCTCCGCCCGCCCAAGCATCGCGCACGAGAGCAAGATGATTGCCATAGACCTCCGTGCGCTGGCTGCTTTCCAGGCCGAAGGGAAGGAAGGCCTGCGGAGTGCCGCCCGTTCCGAAGCCGACCTCCAGCCGCCCATCAAGCAGGCTGTCGAGCACGGCTGTATCTTCAGCGACCCGCACCGCGTCCTCCATCGGCAACGTGATGACACCCGTCCCCAAACGGATACGAGAGGTCTGTGGGGCCAGAGCGGCGAGAAACACCAATGGCGCAGGCAAGCCGCCTTCGTCTCCATTGAAGTGATGCTGCGCCACCCAGGCCGTGTCGAAGCCATGTTTTTCGGCATGAATGATCTGCTCGGCAACAAGCCTGTAACGGGTTCCGGCATCCACCTGATCCAGGACCCGACTGAAGAAGCCCAGTCGCTTCGGTAATGTTGGCGTACTCATGGGATCATCCTGCACTGATAAGGGCGGGCGCTGTCGCTCGCGGAAACTTCTTGCCTGGCACCGCGTCAATCAGTTCGCGCGTGTACGGGCTCTTGGGATTGGAAAAGACGTCTTCGACGCGCCCGGTCTCGACCAGCTGCCCGGCGTTCAGCACCGAGACAGTGTCCGCGATCTGTCGCACGACGGCGAGATCGTGGGAGACGAACAGATAAGTCAGCCCAAGCTCACGCTGCAACTCGCCCAAGAGATCGAGGATCTGCGCCTGTACCGTTACGTCAAGTGCGGAGACAGCCTCATCGAGCACCAGGATCTGCGGGTCGAGCACCAGCGCGCGTGCAATCGCGACGCGCTGGCGCTGCCCTCCCGAAAGAGCATGCGGCCGACGTTGCGACAGGTCGGCTGGCAGCCTGACCTTGTCGAGAGTGGCCGCCACCTTCGCCAATCGCTCACGCCGGGGCAGCCGTTCGAAATTCAGCAACGGCTCCTCCACGATCCCCGTAATCGTCTGGCGCGGATCGAGCGAAGCATAGGGGTTTTGATAGACGAGCTGGATCTTCTTGCGCAGCAGCCTCAATGCTTCGCCGCGCAACGAAGCCAGGTCGAGCCCGTCAATCAGCACCTGACCCGAAGTCGGCTTCTGAAACGCGGAAACGATCCTGATCGTCGTCGTCTTGCCGGAGCCGGATTCACCGACGATTGCGTGGGTGCTGCCGCGGCGAACACGAAAAGAGACATCGTCGACCGCCCGAAAACTGCCGCTGCTACCGGCACCGAAATCCTGCACCAGCCTATCGACCACAACGATGTCGTCGGCGGGCGCGACGGATGCAACCGGGTGTGCCAGCGAGGCCTTAGGCCGCGCATTCAACGATGGCGCGTCGGCAAGCAGACGGCGCGTATAGTTGCTTTGCGGGTTTGCGAGGATATCGGCCGTGCGTCCCTGCTCTTGGATGCGGCCGTGCTGCAGGACGATCAGCCTGTCGGATCGATCGGCAGCGACCCCGAGGTCGTGGGTCACCAGAAGGACCGCCGTGCCATATTCCCGTCTCAGATCGTCGATCAGATCGAGAATGTGCCTCTGTACCGTGACATCCAGGGCACTGGTGGGTTCGTCGGCGATGATCAGCGAAGGTTTCAGCCCAATGGCGATGGCTATCAACACGCGCTGGCGCATGCCGCCGGAGAGCTCATGCGGATATTGTCCGGCGCGCAATTGAGGCTGACTGAGGCCGACACGTTCCAGCAATTCGATCGCTTGAGCGCGGGCAGCCGCTCCAGAGGCCCTGCCATGCACCGTCAGGATTTCGGCGACCTGTTCGCCGATCGTCCTCACCGGATTGAGCGAATTGCCCGGATCCTGCGGCACGAGGCTGATGATGGACCCGCGAATGCCATCCAGCCGCTTTTGTGGCCAGCCGGCAATATCCTGGCCGTTCAGGCGGATGGCTCCCTGCTGGAGAATGCCACCTTCGGGCAGAAGGCCGATCAGCGCCTGTGCGGTGGAGCTCTTGCCGGAACCGGATTCGCCGACGAGGGCGACCACTTCGCCGGCGCGAACCTGAAAATCGATATCGTGAACAACCGTGCGCTGGCCGCTCCTGTCGCGATAGGCAACCCTGAGGCCCACCACATCGAGGATCGGCGCACCCTTTTCCGCAATTGTTTCAATGATTGGAGCCGTCATTTCCCGATGCTCCCGATTGCCCGGCTGATGCGATTGATGGAAATAACCACTAGGACGACGACAAGACCGGGTGCGGCCGTCAGCCACCAGGCAGTTGCGATATAATTGCGTCCCTCGGCAATCAGCAGGCCCCATTCCGGTGTCGGCGGCGGCGCACCGTAGCCGAGAAAGCCGAGCGTCGCGAGCTGCAGGATCGCCCAGCCGGCCTGAAGTGCCGCAAAGGCGATCACCGAGGTCAGTGAATTCGGCAGGATATGACGCCAGAGCACTTTGAGGAACGTCCCGCCGCTGCCGAAGGCGGCCTCGACATATTCGCTTCGGCGCACGGTGACGACTTCGGAGCGGACCAATCGGGCAAACTTGGCGATCAGCGTGCAGCCGACCGCGATGGCGGCATTGACGGTGCCGAAACCAAGCAGAACGATGATGCTGAGCGACAAGAGAAGATCCGGTATCGACAGCATGACATCGACCAGCCTCATGATGACCGTCTCGATCCTGCCGCCGAATGATCCGGCAAGCACGCCGAGCGCCGTGCCGGCCACAAGCGCGATGCCAACGGCCGCGAGCGCGCCCGATAGCGAGTGGATAGCACCATGGACGATGCGCGCATAGAGATCCCGCCCGAGCGAATCCGTGCCCAGGAGATGGGTGGCACTGGGCGGTCGTAGATGTTGCCCGGGCAGGCCCTGGACAGGGTCATAGATCGTAAAGAGGCTTGGGAAGAGTGCCCAAAGGACAGCCAGTGCCAGGATGAGGCACGCAAGGAAGAGACCAGGCTGCATGCGCGGAAAGCGCCCGCCAGCTCCGGCGTTCTCGTGAAAATCAGCCTCAAGCGTCACGGGCGATACACTGACTTGCCGCTCGGACGCATCGAGGTCTGCATCATGCCGGGCGGTTTCGATCGTTGCCATCATGCGGCTCCCAGCTTGGTCTTCAGACGCGGATCGAGCACGGGATAGAGAAGATCGACCACGAGGTTGATGACGACGAAAGCGGTCGCGGCAATGACGACGATCGCTTGAAGAACGGCAACATCCTGGCTGTCGACGGCCTGTTTCGTTAGCCCGCCAATACCATTGAGACCAAAGACCGTTTCGGTGATGACCGCGCTGGCGATCAGCTCCCCGAATAGCAATCCGGCAACGGTTAAAACCGGCAGCAGCGTGTTCTTGGCGACGTGCCGCCAAAGGACCTTGGCATGAGAGAGGCCTTTGGCTCGCGCCACGGGCACGAATGGCCTCGTCAGGACCTCATCTATGTTCTTCAGCAAGATTTGCGCCAGCGGCGCGGAAATCGGCACCGCGACGGTCAGGATGGGCAAGAAAAGACCTTCCCAGGGCCCCGGATTGATGACCGGCACGAGACGGAGCCGAAAGGAAAATATCTGAATGAACATGATGCCGAGCCAGAAGGTCGGCACCGATATGAAGAGCGACGGAATGGATTGGATCAGGCCACGCAGCCAGGCAAGACCGGAGAGGTTGCAGGCAATTGCGATCAGAACGGCGAGAAGCGCCGCCACCGCAAATCCCGATGCCGCAAGCAGAAGGGACGGTGGCAGGTTGGTGGCAAGCAACGAGCTCACCGGAACGCCAGCCTGTAGGGAATAGCCGAAATCACCCGTCAGGAAATTCCAGACGGCATGGAGATATTGATGCAGGAACGATCCGTCGGCACCATAAGCCGCCCTAATGTCGGCAAGCTGCTCGGGGCTCAATCCGTAATCCGGGTTCTGGAATTTGATCAGCACCGCGTCGCCCGGCAACGACTGCAGCAAAACGAACGAAACGGTGAAAGCCGCCCATAGGACGAACAGCGCCTGCCCGAACTTCGATAATATGTATCTTGCCATGCCAATACCATGTCTTCGCGCCAGGAAGGCCCGGCGCCATGCCGGGCCAGCCCCATTGTTTATCAGTGTTCAGCGAGCCAGGTGCTGTAGAAGGACGGGCGTCCCACGGCCTCGAATGCAATTCCCTTCACGTAAGGCGCGCCGGCAAAGACCTGCGGCTCCTCGAAGAAGGGGATGACATAGGCCTGATCGAGCAGATATTCCTGTGCCGCCTTGGCCGCCGCCAGTCGCTTGTCGCGATCCGTTTCGGAGGCGACGGCTTCCAGGATGCCGTTCAGCTTGTCATCCGAGAAGGTCGCCTTGGGATTGAGGCCGCCCTTTTGCAGGAGAGCATCGCGATTCTTGGGGTAGAACTGGCTCTTGATGACGTCGGGATCGGCACGACCGACTTCGGCGACGACCAGCGGAGTCTTCGCCGGATCGACATTGTCGGTCACCAGATTTCCCGAGGTGCCGGCAAGAACCTGCAGCTTGACGCCGAGCTTGGCCCATTGCTGCGCGACGAGCTGCAGCACGGCCTTGTTCTGGGGCTGAGGCAAGGATTCGTAGACGGCAAGCGAAAGCGGCTTGCCATCCTTCTCACGAACGCCGCTCGCGCCCTTCTTCCAGCCTGCCTCGTCCAGAAGCTTTTCAGCAAGAGCCGGATCGTAGGTCAGCTTCGACGACAGATCCGTGTAGCCGGCCGCAGCCGACGAAATGACCGATTTCGCCTGCGGATAATTTGCCGAAAATAGCGTGTCTACGATTTCCTTGTTGTTGGTCGCGTGAAGGAGCGCCTGACGAACCTTCAGATCGGCAACGAGCGGATTGTCCGGCCGGAAGGCGACGCTGTCGTTCACGCCGCGGGTCGGCGCCGCATAGATTGCGAAACTTTGATCGGACACCTGCTTCTCGTCATAGGCCTGCAGCTGACGGATGAAATCTGCCTGGCCGGAAAGCAACGCGCCGATGCGCACGCTATCCTCGCCGGTGATGATGTATTTGATGCCATCCAGATAGGCCCGGCCCTGATGCGCCAGCTTGCTCGGACCCCAGTTGTAGTCTGTCCGCGCCTTCAGCGAGAGCTGCTTGCCGAGCGTCTCGCTCTCGACGACAAAGGGACCGGACCCGATGATCTTGGTCGCATCGCCGAGCTGGTCGAAGGACAGCGCCAGCGTCTTCAACGAGACCAGGCCGGACCCGATGACGGACGTTCCCTGCAGAAAACCCGGAGATGATTTCTTGAAGTAGAACTTGACCGTATAGGGATCGACGACTTCGCTGTGATCGTAGTTGTTGATGACCTCGGAAACCGGCTGCTTCAGCTCCTTGTTGCCAAGGCCGAACGTATCATAATTCTTGGCGACGGCATTGGCATCGAGCGGAGTACCGTCGGAAAAGGTCACGCCTTTACGGATCTTGAACGTATATTCCGTCGCCGCATCGTTGACCGTCCACGATTCGGCAATCCACGGCTCGATATCGAGCGTCTTCGGGTTCTGATAGGTCAGCTTGTCGGTGATCTGGTTGAGAATGCCGCCGTTCGGATAGAAACCACCGGCCGGCGGGTAGAGGTTCGTATGCGCCTGCTGCTCGAGATAAATCAGCGTGCCGCCTTTGACTGGCTGGTCATCGGCGAATGCCACCGGCGCCGCCAGTAGCCACACGGTCAGTAAACTTGCCGCCTTGAATTTGGCTTTGATGCCCATTGTGTAAGCCTCTGTAGGATAATGCGCATCAACCTACGGCAAACCCCTATCTATCTATAGAATTAATATTCTAATTTGGGCCTAAGTCAGGAAACGAACGCGTTGCCGTTTCAAACTGGCGATCGTTGGCAATGACCGATTGGCAAGTGGATTGCCCAGCTCCTCCACACATGTTTTACCGGCGCCGATTCTTTACGGAAGTCGTGCATACCAGTCGGTTGCATGTGCGCGAAGATCGAATTGCTCACACCGCCTTCAGTCTGCTTTCGACAAGACGGGCAAACAATGTCGCGCCGACGGTGAGAATGTCATCGTCTACGATGAAACCGGGATTGTGAGCGGGAACATTGCCGGCATGCCCGAGCGTGAAGAATGCGCCCGGCGCATGGAGTAGCATATCGGCAAAGTCCTCGCTTCCCATCGTGCGCTTGGGCACTGTCGAAACCCGATCCTTGCCAAGAACCTCGCGGCCAATAGCAGCGACGATATCGACCTGATCCGGATGGTTGGTCAGAACCGAGAAAATGTCGCGTATATCGACATTGGTTTCGATATCATGAGCGGCAGCAATATTGCGTGAGATCGTCGTCAGGCGCTCGCGGATCAAACGCCTGATGTCATCGGAGAACGCTCGTATCGTGCCGCCGACACTCGCGGTTTCCGGTATGACATTATAGACCGACCCTGCGAATATCTTGGTCACGGACAGCACGGCTGGTTCCGTCGGCGGGACATTGCGGCTGACGATGGTCTGCAGCGCCTGCACTAGTTCGGCGATTGCCGGAACAGGATCGCGTGCGACATCCGGATGGGCGCCATGCGCGCCCTTGCCTTTGAAGGTCACATCGAAAAAATCAGCGCCCGCCAACACTGCTCCGGCCGAGACGTGCAGATGATTTGGCAGCAATTGCGTTGCGTTGTGCAGCCCATAGATTTCGTCCACCGGAAACCGCTCGAAGAGGCCGTCGGCGATCATCGCCCGCGCCCCACCAAGACCCTCCTCGGCCGGCTGGAAGATGAAGGTTACAGTCCCCGCGAAATCCCTCGTTTCGGCAAGATAGCGTGCAGCACCAAGCAAGATCGTCGTGTGGGCATCATGGCCGCAACCGTGAAACCGGCCGGGATGGATCGAGGCATAGGCAAGACCGGTTTCCTCCGGCATCGGCAAGGCATCCATATCGGCGCGCAGGCCCACCGACCTGTTGCCGGGATGGCGTCCCTTAAGAAGGCCGACAACACCCGTCTTGCCGATACCGCGGTGAACTTCGATCCCCCAGGACGACAGCTTTTCGGCAACGATCGCCGAGGTGCGCACTTCCTCGAAGCCGATTTCGGGATGGGCATGGAGATCGTGTCGGATCGCGACAAGCTCCGGATGATAACCTTCGATCCGATCGATGATATTCGAAACAGGCTGTCCTGTGATCGATGCAACGGGTTTATTCATGGCGCGGATACCCTTGGATGGAGAAAGACAAGCGAGGGTTCACCTCACGCCGGGCACTGGTGATCGACACGCCCATGCACCTCGTTTCCTCGCTTAAGAAGGTTGAGGATTGGGCAAAGCTTCTCCACTGTGGCCTGCAGCCTTGCTATTTCTTCCGCACTTGCAGACGACACCAGCGTTACGACGTAATTGATGTCGTGGGGATAGACGGGAATATCGTCATGGCCCTCGGCACCTCCGCGCGGATCGATCGAGGCGGAGACTTCCGCGTGCAACGATTCCAACGGCACGCCCTGGTCTGATGCGTGAATGAGGTATGTATGCGTCAGGCAGCTGGAGAGTGCGCCGAGCAAAAGTTCGGGAGACGATGGCCCCAAATTGTAGCCGGCAAAATCCGGCGGGCTGTCGGAAATGACCTGAAAGTCCCTAATTCTGATGCGGCGCACCCCGCTGCGGCCTTCGGCACTCGCACTCGCGTTCAACGTAACCGCGCCAAGCTCCCCGGATTTTACCCGCTTACGCCGATTGAGCAGGGCTTCCCGCTTCTGCCCGAGATATTCGTTCAAATTTGTCACTGCCGATTTCCTTCACGTCGACGGCTGGCGCCTCAGGCGTCAGTTCAGAGCCACAATGATGATGGCACCACTTATAGCCGGACGCCATCATAATAGTCCATGAAAATTATAGACTATTATGATGGCGTCCACGGGCCTTGCATGTTGGACGAGATAGGCTTCCGCCGAAAATCGGCGGCGCGCTCCCGGTTCATTCAGGACAACCTTCGCGACTCCGGGGCGCCTTTGCTCTTTAAGAGTCCGCTCTCATATTAGAATTGTTTTTCACTGTGGCACGACTATTTGGCATCATCGAGAATGGTCTTCCGCATCACTCATGCATATAATCTATTAAATTAATAGACTAAGCGAACCTGGAATGCCCCGATCGTTCGTCCGGAAGAATCAATTCAACAGGTGGTGATAATGACCAGACAAGGTGATTGAATATGCCGGCATTCCGGTGGGCATCGTCGTTCCGGACAAGGGCGCACTGAAGTTCATCGCGGTCAAGTTTCATGTCTATGATCTCGACGGCCAATATTTTGCTGCCGCCTCGGACGTGCTGCGAGCAATCCAAAAGTTGGCGTCCACAACGCCTGGCAACCTCAACCGTGCCGCGTAAGGGAGGCGTATCATGAGTAGGCTGCGTCGATTCTTTCGCCTCTCGGCGCAACGAGACGAGATAGAGACAAGGCTGCTCGCTCAGGAATATCGGGCGCTCATTCTCGATGATCTTGTCGATGACGGTACCAGGCACGAGCTGCAATCGAAATGCGTCGAACTATCTCATGAGATCGGTTCGCATCGACACCGGCGTTACCGTTGACAAGAAAAACATGCCCAATACACATTCATGAGCAGCCATGGATACTTTTCCTCCTATCGACATAGTCGCTGCGCAACCGGCCCAACGTCGGTTTGCGAACGCGTTGCTGATGTGATCGCTAAAATGACGATCTTCCAGATGCGACAATCGTCGACCAGCTCAGCAATCAAAAGGGATCAAGCGAGCCATTAAGGGCTTCATAAGGCGGTAGCGGTACCTACCGGCGTATCTTCATTGGCAGCGAAAGCACAAGATCAACAGCAATTGAAATGCAGCAATCGATGGGGAGCATGGCAGATGCCTTATAGAATTTATATCAAGAACACTTTCTCCATAGCTCTTAGGCTCGGAGCAGCAATCGCTCTGAGCGCCGCCATGGCGATGGTATTTCACGATGCGACGGCAGCAGGCGAGAAGGTGCTGTTATCCTATGAGGCGACACCTTCCTCCGGCTTCAACCTGCCAGGGCTCGCTCGTGCAAGCTACGACGATCGTGCGGCATTCTCGGCGCAAGTGCTAAAGCAGATCGTACCGCAAATCATATCGGCAAACGGCATCGATCCGGCGACCTTGGAGACGGAGGTCACGCCCGGCGGTTATCTGCTGAAAACCAATGCGTCGCTTCAAACGGAGGGAGAGCTCGACGATATCACCGCCGATCGGCTGGCCAGCTCGCTTGGCTATGTCTTTCGTCAATACAGCGTGCTTGTCTCTCGCCTCGACGATACGTCGGGCAAGACCGGCTTTGTCATTGTCCAGTTTCCCGAAAACACGCTCAACGCCGCCGTCGCACAGAAATTCTTCGAGGCAGCCGACGCGACGAAGAAAGGACTTGGTGGCGGCTACACCGCATTCGGAGATGAGCAGATATATCTCAACGTCACGAATTCCGAAGGCAAGCCCTATAGCGGCCTCGATGACGACGCGTTCCTGGATGGCCTGAAACAGACGGCTGCGTCGTTTCACGCTCCAAAGCCCGAAATCGCCGCATCGGGCATGGCGATCGCCCGCTTCATCGGCAATGATTGGGACAAATCCGGGGGCGGCGAAGACTATATAGGCCAGCTCGGCGGCCCCCATTCCGTCTTGGTGGAAAAACTCGAGACGATTGGCAAGGACTACGCAACCCTTGTCGCGACAACAGCCGAGAAAAATGGCTGGAACCACGATTGATAAGACACCTGGCGTCGACGCTGCATCGCAATGCCGGTCTTTGCAACCATAGCAATTCAACCGGGGCCAGACGCCGCGACAGGACCACGATTTGACCTATCCCATGCGTTAACCTATCTCCAGACCGGGAGCCCCACACATGGCCGTTACTGCCCAACCCCTCATCCTTGATCACGCCGTCGTCGGCGTTCTTGACCGGCTGGACGAGGCCGCTGCAATTTACCGCAAACTCGGCTTCGCGCTGACGCAACGCGGCTATCATACGCTGGGCTCCATCAATCATCTTGCCGTGTTCGGCGAGAACTATCTGGAGCTGCTCGGATTTCCGCCTGACAGTGACGGGAAACGCGCCGATCTCTGGTCTTATCCGATCGGTTTGAACGGGCTTGCTTTTCGAACCACCGACGCCGCCAGCCTGCAACGCGAATTGGGCGACGCCGGCAAACCCGTCACCGAATGGCGTGATTTCTCACGTCCCGTCGACGTGGGAGGCATAGAGAAGTCCGCCAGTTTCCGCACCTTCCAGCTCGGCAAGGAGGCGATTTCCAACGGCCGCTTCTTCTTTTGCCAGCACAATACGCCGGACCTCGTGTGGCAGCCGAAGGATCAGAGCCACCCCAACGGTGCGCTCGATATCGTCGACGTCTTCATCGTCAGCCGCGCTCCCCAAACGCTAACCGAGCTGCTTGGCGGATTTGTCAATACCGCTGCGCCTGACATCAATAGAGACGGCATTGCAATTCACACCGGCATTGTCACACTTCATATCCTATCCGAGGCTGCGGCCGCCTCCCGGTTCGGCTCGGCCATTCCGACAGGCTTCGACGGCAACGAAAGAAAAGTAGCGCTAGGGCTGAAGGTACGATCGCTTGAAGCAACCGCAGACGTGCTGGTGCAAGGAGGCTTTTCGCCTCGCGCCTTCGAAAGCGGCCTGCTCATTGATGCCGATGCCGCAAATGGAGTCGCGCTGTGGTTCAAGGAATGAGGTGGAACGGCCGAAGCTCACACGCGATGATATGGCGTGAACGCTCGGATGACTGCGAGTGAGAGCACGAGATCCGGCATTGCGATTGCGTCGCGCTCGGAAGTAGAAACAAGGAATTCCACATGGCCAATCAGCCCGTTACCACCCGCATCGTGCTTGCCTCGCGTCCCGCTGGAAAACCGGGTGCGGCGAACTTCCGGCTTGAACGGAAAACCTTGCGGGATCTCGACGAAGGCGAGGTTCTTCTGCAAATCCTTTATCTTTCCCTCGACCCCTATATGCGGGGCCGCATGGACGACGCGAAATCCTATGCCGCGCCGGTCGAAATTGGCGGCGTGATGGAAGGAGGAACCGTCGCGCGCGTGGTCAAATCACGCAATACGGAATTCACGCCGGGGGACATCGTCCTCTCCCATTCCGGCTGGCAGAGTCATGCGATCTCAAACGGCGCGGGATTGCGCAAGCTCGACCCGAGTGCGGCGCCGATATCGACGGCACTCGGCATTCTGGGAATGCCGGGCTTCACCGCCTATGCGGGATTGCGTAATATCGCACGACCCAAGGCGGGAGAGACATTGGTCGTTGCCGCCGCAAGCGGCGCGGTCGGCTCTGCCGTCGGCCAGATCGGCAAGATCTTTGGTGCAAGGGTGGTCGGCATCGCAGGCGGCCCGGACAAGTGTAGCTATATCCGCGACGAGCTCGGTTTCGATGCCGCGATCGATCACCGTGCGGACGATTTTCAAGCCCGGCTTGCGTCGGCTTGTCCGAACGGCATCGACATATACTTCGAAAATGTCGGCGGACACGTCTGGAACGCCGTATTTCCATTGCTGAACGATTTCGCGCGCGTTCCGGTCTGCGGCCTTATCGCGCATTATAACGAAGACCCGTCCACTTCGCGCGGAACAGACCAGGTGCCTGTGGTGATGCGCGCCATCCTGAGAAAGAGCCTGACCATTCGGGGTTTCATACAACGCGAATTCGCCGATCAGCGCCCCGATTTCTATCGTGAAGCCGCAAAATGGATTTCCGAAGGGCGCCTCAAATATAAGGAAGACATCGTGGATGGGCTCGAAAACGCTCCGGAAGCCTTCCTCGGGCTGCTGGAAGGGCGGAATTTCGGTAAGCTGATCGTGCGTGTCGCACAGGGCTGATCGCGGCAGGCAGCCGTCAAGTCGGCGGGTATCGGTCCTTCACCGCAATCTATCCGCAATGGCCTCGGCGACCTTTTTCGCCTGGACGCGAATATCCGGCACGGCAGTAATTTCCCAGAATTGGCCAGCGGTCAGCGCACCAACGGCATAAATAACCGCATCATTGCCGATCGAACCAGGAACGCGCGACTGGGCATCGACCGTCAAGCCAAGACGAAGCGGATCCGCTTCGATCAGGCCCTTGCGCTGCATTTCCTGCAGCAATGGGGAATGGGCGATGCCTGCCCGCTCCATGCCGGTGCAATTCACGATCCAATCCGCCTCAGCTGATGCGATAAAGCGCTCGCCGCGAGGCCGGTAATGCACGGTCAAAGCGTTGGTTTTCTCAACATTCTGCAGGTAGCCGGCTCGGACCGAAACCTGGCCGTTTTGCAGCATCCTCTCAAACCTCCGAAACACATCCGGAGCAACACGATGACGATGAATGTTCCACCACGGCAAGGCATGGCGTAAAAAGCGGCGGCGCTCAGCCTCCGGCAATCTCGACCAGAGAGCTTGCGTCTTCGGGCGTAAGCCATCCATGACCCTGCGCCAGTCTCCCGCATCTTTGCTTTCGCGACGGAGAATATGCAGGAGTTCACTCATCCGCGTGGGCAGGGCTTCGACGTCGATGTCGACCGCCGGCTTCGGATGGCTGACATGATCGTGCGGAACGAGGCCGCGCCGTGACAGCACGACTATCTTTCCTTTAAAGCCATGGGCAGACAGTGCCAGAGCCTGATCGATCATCGTCAATCCCGAACCCAGGATGCAGGCCGTATCGGTCTTACCAACGCGCCTCAGCCATGACAGCCGCCATGGATTTTCGATGATGTGGGAGCGCGCGTCCGCGGATAGTCGGGAAACATCAAACGGCAGTTGTGCATTGCCGACGCCGAGACAGAGCACGATGCTTCGGCCGGCAATCTCATTGCCATTGTCCAATAAAAAGCCGAGCGCGGAGCCGTAGCGTTCGATACATCCTGTCGCCTTCGCCTTGATGAAGTCGACCCTGCAGCGGCCCTTCCTGTTGCGCAACAGAGCGGCTAGGCTATCTCGAATGTACAGACCATAATCCTGCCTGGAGGCGAAATCTCCCGCATCCAGTGGCCGCCTGCGTTCCCGCAGCCATTCAACAAAGGCATTCGGGCGGTCCGGAAAAAGGCTCATGCGGCCCGCCGGCACATTCAGACGATGCAGATAGAGCTCCGTTCGATAGGCGGTCCCGCGACCAAATCCGGGATCGTCGCCGACAATAGCGATCGATGCCGTTTCGGGTAGCAACTCCACCAGATTGCAGACGGTAGAAATGGCGGAAAAACCAGAACCCACGACAATGGCATCATAGATCATCGCAAGCCTTCTCCGCTTTCGAACGAGGCGAGGGAATTACCGATATCTCCCTTTCAGCTGATCTAGGGCAGATGGATTGCCGAGCCAACATGCGATGGCGGCGTTGTCGGGAAATATTGGCGCCGCCCCTACGCGCTCCGGCTCATGACCTCAGTCCGGCTTGCCACGCTTTCCAACGCGTGGATCGCTTTAAGCTCGCCTGCAACGAGCTTTTGGAGCCTCCACAGATTGAGATCCCGAATCCCCCAAGCCTCGAGATGCTTCACCGTCAAATAGAGATATTCCGCACACGACCCTCTGGCGCCGCAAGCCCGCGCCAAGATGCCCGCGACAGCCTCCAATGGCAGCTTGGAAGTGACGTAGCTTCCCTTCGGATCCGCCCAGAAGACCAATGCCCGCACCGGACCTTGATCGGTCTGTACCCGCACCCATCGAATAGTGGCCGCGTCTTCAAGGGTTCCGATTTCCCGGCGAAGGATGCGCCCGATCTGGCCAAGGCGATCGCCGTCATCCAATCTGAAGGCGACGGCCTTGCAGTACCCGCCTCGCTTTAATGCCAGCATCAGGCCTGGTTGCGTCTGCGACCCCCGCCACCGTGTCATCCGGAGACAGAACGAGCGATGCCACCCCTTGATGGCTCCCACCCGCGCTTCCACGGCATCGAAATCAGGCTTCCAGATTAAGGAGCCGTAGGCGAAAATCCAGAGCGCATCCCCTTGCGACTCCCGATAGAGCCGCTCCGCCAGCGCATTCAGTTCGGTCTCGGTGATCGGTATGCGCAGCGGGTCCGGTCCCGGATCGATCTCGTTTCGCAAGCTTAGAGCGACTAATTCATCCGTCAGATCCATCTCGGAATGACCGATTGCGGCTTTGACGCTGCCGTGAACCATCTCTCATCTACCTCCGTATACGTCTGACCTAACGCTCGCCTTTCCAAGGCCTGCCTCCTGAGAAAGATGTGCTGCTCAAACCGTCGAGGAGGCAGCGAAGGCACGTTCAAGATCAGCGATAAGGTCCTCGATATCCTCGAGCCCGATCTGAAGACGGATGAGCGGTCCTTCCACCGGCACTTTCGCGATACGCCGATCGCTGAGATCGACGTGCAGGGCGAGGCTTTGATATCCACCCCAGGAGTAGCCAAGGCCGAACAACGAGAGCCCATCGAGAAATTTCTGTGCCTTCAGCTTGAAATCCTTTGTTTGACCGACTGCCAATACGAAGGAAAACACCCCGCCTGCCCCCTTGAAGTCACGTTGCCAGAGATCGTGGCCCGGAAAGCTTTCCAGAACCGGGTTAAGGACGCGGACGACATCGCTCCGTCCCTCCAGCCATTTCGCGACAGCGAGGCTGCTCGCTTGATGGCGTTCCAACCGAACGCCCATGGTGCGCAGTCCACGAAGAACCTGATAGGCGTCATCAGGCGTGCCGCAAAAGCCAAGCGCTCCGTTGGCGCGTTTCAGTGCCCGCCAATGCTTGGCATTGGCCGAAATCGTGCCCATCAGTACATCGGCATGACCGGCCGGATATTTGGTCGATGCCTGGATCGATACGTCGACGCCCGCATCGAGGGGCCTGAAGAAAAGCGGCGTTGCCCAGGTATTGTCCATGGTGACGATGACATCATGCCGATGTGCGGCCTCGACGATGGCAGGGATATCCTGCATCTCGAAGGTATTCGATCCGGGCGCTTCGGTGTGAACCAGCTTCGTGTTGGCCTTGAACAGCATCTCGATGTCCCGGCCGATTGACGGATCGTAATACTCAACATCGATGCCGAATCGCGAAAGCATGGTGTCGCAAAACTGCCGGACATTGCCATAAACGGAATCGACGATCAGAGCATGGTCTCCAGGCGACAGATAGGCCAGCAGGGCGGTCGTAACGGCGGCTAAGCCGGACGGGACGAGAATAGTACCGGCCGCCCCCTCAAGTTCATTGATCGCATCGCAGAGCGCGTCCGTCGTCGGCGTGCCGCGCGTCGCATAGGTGTATTTCTGCCCGCTGCGATCCATCGTTTGCGCATCCGGAAACAGAACCGTCGATGCGTGAACCTTCGGTGGGTTGATGAAGCCATGATAGTCGAAGGGATCATGGCCCGCGCGCACCAGCACGGTATTCGGGCCTAGCGGATCGGCAGGGCGATTGTTCCTGGTCATTGTGCCTGTTCCCGTCTGCGATGGTTGTGAAGTTCCAGCAGTGGCGTGTTGCCGATCAGCTCCGAAAAGCTTTGGGATATTTTCGTCACGCGATACGTCTCCGATGTCTGGCGGAAAGGGCAAAGGCCGAGAGGGCATGACCATCGCACCCCGGAATTTTTAAGTGATGCGCAGCAACAGGAACAACGACATGAGGACCGCGAGGCTCACCAGGGCAAACCGGGTAATCGCCAGAGGTCCGAAATCCACTGAGCGACGGTGCTGCGTTGTGAGCGAGGCAAGGTAAAGGACAGTATCCATACGAGCTCCTGGTTCCGACGTCCGACCCGGCACCAACGAGCGGCATCGATGCGGCGAACGCTTATCCGATGCGGAGACAATATCTATAAATCTAGTAGATTAAAGGAATAGGTTTCGCTGTGCCGGCTTGAATCGGCAAAATGAATTTCTTCGTGCTTCGCCTCGGCCGCGATGATCACGTCGCGGAACCGCCGACGACGACGAATGGCCGCGTCTGCTATAGCGGATATAACTCTGCAATAACAACGATACCGATCAAATCAACAGAGATGCATCTATTCTATTGGAGGAAAGAATATTAAAATTATTTTTTGCATTGAACGTGAAAATTAGTTGGCATAACTCAACTTTCATCGAAGGTCAGAACACGGCCGATTTCGGGAGATGACGATGATGAACCCTGCAATGAACATGATGCCGATGATGAACCCCATGATGAGCAGCATGCCGATGATGGGCGGGATGCCAATGATGAATCCTATGATGAACCCGATGATGGGTTCCATGATGGGCGGCATGCCCATGATGAATCCGATGATGATGCCCATGATGCAGATGATGATGGGCAAGATGACGTGCAAGATGACGCCGAAGGGCATGGTCTGCGAGATGATGCCGATGGAAGGCATGGACAAGGACATGTTCATGGAGTGCTGCAAGCGCATGATGTCCATGATGTCGTCTGGCATGCCTGTCATGATGATGTGCGGCAACATGATGATGTGCTGCACCATGGAAGCCGCCTGATATCATCAGGCAGGTGCGCGCATACAAACGCGCACTAGAGCGTTTCATGTTTTGTTTGAAGCGTATCCTGCATTGACAAGATAATTGGTGCACTCGTCTGGACTGATTGTCTGGACGAGTGAGCCGAGATATC
>NZ_JAQJCG010000025.1:0-82494 GCF_030182565.1 Rhizobium centroccidentale | reverse complement strand
CCTATCCGGCGACGGCTCATTACAAACCTCTATCTCTCGATAAAGGCATTGAATCATCAATGTTTCCATACGTCTACAAATATCCGCGCACAGGTCTCTCACTCTTCGCAGCAGCTACCTGCCTCGCTTTCTGTACGTTATGACCGGCTGCGCCCGAATTTCGGAACGGATTTTCAGCACGGCGCACGACCGAAGCATGCACGCCCTCATGCAACATCTATAACAGCCAATCTCGGGAAATATTTTCTCCATACTTCACTTAGTTTGGCAAACCTGCAATCGCCGGGAGCGCCGTTACCAGATATTGTCGATCAAGGTACTAGACTTTCGGGATTCGACGGACATAAACTTGATAGATGAACGCGCGACAGAAAAACAAAGCGATCATAGCCTTGATCTCAACCGGAACTGCCACGTCGATGCAGACGGCTCTCCCTTGGATATGGAGCTGATGAATGCTGTATGATCCAAACATGTCCCGATCGCGCTGGCCGCTGCCGTTTCGCCGGCAGTCATGGGAGACATTGGTTGGTCTGGTCTCCGTAATCCTGCTGGTCGGGATCATATGTGCAAACCTGCCGAGCACGTGGACCACGGAGCGAAACGTATCGGTGGCTTCTTCGAGCCGCGCCGAACATTGACGGTTTGAGATCGTTTCGCCGTTGAGGCGAGGCGATGGGAAGCTTTCGTTGGATTAGCTTCCTGTATCCGTCTGCATCCGGTGGCCGGTTTTGACGACTGCGAACGCGAGAGCTGCATTAAGGCAAACCAACCCCTTGTTTCATCACCGGAATCAGCCCTGAGCGCGGTGACTTCTCCATATTTTCGATCTGGGCCGTTTTGCGTAAGGCTTTGGTCCAACGCATCGTGCGACCCTCGCCCAAATGTCACTCGACTGAAGCCCAAGGAAAGGAACCGACTGCACCGAAGCTCTGTTTTACCGACAGCTCCGTCAATGACGGACGAAGAGAAGGTGAAAGGAGATTCTGATGAAAACGAAAGTACTTAGTGTTGCGGCACTCGCGCTTGGCCTGACCGCCGGATGTGCCTTTGCCCAATCGTCGACCGTCACCGGCGCTGCAGGTGGTGCGGTTACCGGAGCCGTTGTCGGTGGTCCGGTCGGGGCCGCCGTGGGCGGCGTGGCTGGCGCCATTGTCGGTACCGCCATCGATCCGCCGCCTCAGAAGGTGGTCACCTATGTCCGCGAACAGCCCTTGCCTGAAGAGGGCACGGTTGTGCAGGAGAGAGTGATCGTCGGCAAGCCGCTGCCGGATACGGTCGTTGTTCGCACAGTTCCGCAGAATCCGCGATATGCCTATGCGGTCGTTAACCACGAACGCGTGATCGTTGAGCCTTCCTCACGCAAGGTTATCCAGATTCTGAAGTAGCAACCATCGTGGGGAGCGGCAAGCCGCTCTCCACCCCTCCCCTGTACGCCATGGCCGTATCCATTCCATTCGAAACGAGAAGGCGGTCGGTCGGCAACACTCCCCAAAGCTTCGAGATTTTTGCAATGGCTTCCGCAGGCAGTTGTCGTACCCTATTGCGCATCATATTCTATGCTTGGTCGCCTACGCAGCAAATTGCCTATCGCCGGATCGAGCAGCGTCTGGGGCGGAAGGCCCGACCCGGCGATAGAGCCGGTGGGCGGACCGGCTGGGGAAAGGCGTGCATCGACGCCAAACTCGTGAACCCAAAACCTGTGAACGATGATCGCAGAAACCTCGTATCGCATAAGCGCCCGGGGGGATCGGCTTATTCACCTCAAGGCAATGCTAGTTCAGTGAATTCAATTGACAGTCGCCGCATCGGTCTCGGATGGCGCTGCGATTTCGGATCTCTTTTCCAAAGCATCGCGGACTTCGGCGATTTTTCCCGTATTTGTTCCAACACCAAGAATGCTCTTTGCTTCGGTAAGCGTCTGGTCCGTCACCGGCTTGTTCGACAGCTGCGCCAGCGCCGAACGCAGGGCGTTGTCGCTAAGGGCCGGATCCGTCGGCACGGCCGTCGTTCCATATTGCATTTCGAATTCCGCATATGCCTTCACATAGGCGGAGAGCGCCGCCATCTTGGGATCTTTCGAGTTCAAGTAGGCATGATAGTCTCTCCTGAGCGAACTAAGCCTGCCCTCGCCGGGCTTCGAGACGTGCGTCTTCGAGCTTGCACTATGGGCTCTGGAGTGTTTGTCCGCATGATGCCCCAGCAATGAAGATGAAGTCCCCTGTGCTGTCGCCGCATTCGTTGAAGTGCTGTTTGCATCGTCGCTTCCGGACTTTTCATGACCGGAGTTTCCTTCACCATGACCGCCGCCATTCCCATTGCCATTGCCGCCGCCGTTTCCGCCCTTGGCGAATGCCGCCTGCGTGAAGCCAATAGCTGCCCCTCCCATAGGAGCGAGGGCAAGCACCAGGCCGAGGCTTGTTGCACCGATAATGGAACGGACTTTCATGCGCACTTCCTTCGTAACATGCCCGGCACCTGTGGCAGCGGCCATATCCAGCAAATCATGCGCACTAGAATATTGCCGAAATCCCAGCTTTCTATCCCGGTCCGACCTATGCCTTGAGGGTTAGGACCATGGTCTGATTGATCCAATTCTATGGTCGCTTAAATTGCACACGCCAGACGGCAATACCCCGCTCGGGACAACGCGGCAGGTGTCGACGCCCCAACGGTTGACACTCCATCCTGCTGGGATAGCTATAGAGGGTTGGGAGATCCGTGCCGATTATGCCAGTGCCGCGAGCGAACCATAAATACAAACTCTCTCCAGCAAGTCTTATCGAACGCTGGAATTCCCAATCTTTGGCCAGACAGTTCCTGCTTGCCGGCGGCCTCGTCGCGCTCTGTGCGATGCTTGTTGTCGGCTCTTTCGTTGCCGGCCTCATCGAAAATGCAGTGACGCGCAATTCCGCGGCAACGACGGCCCTCTATGTGGATAGCGTCATCGCCCCGCTTCTGCCGGATATGCAAACCACCCAGGTTCTCGATGATACAGTCACCCGCGCTCTTGACGAAACACTCGGGCAAGGCGCGCTTGGCACACGGCTGTTTTCGTTCCGATTGTGGCGTAACGACGGGACGATCCTCTATTCCAACAACAAGGATCTTTCAGGAAAGCGGTTTCCGCTGTCAGATAGTTTGAAGACGGCTTTTTCAGGCCGAATGGTCGCCAAATTCAACCAGATCGACGATGTGGAAAGCGTCGCCGAACGCAATAGCGGCAAACCGCTGCTGGAAATCTACAATCCCGTACTGCAGCCCTGGTCGGGCAAAGTCGTCGCCGTCTCCGAATTCTACGAGATTGCCAACGATTTCGAATGGAGCCTTACTCAGGCCCGCCTGCTGAGCTGGCTTGTCGTTGCCTTGTTCACTCTGACATTCTTCGCTCTTCTGTCGATCATCGTCCTGCGTGGCAGCCGAACCATCGACAATCAACGCAAGGCACTCAACGGCCGCATCGGCGAACTGTCGACGCTTCTTCAACAGAATGAGGCGTTGCGAGCCCGCGTTCAACGCGCGACCCAGCGTGCGGCCGCGCTAAACGAGAGCTATTTGCGCCGTATCGGCGCCGATCTGCATGACGGCCCCGCCCAATTGGTCGCCTATGCTTCCTTGCGGCTGGACAGCCAGACCCTCATCAGCCCCACCGCCTCGCCAGAGGAGCGCGAGGCGTCGCTGCAGACAATCAAATCCAGCCTTGACGACGCCATGACCGAAATCAGGAGCGTCTGCAGCGGCCTGATGCTCCCTCATATTGAGACGGACAATTTGACCGATCTTTTGAAACGGGCAATTCGAGCCCACGAGCAGCGCACCGGCGTCACCGTCGCGCTGAGGGTCGGGACAACGCCGACAGACCTTTCGACCTCCGCAAAAATATGTGTCTATCGCTTTGTGCAGGAAGCCTTGAACAACGGCTATCGCCACGCCGGCGGAATCGGGCAAAAGGTTGCGCAGACCTTCAAAGACGGCCAGGTCGTGATCGAGGTTGCCGATGAGGGACCGGGATTTGATCCGAAAGAGGTCAGCCCGCAAAAGCTTGGCCTTGCCGGTCTCAGGGATAGGGTCGAAAGTCTCGGCGGTATTTTTCAACTTTTGTCGTCGAACCAGGGAACCATCGTTCGCATGTCCCTGAACATCGAGGAAATGGAGCAGGCATGACAGCTGCAATCAGTTTGGCGGTCGTAGACGACCACCCTCTCTTCAGGGAGGGCGTTATCCGCAGCCTGACCGAAATGGATGGGTTCAGCATCGTCGGTGAGGGCAGCAGCAAGGAGGATGCCCTGCGCATAGCAGCGGAACACCGACCGGACATCCTGCTTCTCGACATTTCCATGCCGGGAGGAGGGCTGGATGCCATTTCTCTCATCCTCGAGCAGATACCCGATCAGAAGATCGTGATGCTGACCGTCTCCGAGGCAAGCGACGATGTTATGGCGGCGCTCAAGAGCGGTGCGAAAGGCTATGTTCTCAAAGGCGTTGGATCACGGACGCTCGCCGATATCCTTCGCAGCATTGCTGCGGGTGACAGCTACGTCGCGCCGACATTATCGGCGCGTCTGATCTCGGACAACGGATCTCCTGCCCAGATCAATCCCTTCAGTGCATTGACGGATCGCGAGCGAGAGGTCCTCGAGCTGGCTTCTGCCGGATTGAGCAACAAACATATCGGGCTGAAGCTTGATCTGCATGAAAAGACCATCAAGCATCACATGACCCAGATCTTCGCCAAGCTGGAAGTGAGCAACAGAACGGAAGCTGCTATGGCGTTCCGGGATGAACTCGAAAGGCGGCGTCAGTGAAGCAATGATTTGAGCCGCTGCTCGTCGGCAAGCGTCGCATTGCGATTGACGATGGTGCGGCCCTTTGAATCCTTCATCACATAACGTCCGCTCTGTATATTTTCGCTCATGCCATCCTTGTGTTGAACGGTAATCGATCCGTCGCCATCATCGGAGGATTGGTCGGAATCGACCTGGCTTTGAGTAGCGCTCTTGGTTGCGGATGATCGGCCATTGGCATTGCCGTTTCCGTTGCTACCATTACCATTACTATTCCCGTTCCCGTTCCCGTTTCCGTTGTTACCGTTGCCGTTCCCGCCTCCATTGCCATTGTTGCCACCGCCGTTTCCATTGCCATTACCTCCCCCGTTACCGTTTCCGCCCCCATTGCCGTTTCCGCCGCCGTTGCCATTACCCCCTTTGGCCTCCACTATTTGCTGCGCAAATATCGCGGAAGCGCCGTGAATTTTGATGGTGTAGGGGAGTGCTGTGCTGACCATGGTCAACAACAGGCATGGCAAAGCAGCAATGAGCTTTCGACGCAATGACACCTACGGCCTCCTGAGGCTCCGGTTGGCTTCGGCGACGAATGGTCGTCGCTCCCTGGCCCGAAAGCGCCGCCATTTATCGCCGACTGGCAAATATCTCTGATCCCGTATCAAATCGCTGCAACACCGCGAAGGGTCAAGTCTTATCGAACGAAGAGACCTGTGGTTGGACTTCAGCAATCGAAGCCAAGACCTTCCGCCGAGATATCGTCAGACCAACGTCCAAGAAGGAGCTGGACCGAAGCCCAATTGCATGATTGCGTTATTGAAAACGACTTCGTCTGGTCGATATGACTGCGGACACGCTGGCGCCTTGGCCATGCAAAATGCCATGATTGGGAACCCAATAGTGTCTCTGAAAAAATTGGCACTCAATATATCGATGCCCGCGCAATCGATCCGAAAAGGGGGCACTGCGATGACCCAACACTGGAGGATATTTCTAGCCCGTTCCGCGCCGCCGGGGGCGATATTGGATTTCTCAGCAGCCGAGTTCGCTCTCGAGGTCGCGGTCAATTTGCGATATTGCCTGACCCTCGTCCGACCAACGCCGGAATGCATCGATTTGGCTGACCTTGTTTTACTGCGTGCCAGAAACTACGGCGAGGCCAGAATGGGGCACAACCCACAGCTATTCGCAGAGGCCGAAGATGCTCTTGCCAAGGCAACAAGGCTGCTCGAGATCGAACTCGAATATTGCGCAAAACAGAACATGAAAGGCAGCTGCGAACGAGCCGCCTGAAATCTTCGCCATAGCATTCGCGAATGATAAAAACGAAAAACCTTGGCCATCAGTTGCGTTCCGGGCCGCCTGTGACGAGCGCTTACGCGAACTTGCCGGCTGGTATGATCTACCATTGACATGTCAAGAGGAAGTGCCAGCCGGTCGGGAAATCGGCTGCTCGCCACTGCCTCTTGCGGCGGCGCATGCCTCAGGGGTATGCGCTCGAAAAGAAAGCTTAGTTGCCGCGGGCGCCACTGACGGCGTAAGGGATATGCGAGCGGGCGATGCCGAGATCACGAAGAACATGATCGTCGAGGGCGGAAAGTTCGCGTATCGCTCTGCGCTGTTCGCTAAAGCGCTTAATCTTCTCAAATACTCTCATTTTTACGGTCTCCTTTGCTGACGCACAGGAGATAGGCATTTATCCGCCTAAATAAAACGCACATGCCTGCACGATAGCCATGCCGCTTTTGCACGGCTCATGCCGTTAGATTGGCGGGATGAACACATACTGGTTCTTACCATCGCCCTTCCGCGACCGTTACGGCCCCGATGAAGTGCGCCTAGCTGCTGAACCATCGTCTCTATCGTACGGTCTATGCATCCTGCCATTTGGAAAACGTTGCAGCCTGTCCGCGCAAATTGCCGTCTGGGTCCACGAGCTGCCAGACGATGCCGGCCTCGATCCAGAAACGCCGACCGGATTTCGCAATCCTCAGGCCGCGATAGTCGGAGATGAAACCGTTGCGCGTCACCGCGTCCAGCAGCCGCTGACGCTCTGCCCGATTGGGAAGCTCGGCCGAAAGCCGCGAGGGCAGCGTTATGAACTCGTCCCACGGATATTCGAAACAATTCTGCGCAGCCTTGTTGGCGTAGACGAAACGCGGATCGGCATCCGTATTATGGGCAAGGACCACGAAAGGCGCATCGCGATAGAGCCAATCCGGTCCCGCGCCCTCAACGATCAAGGACGAGCCGACAATGCGTTGAAAACTGCCGGTCAGAAGTTCGAAAAAGGCTTGGTCAACCGATAAATCGACGGCATTGCTTTCAGGCCTATCAGTCATCTCTTCCCTTCCTACCGTTCTGGGCATCGGCGCGAGCGATACCTATCAAATTGCGCAGGAGATCAAAAGCAGGGCAAGCGGGAAGACGCGAGTATCCATCATCAACCATACCGCGAAGCCAAGGTCTCCGGGGTAAGCGCGAGCAAGTTACTGACGGCGTGTTCAAGGACGAGATTACCTCGACGGAGCCCCGGCAGCTCCAAACACCGACCAAATTACGACCGCTCACCGATTGACAACCGACGTTCGATCTCGTCGATGACAGAAATCAGATCGGCAACCGTATCAATGATATAATGCGCCCCGAGGATCATCGTCGCCAAAAGACCCGGAGCGCATCAATTTTTAATTGGGATCATATCCGCATGCGGCGAGGTAATTTCGCGCATTCGCTTGGTTGGAAGGCTGTGATGGAAGCTTGAGGCGATGTACTAGTCGTCTTTGTTCCGGGTTTGCCGCACTTCTTCCACGATCGGGTCGGTGCTATCGTTGCGCTCCCCTCTCTCCTTTCTACGGCGGCTTGCATCCGCCAATTGCCATAGGACAATACCGGCAGCTCCGAGGCTGCCGATAATGGCCACAATGACTTCGAAATTCCAAATCATTGCCCTCCCCATTTATTTTGGCGCATCCGCGCGTCGTGATTGGCTGTGCAACACAGGTTATCAAGCGATCCCGGCTTCAGCTCGCCTTCATCAGCCCATACTTCTCTCTGCGAAAGTGCGGTAGCGGTCATTCCAAAACGCCACCATGTGGGCGGCGGCGAGAAGACCCACCGTACCAACCATCTGCGCAACTGGCCCTGCGGCGCCGATCTCTCGACACAGGAACTGAAAAACAGAAAGCAACGGATAGTGTACGATGTAGAGTGGATAAGAGATGTCACCGAGCCAACGCGATAACGCGCGCAATTTCTCTGGCACTTCGAGCGCGATGGACCAGACAAGCAACATCGGCAGGGTCAGCAGCGCAACGTCCGTGTCAACTCGCGAGTGATAGAAAATCACCATAAGCCAGAGAGGCGGCAATAAAGCGAGCCACGTCCGCCAACAGGGCCTGACACCAAGTCGCGCCAGCAACACCCCGAAGGGAAAGGCAAAGCCAAGCCGTGCGATGCCGATATGGATGGTGTCCCAGGTGCTGCCTACGTTCAAATCGTCGCCCCACGACAGCAACGTGATGCCCGAAACCACCGTCACTATCAGCAATATCGGCGCCGTCAGATAACGTCGAAACGCAGCATAAAGAAAGTAAGCGGTGAATTCGAGAAAGAGCGTCCAGCACGGAACATTTACAGGGAAATAGTCCCCGGCGACGGGTGCCGGCAGAACCGCCAGATTGAGCGGAACGACCCAGGCTGGCGGGCTGTCGATACCCGCAAACACCTTGGCCGCTATCACGAACGCACCGAGGAGAATGCCGACGAGGAAAACCGGATAGAGCCGCCTCAGTCGAGCGGCAAAGAAACCCGGCGTTGTCATGCCGGCTATGAACCTTGGACCATAGACAGTTTCGGTGACAAAGCCGGACAAAGCGAAAAAGAAATCCACCGCCAGATAACCAAACGGTGCGACGTGCCAGATCAATCCCATATGAAAATGCACAACAGCGATCGCAGCAAGACCGCGTATCGCGTCCAGCGAATAGTAGCGCATTTTGGAAAACCTCTCCAAATTTTCCGCAGCTATTTTTCTTACGAGGCAAGCGTCTTTCGATAAGACGCAACCAGAAAGTCCGCGTTTGGCTCAATCGAGCCAACCCGCGCGCGTCTACTCCGGTACAAGACAGTCAGACTTCATTGAGGATGAAATTGCGTTTAATGGCGCATCGTTGTTGACGATGCCACGACCATAAAATGATCTCGAGAGGAGCAATAGATCGTTTAAAGCGCCCTCCGCTCGCTCGCTCCGCCTCCTTCGAGTGAGCGGGAGAATAATATAACGTCGATGTTTTGCCAATATAATAAGTACGATTTTAATCTAAATGCTTCTTTTCGTACACAGCACTAGGTTTATTCGCCGATAAATTTAAATATAGATCAAAAAAATCGATTTATTCAATTATTAGTTAGGTCGCACATTTATTTCTCTCCTTACGAGAAGCCATAGATGGCTACGCAATTTGGAGATTCCTTACCTGTATAAATGACTTCTACTTAAATTCACGAAAGCCCATCTCATGTTGGTACACGAATAATCAGGGGAGCCGCTTTTTCTCATCCGGCGAGCTGCGGAGGCAGGGAGTTGTTTGAACTTGACAAAGCAGCAGGCGGGATGGCTGCCATACTCTTCGTCTCCGGCCTGCTGAACTGCAGGATTCAGGCAGCGCTTGCTGACCGCCGCGATCGTCATCCGCTGCCCCGAGGTCACCAATGCTCTACTGAAATCATCGCTCAAACCGTGTGGTTCCGTCTCCGTTTCCCTCTTAGCCTGTGGATACCGGGGGACAGGTTGACCGCCTCAGTGATCATTGTCTCGCATCAGGCGATCAGACTTTAGATAGAGAAATTTAGCGCGGATCTTAATTAGCGGCATACATCGTCGCCTATTCTCTCCAGATACTGACCGAGGCGGACATCATACGCGCTGTGTTTCCTCCGCAAAGGGCTATGCTTCCATTCGTCCGATGTCCCCTCTTCACCATTTCTTTTGGCTTAGGGGCTGACGGCGCGTCGACAGAAATCGGTAACGGCTGCCACCAGCCTCCGCCGATCGACCTCCGATCCATCGGTCAGACAGTCATCGACGGCGCTGTGCATGGAATTGAACAGCATGACAGCCGTGAGCCTGGCATCGACGAAGGCGAACGCGCCAGCGGCGTGACCTTGGACAAGGAAGGATGTGAGGCGACTGACAAGAGGATTGGCACGTTTCATGTCCCGCTTCGTCGGCTGAAACTGATGAAATACTAGATCGTGAAGCGCGACCTCGTCGAGATAGCCGAGAACGCAGGCCTCCATCACAGCATCGAGCCGCCGCACCCAACTGTCAGAAGCGGACGCTCTCGCGACGGCATCGATCCTTTCGCAAAAGAGCTCGACGAACCGCGTTTGCAGGGCTTTAAGGACATCGTCCTTGGTCTGAAAATAAAGGTAGAAAGTACCCTTGGCGACGTCTGCGGCATCGACGATCTCCGCAACACTGGTCGCGGCAAACCCCTTCTCCAGAAACAGTCGCTGCGCCGCATCCATCAATTCCTCACGGCGAATTTCCGGCGGCTTGGTGCGCGGACGCGGACGATCTGTAACGGTCACGGGTTCTCCTCGTTGTTCATAGGCTGTCGATGATGATACCCGCTGGCGAGAGAGTGGATGCGCACAACCATCTCACCGCAAGCGAGCCCTTTTCAAAGACTTCTAACGGCATATCGAGCGGAAGACGAGCAAGACTTCGCCGAGCGTCATCGACCGTCGATGCGGGCGCGACGACCGCAACCCCGAGAAGGAGCCGGCGAAGCGTCTCGCGAACAAGATCCAGCCGCTGCGCCAGCATGGGCAGCACAGCCACATCTCTTTGAAACGCGAATCCGCAAGCTGCGACCAGGAGGAGAGCAAAAGGCTGTTCGCGTCTCAGCCAGCACTCGATCATATCGAGGCCTGCGCGCACGCCGTCGACATCAAGCGGCGTTTCCGCGACCAGTATCGCGAGCGGCCAATGCGTCTCATCACCCTCAGGCAATATCGACATATGCTCGCTCATGACAGCCCGCGCAAAGCTGCCAGACCTCGCAGCGCCGCTCCGACGTCCAGTGGTCTTCCTTGCGTTGCCGAAAGGGAGGCAAGCCACATCGCCGCCTCATTGACATCATCGAACATCTGCACGGGAATTCCGAACAGCTTTTCGGCATTTATGCGGCTCATCTCGTCGAGAGCGTCGGACGGTACAACGGTTGCCATACCAATGACGAACTGCCTGATCCGCTCGCCATTGGCCTGAACCCAAACCTTTGCATCCTTTGCACCGCCCTCGGGCCGCCTGAGCGCCTCGGCATCGGTGAAGAAACGCAATGCCGAAAAGGATTCGCCGCGATCTAGCCAGGCGTTCCAGTCCGAAAAGAAGACGAGCTGCTCATCGAGCGACATCGCGTCGCGAGCGGCTGAAAGCACGAGCGGCCACTGGCTGAGATCGTGACGGATCATGACTGGACACCTCTCAATGTGACACGTCGGAAGCAGACGTCGCTCAGCATGGAGCCTCCCAAATTCTCAATGCGGACGGCCATTCGCATGCCCTCTAAAACTCGAAAGTTACAGCCCATACATATGACTGACCGTCGGTCATTTGTAAAGGAAGAATATTCTTGGAGCCTGATATGGAGCTTGCACTCTGCCCGGCCTTAAAGCCGGCATGATCGCGCCACATGTGAATTCGCCAGACGTAGCGGAGGTTTCGATTGCCCGCCAGATCGGTCATCTATTTGGATGCGGATTTCGCCCGACATGCCAGCATCGGCATGGTCTCGAAGGAAGCAGCGGGCGCATAGCGGAACGCTATATGGCGCGTATGGACACATGGCGAAGAGGTTGGACCTGTATCTTCCGCGTGTATCCAAAGATACGTCAACACAACCCTCATATGATTGGCAGCGGCTATGTTTTCGACAATTTTAAGAGTCCAATCACGCCCTCGAAAAGTTGGCTTCTGAATAGCTGAGGGTGCGGCCGGAGCGCCAGGATGACCTTCAAACTTTGAAAGACATCTCATACGCGCTGCGCATGGCCCAAGCACCGCTTTCACTTCGGCTTCAATGGTGAGACTATGTTGACAGGATCACGCCAATCTCATTGCTTGTCCGAGATAGCTCAGGCAAATGATATCGATGAATTGCGCCAGTTCTTATTCAAGTTCTGTTCTTTATATGGCCTGGCAAACGCCGCCTTTCATGTGACGCAAATCGCCGCACTGCCGCAGCAAAACCCGCTCCTCCTGCTGACCTACCCGCCGGAATGGGTAGACACATATATAGCGCACGATTATTTCTCCATCGACCCCGTTGTTCAAGCTGGACGCAACGGATTTCTGCCCTTCGACTGGTCGACCCTCGATCTGAAGTCGCCGCAAAGCATCTCCTTTTTCCGCGAAGCCGAAGCCTTTGATGTCGGGCGCTACGGCTTGACGCTGGTCGTTCGAGGGCCTCACGGCGAGCGATCGCTTTTTACAGTGACCTCGAATCTGAAGAGCGGCGACTGGGAGCATTTGCGAAACAGCATAATAGGCGATCTCCAGGTCATCGCCTATTATCTGCATGAGCAGTCATTGATCGTGTCCGGCCTGCGAGAGCAAAGCATCGGACGCAGGCTTTCGAAGCGGGAGACCGAGTGCCTCGAACTGCTGGCGCACGGCCTGCTTCCGAAGCAGATCACATCCATCCTTGGAATTTCCGAAAGCGCCGTGCGCCTGTATCTCAGCTCCGGCCGCCGCAAACTTCATGTCAGCACCACAAATCAGGCCATTGCGAAAGCAATCTCGCTCGAGCTCATCAAAAGCTGAACTGAATATTGCCCGGCGACGAAGATGCAAATTGCAAGGTAGGGGTCCTGTCATCCTTGCCTCGCATGGTCCTCAGCCGCTGCTCAAGCCGCTGATCGGACTCCTCGTTCACCTCCCAGAGGCCGACATAGAGGTTGCCGATCTCCGGCCGCGAGCGGGCAAGCGGCGTCGGCGACCATCCGATCTTTCGGTAAACCCCGATCATCGATGCATCATAGACGCCCATGATGTGCTCTATGCCCGATTTCAAGCTCAGGCGGCAAAGACCGGAAAGCAGCTCGACGGCGGCGGTCTGCGACGACGGATGTCCGGCCTGGAGCGGAGGATGCACGCAAAACCGGGTGCACTCCCAGATCGAAGGGCTGCAGATATCGAGATCCTCGTTGAAAAAATGCTGGAACTCGCTCGAAAGCATCGTCTCGCTCGTTGTCGGCAACAGCCGCAGCGAGCCGGTAAGCTCATCGTCCTCTTCCTTCACGGCCAGGTAGATGGGGTCGTGCTCGTCGTCGAAGCGGTCGATCTCCAAACCACCTTCAACGTTGACATCCCAACCCATTCGATCACGGAAGACGAGCGCGCGGGCGTGGAACATCTGGGTGAAATACGAGGACGCCGTATTGCGGTCTCGTCGTGTCAGTATCTGTAGCATCAGTCTCTCCAAATTTTGCCTTAACAAAACACCTTGGAGCCAGGCTTCAATATATCGATTCCGCCAGATTGCGCGGCCGCGGGCACCCTTTAAAATCGAAGGGCACCGGAGTAAGGCAGAGAGTCAACCGCTCCCGCGGCCTCTCTTGTCGGCATGCAGGGTCGGCATGTAGGGGCTTGCGGACATTCGGCGCGCTAACGCCTTTCAAGCAATCGGAAGCTGCCATCTTCCGCCGCCTACGCAGGCCTCGCATGGCGGTTCGGCCACACAAATCCTTCGCTGATCTCTTCCGGATCAAGATAGGACGACGACGGCGATTGCGCCTTCATGCGTGACGGTAACGGCCATGTTCTTCCTCCCAATCATTGCATTTATAATTGACTGACCGGTCGGTTTATGCAAGGGTTTTGCGGTCGCCATCGGAAGGGCGGCGGGGAGGAAACATGTCCGAATCCGACACCATTCTGTCGGCGCTTGCCGATGGTGTCTTGAGCCTCACGCTCAATCGACCCGACAAACTCAATTCCTTCAACGAGGAAATGCATCTTGCGCTGCGTGCCGGCTTCGAGCGTGCACATCAGGATGGGGATGTTCGCGCGGTTCTCCTGACAGGAGCCGGCCGTGGCTTCTCGGCCGGCCAGGATCTCGGCGACCGCGATCCGCGCAAAGGCGCTCCGGATCTCGGTCATACCATCGAGACTTTCTACAATCCCCTGCTGCGCCTCATTCGCAGCCTGGAAAAGCCAGTGATCTGCGCGGTCAATGGCGTTGCTGCCGGCGCCGGCGCCAATATCGCATTCGCCTGCGATATCACGCTCGCCGCCCGTTCCGCCCGCTTCATCCAGGCCTTCGCAAAAATCGGCCTCGTGCCGGATTCCGGCGGCACCTGGAACCTGCCGCGGCTGATCGGCGAAGCCCGCGCCAAGGCACTCGCGCTGACGGCCGAGCCTCTGGATGCAGAAACGGCAGCCAGTTGGGGCCTGATCTGGCGTGTGGTAGACGATGACAAGCTGATGGATGAGGCTAAGGCGCTTGCCATCAGGCTCGCTTCCGGCCCAACAAAAGGCCTCGGCCTGACGAAGCGCGCCATCCAGGCGGCAGCGACAAATTCGCTCGACGATCAGCTCGATCTTGAGCGCGACCTTCAGCGCGAAGCCGGTCGCAGCGCCGACTATGCCGAAGGCGTCACGGCTTTCCTCGAAAAGCGCAAGCCGGAGTTCAAGGGCAGATGAGCACGACCACCCCCCTTTCCCCACAGGCACTCGCCGAAGCCTGCGCAAGCGCCATGTGGGATGAGGACAATGCCAGCCGCCGTCTCGGCATGGAGCTGCTCGCAGTGGCACCGGGTGAGGCTACGCTCTCGATGGCGATCACCGAGGCGATGACGAATGGTCACGGCACCTGTCATGGCGGCTACATCTTCACGCTTGCCGACTCGGCATTCGCCTTCGCTTGCAATAGCTACGACCAGCGCACCGTCGCCCAGCACTGTTCGGTGACCTACATCGCGCCAGCCTTCAAGGGCGACCTGCTGACGGCGACGGCGCGGGAGGTGTCGCGCCGCGGTCGCGGCGGCATTTACGACATTGCGATCACCAATCAGGAGGGCGAGCAGATCGCGGAATTCCGCGGCCACTCGCGAACGGTCAAGGGCACGCTTCTGCCGGAATAGGATGCATGCCGGCAACGTCTAGCATTTCCAGCAAAGGTGCGCAGCGGCTTCCCGGCCGGAATGCGAAAAGAAACAAGAGGATAAGCATTTCTGGAGGAGACATTCATGGAAAACCTTTCCCCGCGAGCCGGCGAGCTGGAGGCGATCGAGATTGCCTCGCGCGACGAGATTTCCGCGCTGCAGCTCAAGCGCATGAAGTGGTCGCTCACTCATGCCTATGAGAATTCGCCCTTCTATAACAAACGCTTCGATGAAGCCGGCGTGCATCCCTCCGATCTGAAGACCCTGTCCGATCTCGCCAAATTCCCCTTCACCACGAAAAAGGATCTTCGCGACACCTATCCTTTCGGCATGTTCTCGGTGCCGCGCGAAAAGCTTGCCCGTATCCACGCTTCCTCCGGCACGACGGGCAAGCCGACCGTCGTCGGCTATACCGCCAAGGACGTCGATACCTGGGCGAGCGTCGTCGCCCGTTCGATCCGCGCAGCCGGCGGCCGCGCCGGCGATCTGGTGCATATTGCCTATGGCTATGGTCTCTTCACCGGTGGCCTTGGCGCACATTACGGCGCGGAAAGGCTCGGCTGTACGGTAGTTCCCGTCTCCGGCGGCATGACGGAACGGCAGGTCACCCTGATCCAGGATTTCAAGCCGCGCATCATTATGGTCACCCCCTCCTATATGCTGTCGATCCTCGACGAATTCCGCCGCCAGGGCCTCGACCCCAGAGAAAGCTCGCTTGCCGTCGGCATCTTCGGCGCCGAACCATGGACAAATGCCATGCGCGACGAAATCGAGCACGCCTTCGACATGCACGCCGTAGACATCTATGGCCTCTCTGAGGTCATAGGTCCTGGCGTTGCCAGCGAATGCATCGAGAGCAAGGACGGGCTGCATATTTGGGAAGACCATTTCTATCCGGAGATCATCGATCCCGTCACCGGCACGATCTTGCCGGATGGCGAACTCGGCGAGCTGGTATTCACGACGCTGACCAAGGAAGGGCTGCCGATCATCCGCTACCGCACGCGCGACCTGACACGGCTGCTGCCCGGCACGGCACGCTCAATGCGCCGCATGGAAAAGGTAACGGGACGCTGTGACGACATGATGATCCTGCGTGGGGTCAATGTCTTTCCGACACAGATCGAGGAGCAGATCCTCAAATGCCGCGGGCTTACGCCGCACTTCCAGATCGAGCTCACGCGCTCCGGTCGCATGGACGACATGACTGTTCATGTCGAATGCACGCTGGAGGCGGCAGACGAAGCCGCGCGCGGTCTTTCGGCAAAGGAACTCACCCATCACATCAAGAGCGTGGTCGGTGTCTCGACGAAGATCACCGTGCATCCGCCGGGCGGCGTTGTCCGCTCGGAGGGCAAGGCAAAGCGTGTGGTCGACAATCGCCCGAGAGAGTGATTGCTGTCGTACCGGATAGCCTGACAAGGATTTGATCGTGTATAGGAAGCTTCGACCATCGGGCATGGGTAACGTCAATCGGCAATGAGCAGAGCAGGATCACATGGCACGCACGCGCGCAGTTGATTTCGAGGAAAAGCAGCGTGGCATCCTGGCAAGCGCTGCGGCGGTCTTTGCCGAGGTCGGCATGGAGAAAGCCTCCATGTCGATGATCGCCTCGCACAGCAATGTCTCGAAGGCCCTGCTCTATCATTACTATCCCGGCAAAGATGCGCTGATATTCGACATCGTGCAAACGCATCTGACGGAGCTGGAAGACGCGATCGAAGCAGCCGATCGCACCGATATAACGCCACAGGAACGGCTGCGCTTGCTCGTGAAAGCCGTGCTAAAGAACTATGAAGGCGCCGATAACGAACATCAGGTTCAACTTAACGGCACGCATGCGCTCTCGCCGGAACAGCTTTCGGAACTGCGGACGATCGAGCGACGCATCGTCAAGCGCTTCTCCAGTGTAATCCAGGATCTCAACCCGGATCTCAACAAGGACAAGCCATTGCTGATGCCGGTCACCATGTCGCTCTTCGGCATGATGAACTGGGTCTATATGTGGTTCCGTCCCAACGGCCCGATCACCCGCGACGAATATGCCGATATCGCCACCACCCTCATCCTGGAAGGGGTCAAGGCCGTCCGTTGATGTCACGCGTCAGTCGTCGCGCCTCATCCGTTCGAGAATAAGCGGATCATATTCCGGCGCGCGGATGCGGCGGCGATCCGGCTCAGGTGCCGTCAGCGGCTCGACGGCCACCAGCTTCTCTTTCGCCTCCAGTGCCAGGCGCTGATAGATGGCGGTCCCCTGGCGCTTCCAGGCGATCTCTTCCGGCGTCAACTCGCGAACCACGCGAGCCGGCGCGCCCACGGCAAGACTGTTTGCTGGGATTTCGGCACCGGCCTTGACGAAAGCCATGGCGGCGACGATCGCATTCTCGCCGATAACGGCTTCATCCATGATGACGGCATTCATGCCGACCATGGCATTGGCGCCGATGCGGCAGCCATGCAGCACCGCGCCATGGCCGATATGCCCAGCCTCGCCGATCACGACTTCCAGGTTCGGGAAGCTGTGCACGACGCAGGTCTCCTGCACGTTCGAGCCACGCTCGAGCACGATACGCCCAAAATCGCCGCGCAGCACGGCTCCTGGCCCGACATAGCAAGCGGGGCCAATGATAACGTCTCCGATGACGGTCGCGGCCGGATGCACGAAGGCTAGGGCATCGATGACCGGGATCACGCCGTCATAGGAATAGATCTGCGCCATTCAATCGGCTCCCAAACCTTCCACATCGCGACCGGTTTCGGCCACCGCCTCCATCCGTTGCGCGAACTCGCGACGCAAGGTGCGGCGAAGCTGGGCGGCCTTGTGCCGGCGGATATCAACCGGCGTGACCGGAACAAGCTCGGGCACGCGGACCGGTCGGCCGGCTTCATCGACAGCGACCATGGTGAAATAACAGGAATTGGTGTGGCGGCGATCGCCGGAGCGGATATTCTCCGCCTCCACCCGGATGCCGACTTCCATGGAGGTACGGCCCGTATCATTGATCGAGGCGCGAAAGGTGACGAGTTCGCCGACATTGATCGGCTCCTTGAACAGCACCTGATCGACCGACAGCGTCACGGCATATTGCTTGGAATAGCGCGAGGCACAGGAGAAGGCGACGCGATCGAGCAGGTTCAAAAGGGCGCCGCCATGCACCTTGCCGCTGAAATTCGCCATGTCAGGCGTCATCAGCACAGTCATTTCCAGGCGATGCGGATCTTGCTCGGTCGTCGTCATGCGCTCACTCTCTCCTTTTCGCCACCATCGTCAGAACGTCATATTGCGCGACGACGGCATCCAGCTGGTTCGTTACCTTGCAATCCCAGCGCACCTCGCCGTGCTCGGCATTGATGCGGGGATTGATCTCCTTGCAGGTCAACTGCACCTGGAGCGTATCACCCGGATTGACCGGTGTCAGGAAGCGGAGATTGTCGACCCCATAATTTGCAAGAACCGGGCCGGGAGCCGGATCGACGAAGAGGCCGGCGGCGAAAGAGACGATAAGATAGCCGTGCGCCACACGTCCCTCGAAGAACGGATTGGCCTTGGCCGCCTCCTGATCCATATGGGCATAGAAGGTATCGCCGGTGAAATGGGCGAAGTGCTCGATATCGTCAAGCGTGACCGTGCGCTTGCCGGTGACGAGCTGATCACCGATCTTGAGCTCGGCCAGCGATTTGCGGAACGGATGCTCGCTGTCGGCGTGGGCGTCCGCCCCATCCATCCAGCGTCCCGTCACGGCCGAAAGCAGACGTGGAGTGCCCTGCACGGCAGTGCGCTGCATGTAATGCTTGACGCCGCGGATACCGCCGAGCTCCTCGCCGCCGCCTGCGCGGCCGGGACCGCCGTGAACGAGGCCCGGCAGCGGTGAGCCGTGCCCCGTGGAGCTCTTGGCACTCAAGCGGTTGCCGATCATCACACGACCGTGGAATGGTGCGAGACCGAGAACGACATCCTCGGCGAAATGAGGATCGTTGGTGAAGACGGAGGCAACGAGGCTGCCCTTGCCGCGCCGTGCCAGATCGACCGCCTCTTCCGCCGTATCATAGGGCATGACTGTGCTGACGGGGCCGAAAGCCTCGACATCGTGAATGGCACGCGCAGAGCCCGGCTTATCGCAATAGAGCAGGACCGGATTGAGGAAGGCGCCGGCGCTGGCATCGCCGGACATGACATGCGGATTGTCGGGATCGCCGACGACGATCTCGGCCTCGGTGGCGAGATTCCGAATGCGAGCGCGGACTTCCTCACGCTGGCCGAGGCTTGCAAGCGGCCCCATGCGAACCGTCTCATCGGCCGGATTACCGATCGCCATCTTGCCGAGACGATCGTTCAAGGTAGCAATCAGCGCCTCGCTATAGGCACGGGGCGCAATAACGCGGCGGATGGCTGTGCACTTCTGCCCGGCCTTGACCGTCATCTCGCGCGCGACCTCCTTCACGAAGAGGTCGAACTCTTCCGTGCCGGGAGCCGCATCGAGCCCGAGGACCGCTGCATTGAGGCTATCGGCCTCCATGGTGAAGCGCACGGAATTTTCGATGATCGCCTTGTGCGTCTTGAGACGCTGGCCGGTTGCGGCGGAGCCGGTGAAGGTCACCACATCCTGACCTTCAACATGATCAAGGAGATCGCCGACCGAGCCGCAGACGAGCTGCAGCGCACCTTCCGGCAGCAGGCCGGTTTCGATGATGCGGCGAACCATGAGTTCGGTGAGGTAGGCCGTCTGGCTTGCCGGCTTGACGATGGCGGGAACGCCGGCAAGCAAGGTCGGGGCGACTTTTTCCAGCATGCCCCAGCAGGGGAAGTTGAAAGCATTGATGTGAATGGCGACGCCCTGCAGCGGGCTTAGGATATGCTGTGCGGAAAAGCTCTGGTCCTTGGAGAGCTGCTCCACATCGCCATCGAGCAGCACGCGCGCGTTCGGCAACTCGCGCCGGCCTTTAGAGGCATAGGACAACAGGGTGCCGATGCCACCCTCGATATCGACCCAGCTATCCGCACGCGTGGCACCTGTCGCCGTCGAGCGCGCGTAGAATTCTTCCTTCCTCTCGAGCAGCGCCTGCCCAAGCGCCTTCAGCATTGCGGCACGCTCATGGAAGGACATGCCCCGCAGCGCCGGGCCGCCCTTGTCGCGGCCATAGGCCAGGATCTGCTTGAAATCGATACCGGAGGAATCGATGAAAGCGACCGGCACGCCGGTCGATGCATCGAGCAGCGGCACGCCTTCCTTGGCGCCGGCGACCCAGGTGCCTCCGACATAGCTTTCAAGCCGACGTGGCTGGTTTGCCATGATGTTCATCCGAATTTCCTTCCTTCATCTTTCCGGCGATCCGAGCGGAAAACCGTCATGCATCTTCCCGGAACTGATCAATTCAATCCAAGCGCAGAGAGCTGCCCATCGACATCAGCCCGCCATTCGGCCAGCAAAGTTTCGTTGGGCTGATGGCGCAGGCCGAAGCGCGACAATGTGTCGAAGCGTGCCGAGTCGGCATGACCGAAGCTCGCGGCGACGCGGGGATACCAGTAGACAACCGAAGCCCGCGCCTTGGCCCGTCCCTCGTCATCGGCGACGATGCGCGCAAGACCGGCGGCGCCGAGTTCGGCATGCCGCGTCTCGCGCGGCAGGATGGCACGGAAAACTTCGGCAAGCGGCTGATAGGAAACGTGCGCCAGCTCCTTCAGCTGCACGACGCTGGCAGCACCCATCAGCATGTTCATGACGACGGCATCCACCCAGCCCTGAAGCGGATAGTGAAAGACGGAAAGACGCATATCGCCGCCCTGCCTAACAGCGCCGATATCGGCATCGCGGGAAAGTCGCGCCGCCCAGGGATGGTGGACGGCATAGCGGCCGCCATCGACGCCGAAGGTCTCCATGATCTTCAGGACCTGGCCGGCGTGATCGGTCTTCTCCAGCACGATGCGCGCGGCGGAGATGCGCTCCTGAATGCCTGGAGCATCGTTGATGATATCGGCAAAGCCGGCGGAACCGGCCAATTCGCTATCGACGAAGCTCGCCATCAGACGCAAGAGTTCGCCGCGATAGCGCGGAGGCGCGTTGTCCGGCGAGGAGAGCATCCCACCCTCCTGCAGATATTGCTCGATCGGCATCGTCTCGGACATCTCGTTCCTCCCTTCGATGCGGACGCACCTACTGGTCGTAGCTGACAACGATACGGTCGGTGAGCGGGTAGCACTGACAGGTCAGCACATAGCCCTGGCGCACCTCGTAATCCTCGAGCGCGTGATTGGCCTCCATCTCGACCTCGCCTTCGAGAACCTTGGCCCGGCAGGTGGAGCAAACGCCGGCCTTGCAGGCGTAAGGCACATCCATTGCATTTTCGAGCGCGGCATTGAGCAGGCACTGGCCATGCTTGGGGAATTTGAAAACACGCGTCGCGCCGTCGAGTGTGACGGTCGCCTGGCAGCTCGCTCCCTGATCGGCGGCGGCAGCACTCTCCACCTTCAGGCGAGCTCGACCGGGCTGCGCGGAGGCGAAAAGTTCGAATTTGATTTGGTCGTCGCGCATGCCGTGCTCGCGCAGCGCTGCGGCGATCGCCAGCATCATCGGCTCCGGACCGCAGATGAAGGCTGTCGCAACCGACTTGATGTCGATCCAGCTCTTGAAGAGCGCTTTGCACTTCTCCGCATCGATCCGCCCCGTGAAAAGATCGATCTCCTGCGCCTCGCTTTCAAGAATATGCAATATCGACAGGCGACCGAGATAGAGGTTCTTCAGATCATCGAGCTCTTCGCGGAACATGATCGAGCTGATCTGCCTGTTGGCATAGACGAGCGTGAAGACCGAGCGGGGCTCACGCGCCAGCACGGTCTTGATGATGGAGAGGATCGGCGTGATGCCGCTGCCACCGGCAAAGCCGAGATAATGCTTGGCGATATCCGGCTCGATGGCGGTGAAGAAAGCACCCATCGGCGGCATGGCTTCCAGCGTATCGCCGGCTTTCAGATTTTCATTGATCCAGGTCGAGAAGCAGCCGCCATCCACGCGCTTGACGCCGACCTTCAGCACGCCTTCGTCCTTGCCGGCGCAGATCGAATAGGAGCGGCGCAGCTCCTCATCATCGAACTTGTGGCGAAAGGTGAGATACTGGCCCTGCGTGAAATCGAAGATGCCCCGATCATCCTCCGCAGGCGCCAGCGTGACGACGACTGCATCGCGCGTCTCGTGGCGAACATCGGTGACAGTCAGCGGATGAAAACGTGCCATGGATGCGGATCTCGTCCTTTGGGGTCAAATGCACTTGAAGTAATCGAAAGGTTCAAGACACTCGGTGCAGCGATAGCTCGCCTTGCACGGCGTCGAGCCGAACTGGCTGATCTTTTCCGTGTTCGTCGATCCGCAGCGTGGGCAGGCAATCGTGAGATTGGAACGGCCCGCAAGCCGATCGACGCGCTTCATCAGCACGCCATCGGCAGCGGTGCCATCGATCGGTGGGGCGATGCCGTAGGCGCGCAGCTTCTCGCGTCCCTCGGCGCTGATCCAATCCGTCGTCCAGGCGGGTGACAGCTGCCGCTCGAGGCGCACTCGATCGATGCCCTTTTCGATCAATGCCCGCTCGATATCGAGATTGATCACCGTGGTGGCGGGACAGCCCGAATAGGTCGGCGTCACCGTGACGACAAGCGTATCGTCTCGCCAGCGGACATCGCGGATGATGCCAAGATCGGTCAGCGAGATCACCGGTATCTCGGGGTCCGGCACCTGCGACAGCCAGTGCCAGATTTCATCGACCGAAAGATGCAGTGCGGTCGCCATTTGCGCCTCCTACCAGGCCGCGCCCGGATAGGCGCGCTGCAGGAACTGCATCTCGGCCAGAAGATAGCCGAGATGCTCGGTGTGAACGCCGCGCCGACCGCCCTTGTGCATGTAGCCATCAGCCGGACGTTTCAGCGTCGCTTCGGTAAGTGTATCGGAGACGATCTCGTCCCAGCCAACCTTGAGGCTCTGCAGCGACGGGGTCACTCCGGCTTGCGTCAACGTCGCATCAACTGCATCGTCGACAAACATTTCACCGGTAAAGGCCCAGAGATCGTCGAGGGCCTCCTGCATGCGGCGGTGGCTTTCAGCCGTGCCGTCGCCAAGGCGGATGATCAGATCGCGGCTGCGATCGAGGTGATAGGAGACTTCCTTGAAAGCCTTTTCCGCGATTTCGGCGATGCGCCGGTCGGTCGAACCTTTCAGCGCTTTCAGCAGCAGATAATGCCAGGCGTCGAAGAGAAATTGCCGCATCAGCGTCTTGCCGAAATCGCCGTTCGGACGCTCGACCAGCAGGATATTGCGGAACTCGTAGCCATCGCGCAGATAGGCGAGATCATCGGCGGAATGGCCCTTGCCTTCCACCTCGCCCGCCAGAGCGAGCCAGAGCTGCGTCTGGCCGATGAGATCAAGCGCGGTGTTGGCAAGCGCGATATCCTCCTCCAGCGCCGGCCCGCGGCCGCACCATTCGGAAACGCGGTGGCCGAGGATCAGCGTGTTGTCGCCGATGCGCAGGAGGAATTCGACAAGAGCGGCCTGATCGACCGCCGGCTCAAGAGTAGGGGTCGTCATCACATGTGCCCCACTTCATCGGGAATATCGAAGAAGGTCGGGTGACGATACACCTTCGAATTAGAGGGATCGAAGAGCGGACCCTTTTCCGAGGGCGCGCTGGCGGTGATCTCGGAAGACCGTACCACCCAGATGCTGACCCCTTCGTTGCGTCGCGTATAGACATCGCGTGCATTGTTGATCGCCATCTCGGCATCAGGCGCATGCAGGCTGCCGACATGGCGGTGGTTGAGGCCATGCTGACCACGGATGAAAACCTCCCAAAGCGGCCATTCACTGGACATGTTTCTCACTCCCTGATCATCCTGCACGCCTATTCGGCGGCAACCCTTGCGGCGGCGCGGCGCTCAGCCGCTTTCTCGGCATGCACCGTCAGGCCGTCGCGGAACCACGCGCCATCGTCCCACGCCTGCTTGCGGGCATTCAGCCGCTCCGCATTGCAGGGGCCGTTGCCGGCGATGACGTTGAAAAATTCCTTCCAGTCCGGCTCGCCGAAATCATAACCGCCCTTCTCCTCGTTCCACTTCAGATCGGGATCGGGAACGGTCAGGCCGAGATATTCGGCCTGCGGCACGGTCTGATCGACGAATTTCTGCCGCAGCTCGTCATTGGAATTCTGCTTGATCTTCCAGGCCATGGACTGGGCGGAGTGCACGGAGGCATCGTCCGAAGGGCCGAACATCATCAGCGACGGCCACCACCAGCGGTTCAGCGCATCCTGCACCATGGCCTTCTGTGCCGGTGTGCCCTTCACCATTTTCATCAGGATGTCGAAGCCCTGGCGCTGATGGAAGCTCTCTTCCTTGCAGATGCGCACCATCGCCCGCGCGTAGGGGCCGTAGGAACAGCGCTGCAGGGGAACCTGGTTCATGATGGCGGCGCCATCGACGAGCCAGCCGATCGCGCCGATATCGGCCCAGGTCAGCGTCGGATAGTTGAAGATCGACGAATATTTGGCCTTGCCGGAATGCAGCTGCTCATACATCTCGTCGCGGCTGATGCCGAGCGTCTCGGCGGCACAGTAGAGATAGAGGCCGTGGCCGGCTTCGTCCTGTACCTTGGCAAGCAGGATCGCCTTGCGCTCCAAGGTCGGGGCGCGGGTGATCCAGTTGCCCTCCGGAAGCTGACCGACGATTTCCGAATGGGCATGCTGGCTGATCTGGCGGATCAACGTCTTGCGATAGCCTTCCGGCATCCACTCCTTCGGCTCGATCTTCTGGCCAGCATCGACGCGCTCTTGAAAGGCGCGCTCCTGAGGATCCATCTCGTCGAGGGAGCGGATGCGGGCGCCGTCGGTTTTCACTATCTGTGCATACATTGATCTTTCCTCCGTCTTCGCGCCTCCCGCGCGATCGAGAATGATCGCAAGCCTGCAGTCGCCCTGAAGACTTCAGCCAAGCTGAAGCTTCACGGCACCGCTAGTATAAGCCTCTTTCTCGCTCTCCTCCACGAAACAGCGATCCACCGGCAAACACATTAACCGACCGATCGGTCATTTATTAGCATGCGATATGTCACAATACAAATGAATTTTTAGAATTTTCTGTGACATTCAATGCCGTAAAAGCACGTGGCGAGCCGAACCTCCATACTATGTACCTGAGCGGATTGATCCTTCAGCGGGCCTTGAGGTGATCGAGCCGAGCCTGGCTTGCCGGCGTCGTCTCTGGAAGCTGGCCTGCCTCATTGATGAAATGGCGGCCAACGTAAGCATCGGCTTTTTTCGACAAAAGCAGATAGAGATCGGCGAACAACCGCCGTGCCTCCTCGCCCGGCCAATTATCCGGGAGCGCAGACTTGGGAAGATGCGGCTCACGCAGCATGATCAGGCGATATTGATGCACGAGCAGAAGCCGCGCAATCAGGCAATCGAACGGCGATAGCGCGGCACAATTTCCGACGCGTTCGAAAAATGAACCGAACCGGGCAATGAATTCGCGATAGGCCTCCGCGAAGCGTGGCAGGTTCCAAGCCTCTTCGGCAAACTCCCGCAACGCGCCGTTTTCAGTCGCCAACTGCGCGTCGAAGACGACGACGCGGCCCGGCAGTGGCGGTGCGGGATGCGTTCCCACTGCGAGACGCGGGTTCAGCCTGGCAAAACCCTCCCGCTCAAGGCCCTGCATGATCTCTTCCGGCGCAGGTCCGTTGATGAGGACAAATTGCCAGCGGACCGCGGGTTGCGGTCCGTAGAACAGGCTGGCGGCCTCGACGAATTCGGCTTGTGCGGCATCGGTCAGCCGATAGAAGCTGCGGCGCCCTTCGCGCTCGCCCATAAGCTGACCGGCTGCCACCAGTCGCGACACCGCGGTCCGTACCAGCGTCTCGGTGATCCCGACGCTTTTGCACGTCTCGATGAGGTTGCCGATCCAGACGACGCCGCCCCGCGGCTCGATGACATCGCCGTAGATCGTCACGATAAAACTCGCCGCTTTTATCGGCAGGTCAATAAGGAGCGTCGCGACCGCTTCGCTCAAATCGTGGCCGAGTTTGACGTTATCAGCCGACACTCCAACCCTGCTCCGCATCTGCAATCGTTAGGGTCTATTAGCGTGAGATACTATCGGCATTCAAGCGCAGGCAGAGCCACGGATGCGCTCGCCGCCTATCGCGACACGTTCGTCGGCAACGCCGTGGTGTATTTGACGCATTTCAGTGAGAAGTGCGACGATGAGCTCAGCACAGCTTCATGGGTCAGGATACCTCGCATCAAAAGCCCTTCATATTCCCTGACATCGGCGACGACGGCACGGATCAAATAATCCCATTCCCCGGACATGGAGTAGCATTCGAGCACCTCACGATAGCTGGCGATGAACTGCTCGAAATCGCGGCGCGTCGCAGGATCATGGGTCTTCATCTTGACCTGGCAGAAGACGTTCAGCCCCTTGCCGATCTTGTCCGGATCGACAAGGCGAACCGTCCTGCCCAGCACGCCGGCGCTCTCCAGCGCCTTGATCCTTCGCCAGCAGGACGCAGGCGATGCGCCCACTTTTTCTGACAGCGCCGCCTGACTGATATCGCCCTCTTCCTGCAGAACGCGCAGAATCGCCCTGTCGACGTGATCAAAATCGAAATCTTCCATTCAGGAATCCGTCATTCATGAAATATTTCTTTCAGGTTCTACGTCAAAAGCTGCAAAATTGAAAGGAATAGTGCTGACGCTTGAATTAAAATGGTTGAGCCATCTGTAGGAGGATCATATGGCCCAGCTAGCCTTCAAAAACCACGAGCGGAACTCGCCCGACGATCACATCGATTGGCGCCGGGTTGCCTATCTCGTTCACCTCTCCCGGGCACTCGACGAGATGGAGGAAAAGCGTCTCGTTCCGGAAAAGAAGGTTCTCTATCAGTTTTCCGCACGCGGCCACGACATGGCGCAGATCCTCCTTGGAATGCAGCTGACAGGCCTCCACGACGCGACGTGTGGCTATTATCGCTCGCGGCCACTTCTGCTTTCGCTTGGCGTCGATCCGGCAGATGCGCTCGGCTCGGCCATGGGTCGCGCCGGAGGCTATTCCGACGGGCGCGACATTGGTGTCGTCTTCAACTATCCGAACCATTCCGGCGCCTCGGCCCTGCCCATGTGTGGCGGCGTTGGTGCGCAATATACCCCGACGGCCGGCTGGGCGCAGGCGATGAAATATTATACGACGACGTTGGGTCGGCCGGAGTATGCGCGGGACATCGGCGTCGCGCTCGGAGGCGATGGCTCCGTTGCCTCGAATGGCTTCTGGTCTGCCTTGACCGCTGCCACGACGCAACAATTGCCAATGCTGTTCTATATCGAGGACAACGGCTTTGGCATTTCGGTGCCTTCGACTGCGCAGACGCCGGGAGGGAATATCGCAGCCAATCTCGCAAGCTGGAAAAATCTCGCAATCTTCGATGGCGACGGCTGCGGCCCGGCGGAAGCAGCCCGGCTCGTGCAGGAAGCCGTCTCCTTCGTTCGCGAGGAGCGCAAGCCCGCTCTCCTGCGGCTGACGGTGCCGCGCCTTGAGGGTCACAGCTTCCAGGACACACAGACCTACAAGAGCGAGGAAACCGTGAAGCGCGAATGGGAGCGCGATCCCCTGCCGCGCCTCAAAGATTTCCTCGTTCCCGCCGTGATGACGATGCAGGAATGGGATGCCTGCGAAAGCGAAGCGCGCAAAATGGCCGAAAGCGCGCGCGCCACTGCTGAGGACCGACCGGTCGCAGATCCCTCCACCGTGACCCGCCATGTATTCTTCGACGGCAACATGCAGACGATGGGCGGGCAGCATCCCATAGGTTATGCGGCACCGGCGACGACGAGCGAACCGGAGACATCCGGCCCACGCATCAACATGGTCACGGCCATCCGCAGAACGCTCGAACACGAGATGTCGATCAACGAGCGCGTTGTCATGTTCGGCGAAGACGTTGGTCCGAAAGGCGGAGTCCATGCCGTCACCCTCGGCATGCAGGAAAAATTCGGCAGCGAGCGCGTTTTCGACACGTCGCTGTCCGAAGAGGGCATTATCGGCCGCGCCGTGGGCATGGCACTCGCCGGGCTCGTCCCCATCCCCGAAATCCAGTTCCGAAAATATGCCGAGCCGGCCACCGAACAGCTCAACGACTGCGGCACTATTCGCTGGCGCACCAACAACCGTTTTGCCGCCCCCGTCGTGGTGCGCATGCCCGGCGGTTTTTTCAAATGCGGCGACCCCTGGCACAGCCAGACCAACGAAGTTGCCTTCGTCCACCAGCCGGGCTGGAAGGTCGCGGTTCCATCGAATGCAGAGGATGCCGTCGGCCTGCTGCGAACCTCGATCCGCGGCAACGACCCGGTCATCTTCTTCGAGCATCGGGCCATGCTCGATGATGCCTGGGCGCGGCGCCCCTATCCCGGCGACAACTTCGCGCTGCCCTTCGGCAAGGCGAAGCTGACGCGGACCGGCAGCGACATCACCATCGTCACCTGGGGCGCCATGGTGCAGCGTTGCCAGGAGGCGGCCGAAGACATCTCTGCCGATACTATCGATCTCCGCACATTGATGCCCTGGGATCAGGAAGCCGTCCTTGCTTCGGTCGCCAAGACGCATCGCTGCCTTATCGTTCACGAAGACTTAGAAGCCGCGGGCTTCGGCGCTGAGATCGCCGCCGTCATTGCAGACAAGGCATTCACGGATCTCGATGCGCCGATCTCGCGTCTGACCATGCCCGATATTCCGAGCCCGCATAATCCCGCTCTTCTCGAATGGGCCGTGCCCTCGAGCGAGCGGATCGCCAAGCGCATTGCCGAAATCCTGGAGTTTTAGGGATGACTGGTATCATCGAGATCACGGCTCCGATCGAACAGGAAGGCACGAAGGCGGTTGTCCGAAACTGGCTGAAGCGGATCGGCGATCATGTGCGGGAAGGCGACGCGCTTGTCGAACTGGAAACCGACAAGGTGACTCAGGAGATACCGGCGCCATGCGACGGCATTCTGAGCGAAATTGCGATGGAGGATGGCGATGACGCCACGCCCGGCGCGATCCTCGGACGTATGAGCATCGAAAACGCGAACGGTGTTGCAGCGCAAGCGACCGAGGCCCCGTTGCAGATACAGCCGGCCTCATCTGCGACAGGTCCCGCCGCCGCTTATTATTCACCCGCTGTTCGCAAGGCGGCCGAGGAATACGGGATCGACCCGGCCGGTCTCAAAGGCAGCGGCAGGGACGGACGGGTCACGCGTGCTGATATGGATCATGCGCTGGAAACCGCCAAGCCGCATCCATCTGCGCCGGTGTCGCAGCGGGCTGAGACTGGACAGACCCCGCCGGCAGCTTCAGCTGACGGCAAATCTCGCATCGTTCCCCATTCCGCCATGCGGCTTTCGATCGCGAGGCACATGACCCAATCCCTGGCGACGGCACCGCAGGTGACCGCTATCTTCGAGGCCGATTTCACGGCGATCATGCGTCATCGCGAAAGCCACAAGGATCGACTGAAGGCCGAGGGTATAAACCTCTCCTACACCGCTTATTTCGTGGCGGCATCCGTTGCGGCCATGAAACTCGTACCTGAAGTCAACAGCCAGTGGCACGATGACGGCCTGGAGATATTCGAAGACATCGATATCGGCGTCGGCATCGCATTGGGCGACAAGGGCCTGATCGCGCCGATCATTCGGCAGGCGCAGGATCTCCAGTTGGAGGCGATTGCCGCGAGGCTCCAGGATCTGACGAACAGGGCGCGCTCCAGTGCTCTCAAGGCCGAGGACTTGAAGGGCGGAACCTTCACCATCTCCAATCACGGCGTTTCCGGCTCGCTGGTCGCATCCCCCATCATCATCAACCAGCCACAATCCGCCATCCTCGGCATCGGCAAGCTCGAGAAGCGCGTCGTGGTGCGGGAGATCGACGGCGTCGATACGATCCAGATCCGCCCGATGGCCTACGTGTCCCTGACGATTGACCATCGCTCCCTGGATGGGCATCAAACGAATGCCTGGCTGACGGAATTCGTGCGGGTTCTGCAGAACTGGCCTCAATGAGAGCGAGGGAGGAGCAATGAACACGACTGCGTTTTTCGATAGCCTTACGGAACAGAAGCCCGATCCTCTGCTTGAACTGATCGCCAAGTTCGCGGCCGATCCGAGGCCTGGAAAGATCGACCTCGGCGTTGGCGTCTATCGCGATGAAACCGGCCGAACGCCGGTCATGAAAGCTGTCAAGGCAGCCGAGCATCATCTCTGGGAAACGCAGCAATCCAAATCCTATATCGGTCCGGAAGGCGATCCTGTTTTCCTTAGAGCATTAGCGTCCGAAGTCTTCGGCGAGCGCCATAGTGGCAAGTATCTGGCGGGAATTCAGACACCGGGCGGCACCGGCGCTCTGCGCCTGGCCGCGGAACTGCTTGCTCTCGACAAGAGACGGAAAATCTGGATCGGCACGCCCACTTGGGTCAATCACCAGGCAATCTTTGCCAGCGTCGGCCTTCAGATCGCAACCTATCGTTTCTTCGATATCGGCAAGCAGACCGTTCTCATCGATGAGATGCTGACGACCCTACGGAGCGCGGCACCCGGCGATGCCGTGCTGCTGCAAACGAGCTGTCATAATCCGACAGGCGCGGGATTGTCATCGCAGAATTGGCGAGACATCGCTGAGATCGTCGCCGACAAGGGATTACTGCCGCTCTTCGACAATGCCTATCAAGGCCTCGGTCACGGCCGGGTCGAAGATGCAACCGGCATGATTAATGTGATCGAAGCGGTCGGCGAGGCTATGGTTGCCGTCTCCTGCTCCAAATCCTTCTCGCTCTATCGGGAGCGCACCGGCGCGGTCTATCTCTTCGGCGATCAGCAGGCGCCGTTAAACAAGGGCATCGGCAATCTGGCGAGCTATGCCCGCACCAGCTATTCCATGCCGCCAGCGCATGGGGCTGCTATTGTTACCGCGATCCTGCAGGACCCATCGCGGCGCCGGGCCTGGATCGATGAACTCAGCAAAATGCGCAACCGCATAGTCGAAATCCGCCAGGCCGCCGCCAAAGCCTTTGCAAAATTCCGTCCTGATCTCGCCAATATCGCTTCGCAGGAAGGTATGTTCTCCCTTCTGCCGATCTCTCCGGAAAATGTCCGGCAGCTTCGGGCCGAACACGGCATCTACATGCCGGATTCCGGCAGGATCAACGTGGCCGGGATGCGGCTCACGGATGTCGCATCCGTCGCGGAGCGCATCGGTCCATATCTTGCCTGAATATGCGCCCAACTAGTCCGGCGTTTCACGCAAGGGCCTCATCAGGACGCGCTAATCGGCTCGCTGGCCGTAGGTTTTGCTGCGCATCCAACGCGGCAAAAGCACTCTGATCCACTACTGCCTGAACGCCATGCGCGGTCCCACAAGTGGATCAAGCGCGTGCGGCTTCGCACCTATTGACCTTTTCATACATAAATATAATCTGCGTATATGCAAACTGATGGCCAGCTTGGGCTGTCACGTCAATAGCCAGATCGAGATCCGGTTCGAGCATGAAGGCAGTCTTGGCCGCGATGGTCTCGCCGCGAGGCATCTGCCTTTGGGAGGAGTGACTATGACAAACGACAATCCGGCGCTGCAAAGCGCCGTGCGCAAGGCGACGATTCGTCTTCTGCCCTTCCTGGGCTTGATGCTGATCCTGAATTTTCTCGATCGCTCCAATGTCGGCTTCGCCAAGGTGGCTTATCAGGCCGATACCGGTATTTCAGATGCTGCCTATGCCTTCGGCGCCGGCATTCTCTATCTGGGCTATGCCACCTTCGAAGTGCCGAGCAACCTCATCATGCAGCGCGTCGGCGCCCGCCTGTGGCTCAGCCGCATCATGATCACCTGGGGCATCGTCTCGGCCTGCATGGTCTTTGCCCATACACCGATGAGCTACTACATCGTTCGTTTCCTGCTCGGCGTCTGCGAAGCCGGCTTCTATCCGGGCGTCTTGCTTTACCTGACTTACTGGTTCCCGGCCAAGCATAGGGCGCGCGCTACCGGCCTCTTCTATCTCGGTGTCCCCCTATCGCTGGTGATCGGTGCACCGCTCTCCGGCTGGTTGCTCACTCATCACGACGTCCTTGGCCTTACCAACTGGCAATGGATGTTCGCGGTCGAAGGCCTTGCGGCAACCGTCGTCGGCATCCTGGCCCTCTTCTTCCTGACGAGCCGCCCAACAGAAGCGAAATGGCTGACGTTGGAGGAGAAAAATGCGCTGAATGCCGTCATTGAAGCGGAAGAGCGCAGCAAGCTTTCCGAAGTGAAGCACTCCGTCTTCAGCGTGCTGAAAGATTGGCGCGTCCTCGCCTTCGTCGGCATCTATCTGTTCATCCAGATCGGTGTCGGCCCGATCACCTTTTACCTGCCGGCGCGGCTGGCACAGGCGCTCGGCGGCGGCGTCAATACCTGGGTCGGTGTGCTGCTCGGCCTACCCTGGCTTTGCGCGCTTTTCGCAACCCGCTTCTTCACCGTCTATGCCGACAAGCATGACAACCATCGCATCGTCTGCATCGCCATGCTGACGGCCGGCACCATCGCGCTAGGAACGATCGGCCTGACGATGAATCCGTGGGTAATGGTGATTGCCGCCTGCATCGCGGTTCCGGGCCTTGCCTCTTCGCAGCCGGTCTTCTGGAGCCTGCCGACCCGCTATCTCGGGGGCGTCGGCGCCGCCAGCGGCATAGCCTTCATTGTCTCGCTCGGCAATCTCGGCAGCTTCGCCTCGCCGCAGATCAAGGCCTATGTCGACGCAGCCACAGGCAATGGCGATATCGGCTTCTATATCCTCGCCGGCTGCTGCTTCCTGTCTGTCGTGCTGCTGATCGCACTCGGCCCGCACCGCCGCTGGATCGCCGACGCCGAGCCGGCCGCCAGTGGCAGCCGTTCGCATTGAAGGAAGAGAACTTTCGATCCTCGCCCACTATCGCGGAGCGAGGATCGATACGATGCGGCAAATCCACCGCGCAACGTTAGCCACTGACGATCTCTTCAAGCGCCAGCGCCGCACCCAGCAGCCGCTCGTCCTGGTTCTTCGGCGCCGACAGCAGGAAGCCGACCGGCATGCCTGCTTCACCAGTGCCGCAAGGCAGGGAGACGCCGCACCAATCGAGGAAATTGCCGATTGCCGTATTGCGCAGCGTTCTGCCGTTGATCTTTACGAACAGCTCGTCATCCGCTTCCAGGGGGCCAAGCGCCGGCGCAACATGGGCAACCGTCGGATAGGCGATGAACTCGTTCGGCCCAAGCGTGCCGGCAACTTCCCTGATCAGTTGCTCGCGCACTTTGAGCGTTTCCAGGTAACCGACCAGCGTCGTCTTCTCTCCGAGGCGCGTCCGCGCTACGACACGCCGGTCCATGGAATCGGCTTCCGGTCCTGCCAGACGCCGGTGATGCAGCACGAAGGCCTCGGCAGTAACCAACGGCCCATATTCCGCCATCAGCTCAAAGAGCCTTTCGAAAGCCGGAACGGCAGCTCGCCGGATTCTAACGCCAGCGGCACTCAATCTTGCCAGCGTCGCCTCGAAAGCTGCAAGAACACCATCCTGCGCATCATCCATGACGATATTTGTCGGCACCACGATGGAAAGCCCGGCAGCTTCGGCGCGCTCTATCTCGGGGAGAAAGCGCCCACGCATCGCGGCATCTACCCAGATCGCATCCTGGACGCTGCGGCACAAAGGCCCGAGCGAATCGAGGCTCGTCGACAGCGGAAAGACACCGCCCATGCCGTAGCGGCCATGGCTCGCCTTATAGCCGACAAGGCCGTTGAAAGCAGACGGTATGCGCACGGAGCCGCCCGTATCCGTGCCGATCGATACCGGCACGAGACCTGCCGCGACCGCGACGGCAGACCCCGAGGACGAACCGCCCGGAATGCGCCTGACATGCGTTGCCAGGGGATTGAGCGGCGTGCCGTAATGCGGATTGAGGCCAAGGCCGGAAAAGGCGAATTCGCTCATATTGACCCTGCCGACTGCGATCATGCCCGCAGCCTTCAACGCCTTGACGACATCAGCATCCTCCTGCGCGGGCGCCGCATCCGCAAGCACAATCGAGCCGGCCGTCGTCGGCAGGCCAGCGATGGCGAAGAGATCCTTCCATGCGATGGGAATACCATCCAGCAGCCCGCGCGAACGCCCTTCGCGCAGCCGCTTGGACGAAGCGGCCGCCTCTTCTTTCGCGCGCATTCCCAACAGCCGCGTAAAGATCGCCTGATCCTTGTAGGTCCGGATCGCGTCGAGGGTCTCCTCGGCCAGCGCGACCGGGTCGAGACTGCCGGACTGGATCAGGACCGAGAGCTGCGCGATCGACTTGCCGAGATGTGTCTGTGTCATAGTTCTTGCTCTCCTTCTCAGCCAACCAGCTGCATCCAGCGGCGCACGAGATAATTGTGCTCATCCATTGTCGTATTCCAGACGGCAATGCAATTGGCGCGCTGCCAATAGGATCCGCCGCTGCGCACCGATCCTTTCCTGATCCGCATCTGACCATCCGGGCCGGGCAAGTCTTCGATGGCGGCCGCCCCTTCATACCAATAGTCCCATTCGGCCTGGGTCATGAACTGCCGCGAGCGCTGCGGCGTCGAAATGTAATAGCCCTGCCGCGCAACCACGGCGCCCGGCCATCCGGAGATCCACCAGTTCAGATAGTCATAGGCGACATCGAGCAGGCGGCCGCTCAAATGTTTCGAAAGACAGAGGCCACCGTGCCAGGCGCGGTAACCCTCCGCCGGTACGGCCTGTTCGACGGGGGAACCCTTGGAATTCAGGATGCCGATGCCGGGCGACCACATGCTCTGGACGCTGGTCTCGCCGGCGATCATCAGCCGCGCCGCATCCTCAGCCGTTCTCCAGAAATCCCGGAAGAAGCCGGCCTTCTTGCGCTCCTCCAGGAGATCGATCAGCTGGTCGATCTCCTGAATGGACATGTTGCCGATATCGTCGAACGACATGAGCCCGGCCGCCTGAGCCGCGAGCGCCGCATCGAATATGCCGATCGCGGGCTCATCCACCAGCGCCACCCGCCCCGCCCAGCGCTCGTCGAAGAGCGCCCCCCAGGAATGCATCCCGACGCCGTTGGGCGCCAGATCCGTCCGATAGGCGAAACTATCGAAATTATGCGTCGTCGGCAGCATCGAGATGAAGCGTGAAGGCGTATCGCCTAAGGCGAGGTTCGGCTGCACGAAGAGCTTTTTCGCCGGCACATCGCCAAGCCCCATTCGCGGATTGGGACCAATATGGCCTGTTTTCGTCAGATCGTTGACCTCATCCCAGAGCACGATGCGCTGGGTGTCCACAGGCTGGATCGCTCGCCAGTGCCAGACGATATCGAGATTGTGGAAGCATTGGTCGTAGATATCGTAGGTTTCCGGCTCGCGGGCCGCCTTGTATTGCGTCGTCAGGAAATCGTTGTTGTCGAAGATGACATCGATGTCGAGATCGTCCTGCGCGCGCAGGCGCAGTTCCTCCAGCAGCGAAATCGCGGTGCCGAGCACGCGCAGACGCGGCCGGCCCTTCAGATGCAGGGCGGGAGCAGACACGCTTTTGGCGACGGATTCATGCTTGTTCATAAAGATACCGGTTGTCTCATCGCGCCGCAGCGATCGGGTAAGGCGCGGCAGGCGCGTGCGCCAGTGTGAAGGCTTCGAAGGAGCGTTTCAATAGAGCGCCATCGAGCCCATCCAAAATGAAGACCAGTCGCGAGCTGCGGTCTTCCGAGGGCCATCCATCCATGTGCACCGGCGTATGAACCAGATGCTGAACCCCATGAACGGCGACGGGGCGCTCCTCGCCACTGAGATTGAGGATGCCCTTTACCCTCAGCACGCGCTCCCCCTGCCGATTGAGCAGCATGGTCAGCCAGAGCCCGAAAGCAGTCCAATCGACGGGCCTGTCGATGATGAGCGAAATCGAGGAAATGGCGGCCTGATGCGGCGCACCATCCGATGAGACGAGCCGTACCGGCTCCTCGCAGTAAAAGCCGCTCTGCGACAGGCTGCCGCTTGGCGAGACGTCGCTTTGGACGGCAACAAGCGAGGAGAGATCGAGATCCGGATCGGCCGCGATCAGGATCGGGGCATCGGGATTGAGCGCTCGAAGCCGAGCCTGAAGGTCGTCTTCACCACGATCCGCCTGAAGATCGGTCTTGGTCACGATCAAACGATCCGCAATAGCCGCCTGCCTGTTGGATTCGATATAGGTGTCGAGCTGACGCAGCCCATTCACCGCATCGACTGTCGTAATGACGTTGCCGGCGCAAAAATGGTGCCTGAGCACCGGATCAGCCTTGATAGTCGAGAGTACAGGGAAAGGATCGGCAAGACCCGTGCTTTCGATGATGACGCGCCGGAATGGCGGCAGCAGCCCTCGTTCGCGGCGAGAATAAAGCTCTTTCAATGCAGCGGCAAGGTCACCGCGCACCGTGCAGCAGACGCAGCCGGAGCGCAGCAGCACCATTTCTCCGTCAACCCTTTCAACAAGATCGTGGTCAAGCCCGATCTCGCCGAATTCGTTGATGAGCACGGCGGTATCGGCAAAGGCCGGATTAGCCAGGATGCGCTTGAGCAGCGTCGTCTTGCCGGAACCGAGAAAGCCCGTCAAAAGATTGATCGGCAGGAAGCCGCTGGTTTCAATCACCATGCCGTGCCTCCATCCTGGCGATGAAGGCATCGTCGAGCGGATCGCAGGGCCGGCCGACGAGCCTTTCGGCCGCCGGCCAGAGATGGCCGAGATCCTCGATGATTTCGCTCCTGCCCGTTCTGGTCGACAGCACGAAGGACGCGCCCTGCCAGTCGGAAAGGACAAGGCCGAAACCCGAGAGCATCTCGTTGGCGACACGCACGCGCTCAGCGCGCTCGCGCCGTCGGTCGAAGCTTGCGTGATTGCGGGTGAAGACGCCCGGCCGTGCCACGGCATCCGTCCAGTGCTCGTTGCCACCGAGCACGCCGCACAGTGAACACATAACAATCGCCTCCTTGAGATGCACTCGGTTATTCAGCCTCGCCGGCTATTTCTTGCGCGGAAAGCGGGCTGCGAAATCGTCGGCGATCTCATTCATCGTGACGAACTTGACGCCCGGATGCTTGATCATATGCGCATAGAGCCGCTCCAGCATCACCAACACCTGCGGCCGGCCGGCGACGTCGGGATGGATGGTAATCGGGAAGACGGCGTAGTCCATCTCGCGATAGACCCAATCGAACTGATCGCGCCACATCTGCTCGATGTGATGCGGATTGACGAAGCCGTGGCTGTTCGGAGATTTCTTGATGAACATCATCGGCGGCAGATCGTCGAGATACCAGGATGCCGGGATTTCGATCAGATCGGTCTCCTGGCCGCGTTTCAGCGGCACCATCCAGTCCGACGGCTTGCGCGAATAGTCGATCTTCGTCCAGCTATCGCCGACACGTACATAATAGGGCGTGAAGTCGTTGTGCATCAGCGAGTGATCGTACTTGATACCGCGCTCCAGAAGCAGCTCGTTCGTCACATTGGAGAATTCCCACCACGGCGCGACATAGCCGGTCGGACGCTTGCCGGAAAGCTTGGTGACCAGCTCGATGCATTTGTCGAGGATTTCCGTCTCCTGCTCGCGCGTCATAGCGATCGGATTTTCGTGGCTGTAGCCATGGATGCCGATTTCATGGCCGGCGTCGGCCACAGCCTGCATCTGCTCCGGAAAGGTCTCGATCGAGTGGCCAGGAATGAACCATGTCGTCTTGATGCCGAAGCGTTCGAAGAGCTTCACCAGTCGCGGGCTGCCGACTTCGCCGGCAAAAAGGCCTCTCGAGATATCATCGGGCGAATCCTCACCACCGTAAGAGCCGAGCCAGCCGGCCACGGCGTCGACGTCGACGCCAAAACTGCACAAGATTTCCTTTGCCATGGGATGACCTCCTTCAATTTGAGTTTTCTGTAATCAATGAGCCGGGATGACGGTCGCGTCGGCCGGATCCCAGGTAAGCATGACCTCGGCGCCTGGGGGAAAGGCGCCGGGCCGGTATTTGTCGATATGCGCTTCCAGCGCCAGGCCTCGGCCATCGGGCAGGCTGATGCCGATTTGCGAGATATGGCCGACCACGTCGAAGCGCTCGACGCGTGCGCCAACCACATTGCCGCCGAAAGCCCGCGCGAGATTCTCGCGTGCAGAGCCGCCCGCCGCGTGAACCTCGATCGCCTCCGAAGGAATGACGATGTTGACCTTGCTGGAGAGGCCGCCATTGGCTAAGCCCGACAGCGTGCCAAACGCGGTGGAGACAAAAGTGTTGTCGGCGCCGGTGCCGGCAACCTCGCCTTCGAAGATGGTATTGCGGCCGATGAACTGCGCCACGAATGGCGTGTTTGGACGCGTGTAGAGCTGAGCGGGCGGACTGATCTGCTCCACCCTGCCCTGGTTCATGACGACAATGCGGTCGGACAGCGCCAGCGCCTCGGACTGGGCATGGGTAACGAAGACGAAAGTCACGCCAAGCTTCTTCTGCAGTAGCTTCAGCTCATTCTGGATCGCCTTGCGCAGATTGGCATCGAGCGCGCCCAGCGGCTCGTCAAGAAGCAGTACATCCGGCTCGACCACGAGGCCGCGGGCAAGCGCAATACGTTGACGCTGACCGCCCGAGAGCTTGTCCGGCTTGCGCTCGGCAATATCCTCCAGCCCAAGGGTGGCGAGGATGCGATCGACCCGCGCCTCACGCTCGGCCTTCGCCATGCCCTTGACCTCGAGACCATATCCGACATTCCGCCGGACGGTCATATGCGGGAACAAAGCATAGTTCTGGAAGATCATCGATGTCGGCCGCTTCTGCGGCCGGACATCGTTCATGCGCTCGCCCTTGATCATCATGTCGCCCGAGGAAATGCTTTCGAAGCCAGCGATCATGCGGAGCGTCGTCGTCTTGCCGCACCCCGACGGACCGAGAAAGGCGATGAATTCACCTTTCCTGATCGAAAGATTGAAGTCGATGACGGCGGGCGTGCCATTGTCATAGACTTTGCCGACATTGATGAGTTCCAAATCATATATCATGAGAGATCTCCGGGCGTGGAGGAGGAGGCGGACATCGCCTCCCCGCGCGGCATAGGATGGCCGGCAGCAGCCATCGGATCAGGCATTGAGGAATTCATCCCACTTCTGGACAAGGTGGTCGTATTCATCCGGCCACTGATGCCAGTAGGCGACATTCTTGGCGCGTTCCGCCAGCGAGCCGCCATCGCGCAGGTCGCCTTCCTTAATGCCGCGCTCGGCAGCGCCGACCCACGGCTTGCCCTCGTACCAGAAGGCATATTTGTCCGGCGCCATGACCTTCTGGATATTGGTCGACGGTGAGTAATAGCCCTGCTCGGAAACGGTGATGCCGGGTTCGCCCGAAAGCCAGTAATCGGCGTAGGCGATCACGGCATCCTTGTTCGGCGTGCCCGCGATCATCGACGGGCCGATCGCCCAGCCGCGATAACCTTCCTTCGGCACGGCATATTTGCACGCCTTGCCCTGGGCCTTGACCGCCATGACGGCCGGCTGCCAGGCGTCGCAGACGACCATCTCGCCCGATGCCATCAGGTTGACCAGCTCGCCGAAATCGCCCCACAGCGCGCGGAACTGCCCGTCCTTCTTCTTCGAAACGAGGAACTTCGCCGCTTCGTCGATTTCGGCCGTGCTCGGGTTGCCGGGATTCTTCACGTTCAGAAGGCCAAGCGTGTTCATGGCCATGATCGCCTGACCGAAAGCGATCAGCGGATCGGTGTTGAGACCGGACTTGCCCTTGAACTTCGGATCGAAGATCGCCGACCAGGTGTTGGCTTCCTCGGCGGAGAGAACGTCCGGATTGTAGCCGATGGAATCATAATTATAGACCGCGGGCACCATGTTCAGCGTGGTCTTGGCGTCATCGGCCCAGATCTGGCCGACGATCTGCTGCTTCGGCTCCCACTTGTCGGAGGGTGTGGTGAAAGTCTCGCGGATATTGGCCCAGTTCTTCAGGGAGGCGGCCGGAACCGGCTCGACATTGTTGGTCATGACGATCGACGGCAGGCGCTCGCCGATGATTTCCCAGCAATCGTAATCCTTGGAACCGGACAGGATCTTGGTCTGCGCGTCCGGAAAGGTCGCTGCCGTGCCGGAAGTCTGCCCGACACCGCTCACCTTGCGGAATTCATCGAGGATACGCTCCTGGACCGTGACCGAAAGACCGATGGTGCGCAACTGCTCCTTGGCGAGATTGGCAGCCTGTGCGTAGGCCGCTCGCGATGACAGGAACGGCGTGCCGCCGCCGATCGCAAGCGCCATGACGCCGGCGGAATGCTTCAACAGAGAGCGTCTGTTCATTTCCATTTTGGACATTTTTGTTCTCCAGTGCTGATTGCTGTTCCCTGAGCCCTTGGTGGGCCTGCTTATTGCCGTATCGCCCTGCCCGGCCGTTGCCGGACCGGGGGCGATCAGTACCGCCCGACGAGGAGGCCACCATCCACGACCAAAACTTGGCCGGTCATGTATCTCGCGCCGTTTGACGCGAGAAATGCGATCACGTCGGCGATGTCTTCCGGCTCACCGAGCCGGCCCATCGGGATGAACTCAGCCGCCTTTTCCGCGCCCGCAGGGCCGAGCGAATTCTCTTCCGAAAGGAGCTGAGCCGTGCGGATATAGCCCGGGGCAATGCCGTTGACCCTGATGCCGTCCTTCGCCAGCTCGACGGCGAGCCCCCGCACCAGCCCGACGACCCCGGATTTTGCCGCCGAATAATGGACATGCTCGTCCCATCCATAGGCGACGCCCATGATCGAGGAGAGCGCGACGATGCTTCCCGATCGGCGCGCGCGCATGCCAGGCATGGCGGCGCGCACCAGCTTGAAGATGCCCTTCAGGTCGACATCCATGGTCAGGTCCCACTTGTCGTCGGTGAGCTCGCCCAGCGGCGTGCGATGGGCGATTCCGGCATTGGCGACGATGATGTCGATCCTGCCGAAGCGTGCCTCTACATGCGCGACCAGCCGGTTTGCGGCTTCCGTCGAGCGCACGTCGTAAAGATGAAACTCTGCCGAGCCGCCGGCGGTGAGAATGTCATGAACCGTCTGCTCACCTTCCTTCTCGAGGATATCGGTGACGACGACATGGTCGCCGAGCGCCGCAAACGCCTTTGCTGTCGCCTGGCCGATACCGATGCCCGCACCCGTGACGATGACAATCCGCTTCTCTGCACAGTCCATCTGCCTTTCTCCTTCAGAGCATCACATCGCCGGAATTCGGACCGAGCGTCTGGCCGACAAAGAGGCTTGCTGCCGGCGAGGCCAGGAACGCCACGGTCGCGGCCACTTCTTCCGGCTCGCCGAAGCGGCCGAGCGGCAATTCGCGCTTCTTGCGTTCGCGCCATTCTTCGGAAAGACCGCGCACCAGCGGCGTGTTGATCGGTCCCGGCGCTACGGCATTGACCCGCACGCCCCGGCTCGAGACCTCGCGAGCGAGTGCCTTCGTCATGCCGATGATCGCGGCCTTGGCGCCAGAATAATGAACAAGCTCGATGCCGCCGATCTGTCCGAGCTGGGAAGCGACGTTGACGATGACACCCTCGCCGCGCGCCAGCATCGACGGCAAGACGGCCTTGGTCACCAGGAAGGTGCCGCGCACATGCACCGCAAACATCCGGTCGAAATCCTCCAGCTCGAGGTTCTCGAAGGCTGCCTGATGCGCGATACCGGCATTGTTGACAAGAAGGGCGACATCGCCATGCGAGGCCTTGGCAGCGGCATGGATCGCCGCCACATCCTCGGGACTAGCAACGTCGCCGGCGATCGCGGTCGCCGCACCGCCCGCCTTGTTGATCTCCGAGGCGACTGCCTCGGCTCGCTCAACTGAGAGGTCATTGACTAGCACAGCATAACCATCAGCACCGAGGCGCAGTGCAATGGCGCGGCCGATACCGGAGCCGGCGCCGGTGACAATGGCGGAGATCGGGGCGAAAGCCTTCTCAGCCATCATGCGTCCTCCTGAATGCGGACGCGCTTAGCCCGCCGCACCGACAGGCCCATCAGGATCGCGTAGGTGCCGAGAAGTGCGAAGGAAAACAGCGTCGTCAGCACCCCGAAGGCAAAGACGTTCGGATGCACCTCGACGGAGAAGGTGCCGTAGATAGCAAGCGGCAAGGTCAGCTCGCGGCCGGAAGCAAACAGGGTGCGTGAGAACTCGTCATAGGAGAGCGTGAAGGCAAAAAGCATCGCCGAGAGCACGCCCGGAAAGATGAGCGGAAACGTGACCTTGCGGAAAGTACGCGCGGGGGTAACGCCGAGCGACCAGGAGGCTTCCTCCATGCTCGGATCGAACCTGTTGAAGATGGCGAGCATGACCAGGAAGGCGAAGGGGAAGGTGTAGACGACATGCAGGACGAAGGCCGTGCTCCACCAGTGACGGTCGATGCCGAAGGCGTTGGCGACGAGCGCCATGCCGAGGCCGACCAGCACGCCCGGCACCATCATGCCGAGAACGATCAGATAGAAGGCGACGCCCGAGCCGCGGAACTTGCGGCGAAAGGCCTGGGCGGACATGACGCCGAGCACCGTCGAGACGATCATGGTCATCAGCGCCAGCGAGAGCGAGCGGATCAGCGCCTGATCGATAGGCAACGGTGCGATGCGCGACGGCGGCGTAAGACCGAAGAGATGCCGATACCAATAGATCGACCATTCGATGATCGGGAATTGCGGACCACCCTCCGGACCGGTCTGGAACGACAGGATCGCCAGGACGACGAGCGGTCCATAGAGGAAGATCAAGAAGAGGGTCGTGTAGACGCCCAGGCCGAGCTTGATGCCACCAGCATTCATGATCAGAGCTCCTTTCTGAGGTCGACGACCTTGAGCAGGGCTGCGACAACAGCACCCATGATGATCGTGAGCACAACGCCGGCGACTGCGGCAAAGGCCCATTTCAGCGAGCCGACCTGGGTGACGATGATATTGCCGAGCAGATTGACCTTGCGGCCGGATAGGGCGGCGGACGTTGCGAATTCGCCGAGAACCATAACGGAGACAAAAATCGCGCCGACCACCACGCCCGGCATGGAAAGCGGCAGGATGATCGTGCGGAAGATGCGCCAGAAGCCGGCACCAAGATCCTGAGCAGCCTCGATGACCGAGGCGTCGATGCGACCCATCATGAAGGCGATCGGCCCGACCATGAAGACGCAGTAGATCTGGGTCATGCCGATGATGACGGACAGTTCTGAAAACAGCAGTATCTCGATTGGCTGCCGAATAACGCCCAGATTCATCAGGATCATGTTGATGGCACCTTCGGTGCCGAGCATCGGCCGCCAGGCGAGAACTCGGATCAGGAAGGACGTCCAAAACGGGATGACGCAGAGTACGAGCAACACGGTCTGCAGCGTCTTGTTTTTGATGAGAAGGCCGACGAAGAGCGCTGCCGGATAGCCGACGATAAGCGTCGACAGAAGCACAAGCAGCCAGATGCGGATCGTCGTCCAGAGCGCCCCGAGATAGGTAGAGCTTGTCAGAAAGGTGACCCAGCTCTGCAGGGTCAGTGTCGGTTCGATCTTGAAGGTCGTCTGCGTCCAAAAGGAAACATAGACCATCATCAGCATCGGCAGGACGAGGAAGGCGACCATCCAGATCATGCCCGGCGCCAGAAGCCAGAGCGTCTTGTTCGATTTCCGGCGCACGGTTGCGCTTTCCTGCACGGCTTCCTCTGATGTCGCGACCATGGTCATCTCTCGCTCTCCTTGGAGGGTCCGGTGGAAGGGTTCGAAGGGTTCACATCAGCCGAAAACAAGGGCATCCTCCTTCTTCCAGACGAGCGCATAGCGGTCCTTTTCGACAAAGGCCGGCGGACGGGCGTGGCTCAGATGGGATTCGACCTCGAAGACCTGGCCGCCATCGAGCGCAAAGAAGGAATTGACCGCTGCGCCGGAATATTCGCTGGCGATGAAATCCGCCTCGATGCGCACTTCGTCATCCGATAGCACCGCATCGCGAGAGCGGATCGAAACGCGGTCGTAGCGGATCGCATAAGCCGGCTGCGGCGCCTTTCGGCGCGAGCCATTCAAAGGGAAGCGACCGGCCGGTCCGACGAAAGCATCCGCGACCACATCGCCGGCAAAGAGGTTATAGCAATTGAGAAAGCGGGCGACCGAGGCCGTTGCCGGGCTATTGTAGAGGACATCCGAAGCGGCGGCCTGCGCGATGCGGCCACGATCGAGCACAAGTACGAGATCTCCCATCGCCAAGGCTTCGCTTTCGCTGCCGGTGACATGCAGGAAGGTTACGCCGCAGCGTTCGCGGATGATCTTGAGCTCGCTTCGCATGCGGCCCCGCAGATTGGCATCGAGCGCGCCGAGCGGCTCGTCCAGCAGCACCATCTTCGGCTCCGTCACCAGTGTGCGTGCCAAGGCGACGCGCTGGCGCTGGCCACCGGAAATTTGCGTCACCGCGCGATCGTCAAATCCCTTGAGACCGACCAGCGACAGTATATCTTGAACCCTCTTTGCCAGGACGCGCGCATCCGTCACCGGATCGACCTTGCGATTGCGCAGGCCGAAGGCAACGTTCTCGGCAACGGAAAGATGCGGAAACAGAGCGAAATTCTGAAAAACGAAACCGATGCCGCGATCATGCGGCTCGACGCCATCAAGGCGCCTGCCATGGAAGAGGATCGAGCCGGCATCCGGCTCCTCGAAACCGGCAATGACGCGCAGCAGCGTCGTCTTGCCCGCACCGCTGGGGCCAAGCAGCGAGATGTAGGCGTTGTCGGGCAAAGAGAAATCTATCCTGTCCAATGCGGCTGACGCGCCATAGGACTTGGTGACTTGGCTGAGCTGAAGAACGGTCGACACCGAATTCCCACCAGTTTCAAGGCAAGGACCATCCTTCGGGCAAAGCTCCGCCTTCGCCTGGATCACATTGATCCGAACGGTCAGACGTCAGCCTGCACTCGCGCATGATCACATGCGCGTCAAAGAGATGTTCCTTGGCGTTTCAAAGAGTTCCACCTGCGACGCTTCTGACGAGCGCCTTGATATTGGGAGCATTACATAAATGATTTTTGTATTCAATAGACTTTTCTAGAAAATGTCGAACCGCGAAGTAACGATCGATTGAGGGACAACTGGCGAAAGGCGGCGATATCGACGGGCAACCCCTGCCCTACCCATAGAATTGGCGGCAAAATGGTTGCTGCAGCCGCCACAACGTGGCGTGCCGCACCGGTATCATTCAGCAAATAGCGCCAATCGCTGCGCTACGCGTCAACAATCAGCGAAAAGAGATTCACTGCATCTGCGACAGAAAATATATTTTGTATTCAATAGTCATTTATTTTTGCGCTATGTTAGAATTCCAAAACGCGTAAGAGTGAGGCATCAGAACGACATGAGTCCATTGCATCAGATGACCGAAAACCATGCGCGCCCGAATGCGCAAAAGCGTTACGAGATCGCCGAGGATGTTCTGCGTGGCAATATCGAGGACAACACGCTGCCGCGCGGCGTGGTCCTGCTCGAAGGGCCGATCGCCGATATCCTGCAGATCTCGCGCGCCCCCGTGCAGAGGGCGCTGCAGACGCTGGAGAGCGAAGGGCTGGTGCATCGCTTCAACGGACGCGGCTATCTCGTCGGTCCCGCCGGCCAGGGCATCGAGCCGAAGCGCACCGATATCAAGACCCTCGGCCTGACCATTCCGCGCCACGCCGACGAGGCCTTGCAGAGCCGCGCGTCGTGGGAGCGCATCTACAATACCGTCGAGGCCGATGTCGCCGGCTGCGTCGTCTTCGGCCAGTATCGCATTATCGAGATCGAGCTCGCCGACCATTTCAACGTCAGCCGTACCGTCGTGCGCGATGTGCTGACGCGGCTGCGCGAGCGCGGTCTCGTGCGCAAGAACCAATCGTCCCACTGGATCGCCGGCCCGCTGACGGCGCAGATGATCAAGGATCACTACGGCCTGCGCGGCATGCTGGAGCCGCAGGCGCTGGTCGCCGGGGCCAACCGCGTCGATCGGGAGCGCCTGGGTGATCTGTTCCAGCGCCTCTCCGATCTCGAGCGCCACGAACCGGCCGATCACCTTGGGGCGCTGGAGGCTATACATGCCGACTTCATCGACATCTGCATCCTTGCGACGCCGAACGAGCGGCTGAAGGAATCCATCCGCAACAACCTGCTGCCTGTCACGGCGACTGAGCGATTGCTGCGGCGCCTCGGCTTGCCCGGCGATCCCGCCATCATCACGGAACTGCGCCTGATCGCAGAACTGCTGCTGCGCGGCGCGGTGAAAGCGGCGGCGGCGATGATGGAGAACCATCTCGAAGCCTCGGTCGACCGCACGATCGCGCAAATGAAAATCGTCGCGATCATCCCCGGCCCCGGCGTGACGGCCGCTTATCTCACCCGCGTTCTCGAATGAGACGCGGGCGATCCCTGACCAATTCCATCTGTGCCGGAAATGGGGGATCGAAGGGCCAACCATCCACTTGATCCCTTACGCCAGAGCAGCGCGAAGGCGCGCAAGCAATGCCTGCCGGTCCGCCCGCGCCGCCAGTGCCTGATCCATGGTGACCTCCACGAATTGCGTCGGCATATGCGGCTGCAGTTGGGCGATCAGATCCATGTCGGCCGAGATCACCGTTCCCAGCATGAAATAGCCGCCGCCGGAGACGGCATCGCGATGCAGAATGATCGGCTCGGTTCCGCCCGGCACCTGGATCGAGCCATAGGGATAGCAGCTGTCCACGATATTCGAGGGATCCGAACCGGCGCCGAAGGGCTGCTTACGCTCGACGAATTCAAGCTTGCGGCCGCCGCGGAAGCGATACCCCATGCGATCGGCTTCCGGCGCCACCTTCCATTGGTCGGCAAAAAAGTTGCTCTTCGTCTGTTCAGTCAACCGATCCCAATAGAGCCCTGGTAAAACCCGGAGCTCCGCCGGTGTACCCGGCTTGCGTCGTAGCTCCTCTGCAACGGATCTGCCCGCGCTATCCAGGGAGCCGGAGCCAACGGGAAGCTCATCTCCGGTAGCGATAGCCTTACCGTCAAGGCCACCAAGCGCGCCGATCACATAGGTCGATCGGCTACCCAGCGCTTCGGGAACGTCGATGCCGCCAGACACCGCAATGCAGATCCGCGCCCCGGATTTCAGAAAGTCGAAGCTTACGGTCTGCCCTGCCTTGACCTTGAGCGCAGTCCATCCCGGCTGCAGCTCGCCGTCGATCCTGACGGGCATGTCGGCGCCGGTAACGGCAATCAGGGCATCATCGAGAAATTCGAGCTTGGGGCCCATGAAGACGGCCTCTAGCCCGGCCGCACCCTCATCATTGCCGACGAGAAGATTTGCCGCCCGCATCGCATAGCGATCCATGGCGCCACCAACGGGAATGCCGAGATGGAAATAGCCGGGCCGTCCGAGATCCTGAATCGTAGTGGAAAGGCCGTGATGAAGAACCTTAATGGCCATGCAGCGCGCCCTCCAGCTTGGCGTTGTAGCCGTCGATATCGGCCTGGTATTGCCGGAGGTCGAAGCTGACCTCGCGGATCGGCGGCGCAAAGCGGCCCTTGTCGACATCCTCGACCGCCTGGTCGTAACCGTCGCGATCGATAGGCCGGAATTTCACGATGTCGCCGGGGCGGAAGAACACCATGAAATCGCGGAGATAGCTCGTTGATTGCGTGGGGTCGAAGATCGGCATCGGCGTGATGCCGAACATCTGATAGCCGCCCGCCCCGCGCACCGAATAGATGCAGCCGAAGCAGCCGCCATGTCCCACGGTCAGCCGCGGCGTATCGGTGCGAGGGCGCAGATATTTCGGCACCTCGATCTGCCGCCGCCGCTCCACCATCTGATACATGAAGGGCAGGCCGGCGACGAAGCCGACCATGGAGACGAACCAGGGCGAGCCGGCATGGGCCGAGATGAAATCCTTCACCGCATCGTAACCATTGATCCTGGCAGCGTAGTCAAGATCGGTACCGGTGGGCTCCTGATGCCGCTCGCGGAAACGCATCAGCGTCTCATGCGTCCAGGGATCATTGTAGAAAACCGGGATTTCGACGATGCGGGTGGTAATGACCGGCTCCGCCTTTTCAGCCGCACCCTCGATTGCCTTGACCTCGCGCAGGAGATCGTCCGGCTTGATTATGTCGGGATCGAACTTGATCTGGAAGGAGGCATTGGCGGGGCAGATTTCGGTGACGCCGTTGATGGCGCTCTCGCGGACACCCTTGGCCATCGACAGGCTTTTGAAGAAGGCTTCGAGAGACATCTCGTCGCTGCATTCGACGAAGAGATGCTCGTCACCTCCGAATGTAAAGCGAGTTGGCATCAGGCAACCTCCGCCGATACGCCGTCAACCGCGGCAAAATCGGTCTCCAGCCAGGATTCGAGAAAACGCGTATGGAATGCTCCCTTGCGTACGGATGGATCGCGGGCGAGCGCGAGATGCAGAGGGATCGTCGTCGGCAAGCCCTCGATCGTCAGACTGGAAAGGGCGCTTGCCAGCCTGTCGAGGCAGGTATTGCGATCCTCGGCCCAGGCGATCAGCTTGCCGAGCAGGGAGTCATAGAAGGGCGGCACGGTATAACCGGCATAAAGCAGCGTATCGAAGCGGATGCCTTCGCCTTCCGGAATCGAGAGCCGCGTCACGGTGCCCGGTGCCGGCATGAAGCCCCTGGCCGGATCTTCGGCATTGATCCGGCACTCGATGGCATGGCCGCGCGTCCGAATATCGGATTGCGACAGCGACAGGGGAGCGCCGCCGGCCACCTTGAACATCTCCTGCACCAGATCGATGCCGGTAATCATTTCGGTCACTGGGTGTTCGACCTGGATGCGGGTATTCACTTCGATGAAATAGAACTGCCTGTTGTCCTCATCGTAAAGATATTCGACCGTGCCCGCCCCGCGATAACCGACTTCCGCGGCAAGCGCGACGGCGCTGGCGCAGAGGCGCTGCCTGATGTCATCAGGAAGAAGAAAAGCTTGCGCTTCCTCCCACACCTTCTGGCGCCGCCGCTGCAGCGAGCATTCGCGCTCGAAGCAATGGACGAAATTCCGCCCGTCGCCGAAAATCTGCACCTCGATATGCCGGGCGCGGGAGATGACCTTCTCCATGTAAAGACCGCCATCGCCGAAAGCGGCGGCCGCCTCCGCCGAGGCGAGCGGAAACTGCTCTCGAAGTTCGGCGAGCGACTGCACGATGCGGATACCACGTCCACCTCCGCCGGCGGCCGCCTTGATCATGACGGGAAAACCCGTGCGCTCGGCAATCGCCTCGGCGGCAGCAATATCAGCCACACGGCCGTCACTTCCGGGAACTGTCGGAACACCCGCCCGTTTCGCAATTTCGCGAGCCGCCACCTTGTCACCGAGCAGCCGGATGGCCTCGCCGCTCGGTCCGATGAAGATCATGCCCGCCGCCACGACGGCATCGGCGAAATCTCCATTCTCCGACAGAAACCCATATCCCGGATGGACGGCATCGACACCAGCAGCCTGCGCAGCCGCGATGATGGCTTCGATATTCAGGTAGGATTTCTTTGGGGCCGGCGAGCCGATATTGATCGCCGCGTCCGCCAGTTTAACCGCCAGCATATCGGCATCCGCAGCGCTATGGACCTGCACGGTGCGAATGCCGAGCGCTTTGGCGGCCTTTATGATCCTGACGGCGATTTCGCCGCGATTGGCGATCAGAACCGAGCGGATCGTCATGGGTCCACCTCCGCGATGATTTGTCCGGCCATGACGGGCTCTTCATTGTCGACGAGGAAGGTTATGTTCTTGCCGTCGAGCCCGGCCGGGACCTGCTGGAAGGTTTTCATGACTTCGATAAGGCCGATCGTATCACCGGCGGCAACGGCATCACCATCGGCCTTGAAGGGAGGCGTGTCCGGAGAGGAAGCCCGGTAGAAGGTTCCCGGAAGGGGTGATCTGATCTCAAGCTTGCTCATGGGACCTCCGCGCTGCGTCGTTGTTCAAAATCTGTGAAACGGGTGCAATCCTGATACCCTCGGAAACGAGGGCTTCGCGCATGTGGCGCGCGATATCGAGCGCACCCAAAGTATCGGAATGAAAACAGATGGAATCGAAGGCGATCGGAATATCTGCGCCATTCACGGTACGCACGACGCCTTCGGTGCAGGCTCTCACGACCTTGCGGGCAATTGCCTTGGGATCGGGACGACCGGCATCTCGGGTAAAGACGATCCAGCCCGTATCGCCATAATCGCGATCGGCATAGAACTCGCGCACGACAGGCTGGCCCGCCTCCTCAGCAGCGAGGCAGGTCGCAGAGCCGTCCATGCAGAAGACGAGCATGTTCGGTGCGACGGTGCGCATATATTGGATGAAGATCTGCGAGAGATCTACATTCGCCGCCAATTCCATATAGAGAGCACCATGCGGCTTCACGTGCTGGACAGGCACGCCATGGCGCCTGGCGAACTCCCGTAACGCACCGACCTGATAGATCAGATCGTTGACGATCTCGCGGCTGGTTCCGCTGATCTTGCGTCGTCCGAAGCCCTGGAGATCGTTATAGCCGGGATGAGCCCCGACGCCGACGCCGTGGGCAGCTGCCAACCGCACGGTCTCATCCATCAGATTGGGATCGCCGGCGTGAAAACCGGTGGCAATATTGGCCGAACTGATGAGCGCGATAAGCTCCTCGTCATGCGTATCGCCGATCCGCCACCGGCCGAAGGCCTCCCCCATGTCGCAGTTGATATCGACAGCTTCCTTCAAATGCCTTCCCTCGCACCTGCGCCCCGATCGGGACCGACATGTGAACGCTAGAGGCAAAGGCTGCTTTTGAAAAATACAATTTTCAAAGCCATGATATCTGATAAACTGATATCTATGCTTAAAATAGCGTCGGAAAATATCCTGCAATATCAACTGTATATTAAATTTGCGTACGGTTTTATCGAAAATCAGCTCGTTTTAGATCCATGAAATCTGAATCGCAGCAGATGTTTTCAGATAAATAGATGGGAAAAACCTCATGAGTTTGAGTCTGCGCCAGCTTCGCTACTTCGTCGCAACGGCGGAATATGGACAGATCTCGCATGCGGCCGTCAGCCTGTCGATCTCACAATCGGCCGTGACTGCGGCAATCAAGGATCTCGAACTCACGGTCGGCGTCTCTCTGTTCAATCGTACGCCACAGGGCATGGACCTGACGACAGCGGGCCGGCAATTCCTGTCCCATGCCTATGAGATCCTGGCGAAGGTCGACGAGGCGACCCATCTCAACCTCGTCAGCAGCGACATCGAAGGCGAACTCGTCGTCGCAGCGACCTATACCGTCATCGGCTATTTCCTGCCGATGCATATCGAGCGTATCCGCCGCCTCTATCCGAAGCTGAAAATCCAGCTCTACGAAGTCAATCGCGAGTCGATCGAGGAAGGCTTGCTGAGCAATCGCTACGACATCTCGGTCTTGCTGACTTCCAACATCCTCAATCCGATGCTGATGACCGAAACGCTTCTAAGTTCGGTCAGGCGACTCTGGCTGCCAGCCGGCCACGACCTGCAACGGCGCGACGGCATCGGCCTGCGTGAAATCGCCGAAGAGCCCTACATCATGCTGACGGTCGATGAGGCGGCACATTCTTCGCTGCGCTACTGGAGCCGGAGCCCTTATCAACCAAAGGTGCTCCTGAGGACCAGTTCGATCGAAGCCGTCAGATCGATGGTGGCAAATGGCCTCGGCGTCGCCATTTTGTCGGACATGGTGCACCGCCCCTGGTCGCTGGAGGGAAGGCGCATCGAGACCGTCAACATACAGGACCCGGTTCCGCCCATGGATGTGGGACTCGCCTGGCGAGCCAATGTCGAATTCAGCCAGCCAATGCTTGCTTTCAGGCGTTATTTCCAGCAGGCCTACAGCCTGCCGGGTACGAATTCATGATCCGATCGGTTGGCAATCCAGCTTCTCGTTCGAGGCAAAACTGGATTTGGTGCGCGCGGCTCGACCATAGGCGCCGCGAAGCCGTTACTGTACCAGCACAGGCTGCGTGCATCTTGCGTCGGTAACACTCACGTCGGCTTGCCCGATACCAAGACCGAGGAGGCCAAGCAGGCCGTACAGAACCTGATCGAGCGGCGCGGTCACGACCGATAGCGTATCGGCAACGGCCGAAAGCACCCCCGACGGCGTACCAATGGTCAAGATGAGCAATTGAATGGTGATGGTCGCGTTTTTCAGAAGCGACGAGACCGTAGACGTCAGGACGGTACTGGTTGAGACCGTCTTGATCGTACCTGCCGAGATCTCCGAAGGCTGAAAATTCAATCGTGTCGGGCTCATATTGGCGATATCGACCTGCGCACTCGCAATCACCTTGAGAAGAAGGGAATCGATGATCGCAGCCGGCGTTACTCGCGGCTCGGAGCCGAAGTTTACGAAAGCAGACGTATTGACGTCGCCAAGATCTACCTCGGCAACACCGGGAACCGCGTCTATCCCGACGACCGCGTTCGGCATGGAGCCACCGACACAGGTGATCGAGGCAAGCTTGGCTTCCGCGGGAGCAAGCTCGATATAGAGCGGAACTCTGAGCTTCAGCCCGGCGATCAGCGACAGGCCGGTGACGGCAACTTCAAGCGCGGCACGGACTTGCGGCGTGCGAACGATGGTGCCCGGAGCGCCGACGGCAAGGGCCGGCGTCTGCTGGGACATTTCTCCGATCGCCAGCGTCAGTTTCGCGGTCGCGACGCCTGGCAGGGCGGCCCCGAGATCGAGCGCGATCTGCCTTTGCTGGTTGGCAGCCATTGCCGTCATCGAGATTAGATCCAGCACATTCATATTGGCCGTCAGATTGGGGGAAGTGCCGACGATATTGCTCCCCAATGGACCGAGGTTCACGATATCCTGCAGCTTGACGGTCAGTTTCGTCGTACCGAGCGTCTTGCCGAGATTGTTGATGAGGGTGACGACACCGCTCGAAAGATTGGTCGATTTACCGAGTGCACCAAGAATCTTGTCGTAGGTGACGTCAGTTGCCAGAAGCTGGTTATAGCTCACGCCGGTAAGCTTGAGATCCGTCGCCAGGAGATTGAGAAAACTCAGAAGATTGACATTCGCGCTTATGAGCGACTGATAGTCCGCGACCTTTAAGGAGATCTGCGTTCCCAGCAACGTGCCAAGGAGCTGGTTCAGGATACCGCCGTTGAGGCTGGCAAGCCGCGATCCGACCGAGAAGGCGGCCAGACGCTCGCTGGATGCGGTGCCGGTCGCGCTGAGCGTCGGCGGCGTGGCAAAGGCGGAAGCGAAAGGCATCACTGCCTTTTGGGTCAGTGTCACCTTGACGGAATCATATGGCGAGGTTCCCGTAGAGGAGAAGCGGTTTGCAAGCGGGATCGATGTGTCCGCCGTGTAGGTGCCGAGGACCAGATTGGCCACGGTCTCATATTGACCGGAATTGGCCGTAGCTGCGTTGACGAGCCCGTTGCTCGTCATATAGTTGCTGCCGGAGGCAACCGCTGCGGTCGTGCCATTGCTTCGGAGATTGTTCAAAAGCGCAGTCTGCGCATTTGCGATATCGGAAGCAGCCGATATCGCCCCAATGTCGCTCAACTGCTGCAGACGCCGTTGCTGCAGGGTCATCATGCCATAATCGATGCCGAGGCCAAGGCAATAGAGGATGAGGGGCGAGACCAGCGCAGTCGTGACGGCGACGTTTCCTCGCCTGTCCCGCAGAGAGGCGAGCCGACCGAGAAGCCGCTGCATCAGAGACCTCCGAGACGAATGGTCGAATAGCGGCGGATAGTTTGGTCCGGCATCGCAAAGGTATAGAGGTTCCAGATCGGAAGATCCGACGCGTCATAGCTGGCGCTGACCGTGAATTGATTGACATTGGTCGGATCGGTGGCGACGGTTATCGTCAACTTGCTCTTGTCAATGAAAGCGTCATTGATCGTCGAATTGGAGACGAAGCTTCGAACCAGCTGGCTTCGCTCGTCCGCCGACAACCCGGCGATCGCCGTGCGGGCAGCATCGGCCGTCAATTGCTGCAGCGAATGAGCAGCGGTAAGATAGATGGCAAAGGCAACCAGCGTGAGAAGCAGAAGGAAAAAAAGCGGCGCGATGAGAGCGAATTCGACTGCTGCGGCGCCCTCCTTCTCCCTGTTGAAATGAGAAACACGATACATGGTCCTGTCTCCTTCAATCGACCTTCATCTGCGCGATGACAGTCGAGGAGACCTTAGGCTTCGGGCGTTAATTTTATATTTCTAAATAAGATACTTTCTAATATTATTTATATCTTAAAAATATCGAATACTTGATAAAACCACCATTCCACTGAGGAATAACTTCCTTGGCGAAATCCCGGGCATGCGAAGCTTGCCAAACCCAATATCGGCGCCATCCCCTTCTATTTGCAGTCGATGGAAATCCTTCCTTTCCAACCGCTGCCTCTAGCCCGCGCCACGCATTCGAAAGCGCCGGCCTGATCGCTGCCCAGATCGGCAGCAGACATCTACTTTTTCTTCGGCACCAGATCCCAGCCGCCCTGGATGTTTCTCACGAAACGGCGGTTTCCTTTGTAATAGGTGACGGCACCTGTCCGATCCACCTTGATAGACGTCGGCGGTAATTGCGTCGCCGCTTTCAGCCGCTCGACCATGTCAAGCGCCTCTTGCCTCTTTCCAGCGCGGATCAGCGCCATCAGTTTCGACTCCTGTTTCATCCTCTATACTCCCGTTGATGGAGGTCTAAGGGCGGGCAGAACTTGCGACTCGTCAGTCCATTTTGCATATCGATCACCCCATACGGCGTTGCATGAGCAGCGAACGCAGGGCCACAGCCACCACGCAAACGCTGGAAACAAGGAAGATTGCGCCCGACATCGCATAGATCGTCGGCGACGCGCCGGCATTCATCTTGCCGAACAGCACAACCGGCAAGGTGTTCTGGCGGCCTGCCAGATAGAAGGCGCGCGTGAATTCGTTGAGGGATAGCAGGAACGAAAAGATGAAGGCGCTGACGAGGCCGGGCCGGATCAATGGCAGGGTAATATCCCAGAACTGCCGGAAGCGTCCGGCACCGAGATCGTCCGCCGCCATCAAATAGGTCCGCTTGACCGCGGCAAAGCTCGTCAGAATGACGACAAAGGCGAAGGGCATCGCCCATAGCAGATGGCCGGCAATGACGGTCAAGGCCGATGCCTTCACGCCGGCACGGCTGATGACCGTCGATAGCGCCAGCCCCTGGATAACGCCCGGTACGAACATTGGCAGCAGCACAGTCAAAAACCACAGGCTGCGTCCACGATGAAGCTCGCGATGCGCCAGCGCCGCGCCGAGCGACAGCAGCGTTGCAATGACAGCCGTCGCAAGCGCGATGACGATCGACTGGCTGAGCGCGGCGACCAGTGCGCTTTCCGAGCCGAGTGCGAGGTACCATTTCAGGGTGATGTCGGAAAAGTGCGGCAGCCCCGGCTGCAGCGCCGGATTGAACGAGACACCAAGCAGATAAAGCGGCGGCGCATAGATCACCATGAGGCCGAAGATGGTCAGCGCCCAGATGACGATGCGCGGGGTTGCTCCTTCCCTGACGATCATTGGTCTCGCTCCTCGAATAGCGAGGAAAGGCCGAATAGGGCATCCCCGATCAGCACCAGCCCAAAGACGATGACGAGCATCAGCGTCGAAATCGCAAAGGCGAGCGGAAAATTGGCGACGCGCATGACGTCGTTGATCATCACCGAGACGATTGAAGCGCCGGCACCGCCGAGCATCTGCACCTCCGTCGAGGAGCCGGCAACCATGACGAAGACGAACAGGAAGCCGGCGAAGACGCCAGAATAGGTCAGCGGCAGCAGCACGGTGCGGACCATCGTCCAGAACCCGGCGCCGAGATCGCGCGATGCCGCCAGCGCGATCGGATCGACGCGGCGCATGGAGAGCAGGATGGGGAAGGTTGCGAACGGCAGGTAGGAGGCGACCAGTCCGATGATGACGGCGAAATCGCTGAACAGCAGCCAGTCGAGCGGCGTCTCCGTGATGCCGGCCTGCTGCAGAAGCGTGTTGATGACGCCTGTGCGGCCGAGAAGCAGCCGCCAGGAGAAGGAGCGAATGAGATAGGACGTGAAAAACGGAATCGTAAGCAGGGCCGCAAGCACGACAGACAAAGTGCGCCCAGCCAGGAAGTACATTGCATAGGCGGTGGGATAGGCAATGACGAGGCAGATAGCTGACGTCAGGAACGCCTTGCCAAGGGTGGACAGGAACACGCTCCAACGCCCGGCCTCCAGAATCGCGCCGTAAGCGGCGAGGCTGAATTCCGGCTTGATCCAGTAGGTGGCGGAATCCCAGGCGCAGAAACTCCAGACCACGACAAGAACAAGTGGCGCAAGGCCAAGCACGATGATCGCCGCGAGCGGAGCGGTCAGCAACAGAACTGGTGTCTTCATGGTCTAATCCTCCTTCTCTCTCGGCGTTGATCCCATCGGCTCGGGGCCGGCCTGTCCCTCGACAGATGCGCCAGCCCCGGTCCATCACTTCAAATCAGGCGTTGCGCAGCTTCTGCCACCACTCCTCGTAGAGTTGGAAATTGTCCGGGCGGCAATTCTGCCAGTAGACCTTTCCGGAGAACTTGGCCTTCACATGGTCGGCAAGTTTGGCGACATCATCGGCCTTGTATTCATCCGGATGGGCCTTGGCGTAGGCGAGGTTGTTGTCGGTCGGCACGAGATAGCCGCGCGCCTTGCCCAGCTCGCAACCGTAGAGGCCAGCAAGCAGGCCATCGACGAACTTGTGGGCGACGTCGGCCTTGCCGCGCTCCGTGGCCCCCTTGAGCAGCACCGTATTGTTGCCCCAGCCTTCGTAGCCTTCGACGGGAGCTGCATACTCCACCTGAAGCCCGCGCTTGCGGCCTTCATAGACGATCGGCTCCCAGCCGGTCATGGCGTCGACTTCTTCGTTCGCCACCAGTTGCACGCCCTGTTCCCAGCCGTTCCAGAAGGTACGGAACTGACCATCCTTCTTGTGTTTGATCAGGAACTCCATGACGAGACCGAGCTCGGATTCCGTCAGATTGCCCGGCTCCTTGATCGGCTTGTTTTCCGCTTCCTTCAGATAGATGGCGGTGAAGATCGCGCTGTTGATCCACGCATCTTCCATCGCAACCCGACCCTTCAACTTGGGATCGAAGATGACGCCATAGCTGTCGACCTTGCCGAGCTTGTCGGGGCGGTAGATGATGGAGTCAGCGTTGACGACCGTAGGAATGCCGTACTGCTTGCCCTCATAGGTCAAGGTCGGGATATCCTTGGCCCATTGCCAGATGCCGGCGAAATTCGAGATCTTGGAGACGTCCCATGGGGCAATCAGGCCCTGCTTGGCGAGCTCGCGCTCGGCGCCGCCCTGAAAACCGCCGACATCGAAGAGATCGTTGGCATTGCCGGCGGCAAGGCGCGCGACCACCGGGCCGACATCATTGCCGTTATCGGTAAATTCAGGCGAAATGCCACTCTGGCGGGTAAACTCCTGCCACTTGTCGCCGATATCGAGCGTAGCGGTGCCCCAGAATGCAACCGTTGCATCATCAGCCATGGCACTCGTTGCAGAAAGCCCGCCGACGGTGAGTGCGGCCGCACCCGCACCCATCAGCTTGAGCATGTCACGGCGCTGCATGTTACTCCTCAAGGCGGAGGAGACGAGTTTATTGCTCTTGATCATCGTGTCATTCCCTTCCCTCATTTTTCGCTTGTGTCAGCTATTCGGGTTCTACTCATCGCCTCCAGCCAGAGCCGGTATTCCGGAACGATCGATCAGGAGCGCAGCACCCGGCTTCAGACACACGCGCACGCTTTCGCCCGGCAAGGGCGGAGCTGCGTCCGCGCTAGTCGTTAACACCACGCGCTGGCTGTCGGCGAAAGCGAGCGTAACGTCATGGCTGAGTCCGCGATAGATGCTTTCGACAACCTTAAGTTCAATTATTTCGGCGGCCTCTCCCGCAGCCGGGAGCAGTTCAATTCGGTCTGGGCGGATTGCGACAAGCGCATCGGACGGCGCCGCCGCTCCAGACACGCTCGCACTGATGCGCTGTCCAGCAATCATGACGAGAGCTCTGCCGTCGGCAATCGAGATGCTTTCGGGCCTCAGAAGCGTATCGATGCCGACAAAACGGGCAACGAAGGCATTGGCCGGCGCCTCGAAGAAACGCGATGGCACGTCGGTCTGCTCGATCCGCCCCTTGTGCATGACAGCCATCCGGTCGGAAAGGCTGAGCGCCTCGTCCTGATTGTGGGTGACGAGAATGAAGGTTGCTCCGGTACGCTTGTGAAGGCGGCCGAATTCGTCGCGCATCTGCTGACGCAGACGTTCGTCAAGCCCGGTCAGGGGTTCGTCGAGCAGAAGAATGCCCGGTTCCATGACGAGCGCGCGAGCCAGCGCAACGCGCTGGCGCTGGCCGCCTGAGAGAAGATTGACGTCACGATCCGCAAAACCCGAAAGTTCGACGAGGTCCAATGCACCATCGACCTTGCTTTTCAAGGCGGCACCAGACAACCCGCGCAACTTCAGCCCATAGCCGACATTCTGGGCGACATTCATATGCGGAAAGAGCCCGAGCGACTGGAAGACGGTATTCACCGGCCGGCGGTTGGCCGGAACATCGGCCATGTCCCTTCCATCGAAAAGCACGCGACCCGAGGTGGGCTTGTCAAAACCACCGATCAGCTTCAATAGAGAACTCTTACCACAACCGGACGAGCCGAGCAGCGTAAAGAACTCCCCTGCCCTGATGTCGAGCGTCACGTCGTCGACGGCGCGCGTCGGCCCGTAATTTCTGACGATATGGTCGAGACCGATCGCTATCGCCATACTAGACGCTTCCCCCATCGTGTTCGCGGATGAGCAGCAAACCCTCCTCGCTCACTTCCAGTTCCTGTCCGGCAACAACCAACGATGTCGCGGTTGCCTCCTCGATGATGAGAGGGCCGGCAATTCTCTCGGAAGACGGCAGTCGCGTGCGCTCGTAGACGGGGCAGGACACCCAACCGGTCGTCCCGCCGAAATAGACCTCGCGACGACCCTTGAGGGCTGCATCCAGCGACCGCCCGCTGCGATCGAGTTTCGGAATGGCGATGACCGGGCCGTGGAGCACAGCCTCCAGATGGATCATGGTAATCTCCACGGGCGAAGCGGGCAGGCAGAAGGTATAGGCGCGCTCATGGGCGGCATGGAAGCGTTCAGCAAAGCTTTCGGCATCATCCTCCATGTCGAAAAGAGCGAAGACGCCGTGCTCCTGACCGCGATAGCGGGCTTCGACGCGGCAGGCATAGCGTATCTCCGCCGCATCGCCTTTGGAGAAATATTTGACCGCCTCACGCTTCAGCTCATCGAACCGGCGCTTGAGATTGCTGACGGCTTCCGGACCAAGGGGAGCGAACCACGTGCTGCGGAAATCGGCCCGCGGCTCGGCTGCCAGCATTCCCCAGGCCGAAAAGATGCCAGGATGCGGCGGCACCACAGTCATCTTGACACCAAGATCGCGCCCGAGACGTGCAGCAAGTGCAGGTCCCGCGCCCCCGGAAATGACGAAAGCGGCATCGCGCGGATCGTGTCCGCGCTGGACGGTTACCAGCTTTAACGCATTGATCATCGACGCATGCGCGATCTCGACGATTGCGAGCGCCGCATCCTCGACCGATAACCCCATCGGCGCGGCAACCGTCTCGATTGCCGCGGCCGCCTTGGACTTGTCGAGCTGCATCTGGCCGCCAGCAAAGCTTGCCGGATCGAAGATGCCGAGCGTCAGCAAAGCATCGGATAGCGTCGGCTTCTCACCGCCACGGCCATAGCAGGCCGGCCCCGGTGTCGAGCCAGCACTTTCCGGGCCGACGCGGAGCGCGCCGCGCTCATCGATACGGGCAATCGAGCCGCCGCCGGCGCCGATTTCGACGATATCGACCACCGGCACCTGCACCGGATAGCCGGGCGCGATGCGGGTGTGCTCAAGCTTGTATTCGCTGTCGAGTGTCGGGCGGCTATCGTGGATCAGCGAGCATTTCGCCGTCGTGCCACCGACGTCGAGCGACAGGACTTCGGATTCGCCAAGCACGGTGCCGATCCGCGCGGCGCCCGCCACACCGCCGGCCGGGCCGGATTCGACCAGCGTCAGCGGGCTCATCTGCGCCTGATCGAAGGTGGAGATACCGCCGTTCGACTGCATGGCATAATAGGGGCAGGTGAGGTCGCGCTCCGTCAGGGCGCTTTCAAGCCGCGCAAAGTAGCGCTTGATGATCGGCTGGACATAGGCGTTGAGCACGGCCGTGTTGGAGCGCTCGTATTCGCGCCATTGACGGGAAACCTCATGGCTGGCGCAAACCGTGATATCCGGCAGCGCCTCGGCGATCGCCTTGGCGCAGGCGATCTCGTGCTCGGGATTGGCGTAGCTGTGAAGGAAGATGACAGCGACCGCCTCCACTTTGCGAGCGCGGCATTCATGGATGATCGGCTCGATATCGCCAAGCTCGATAGGCGTCAGCACCCGACCTTTGGCATCCAGGCGTTCGCGCACCTCGAAGCGCAGGCTGCGCGGAACGAAGGCTTCCGGGCTCTTGAACTGGAGATTGTAGAGATCGGGGCGATTGCCGCGGCCGATTTCCAGCACGTCACGAAATCCTGCAGTGGTGACCAGCGCCGTCTTGACGCCCTTGCGCTCTGTAATCGCATTGATGACGGTCGTTCCGCCATGGGCGAAAAAGATCACATCGCGCGCCGAAAGCCCATCCTTCTTCTCGGCGAGCTCGATTGCCGCAAGCACACCTTCGGATTGGTCATGAACGGTCGTCAGGCTCTTGGCGGTGAAGATTTCGCCCGTGCGCTCATCATAACCGACGAGGTCGGTAAAGGTACCGCCTACATCCGTCGCCAGCCTGATCATGACGCCATACCTTCTTCATATCCATACAGGTTGCGTGCTACCTCCCGAGTGAGGTAGCCGTCTTCTACATCGCGGCCGACCTGTTCCCGTTCGCGAGCACGCGGGTTGCCCCAGCCGCCTCCGCCGCCAGTGATGATCCGCACGAGATCGCCGCGATTCAGTTCGATATGCGGCTCGCGGCCGAAATTGCGGACGTTCCCGCCGTTCTCTTCCACCTGCAGAAGATTGATGCTGCCGGGCTTGCCGCCGTCTATACCCCAGGGGGGCGTGTCCGTTCGCCCGAAGCTGCAATAGGCGGAAGCGCCTTCTCCGAGGATTTCATATTCGCGAATGACACCGAAACCGCCGCGACGGCGGCCCGCGCCCGATCCCCCTTCAACGTTCAGCTCATAGCGGCGCACGAGCAAGGGAAAACGGGCTTCGATGACCTCGACGGAGTAATTATAGGTATCGCCATCGGTGAGCGCGATCACTGCATTGGCGCCGTCGCCATCCCTGCTCGCCCCCCAGCCGCCATGCTGCGGCTCGATATGGATAAATGGCTGCCCCGCCTCGTCCTTGCCGGAAACATAGACGACGCAGAGGCTCGTATAGGAACCGGCGGAGAACCGCTCCGGCATCAGCTTGGCAACGGCCTTCCAGACGAGTTCTGAAGCATGCACCGAACCCTCGTAATACCAGCCTGTCGGTGACGGCTTCTCGGCGGTGAAAACCGAGCCTTTCGGTGCAACGACGGAGAGTGGCCGGAACCAGCCCTCATTGGACGGCGCCTGCGGCGCGACCAGCGCCTTGAAGATGGTGCGCACCGCCGACTGCAGCGCGCCTGCAGCGCAATTGATCGGGCCCGCGACTGCGGGCGGGCAACCGGTGAAATCCGCCGTCAGGCGATCTCCGGAAATCGTGACGGCAACCTTGACCGAAATGGGATCCGTGGTGACGCCATCCCCGTCGATAATATCTTCCGCCTCATAGGTGCCGTCTGGCAGTGCGGCGATGGCGGCGCGTGCCTGCTTCTCGCTGACCGACAGGAGGTGATCGAATGCGGCTTCCACAACATCGGTGCCATATTTGCGCGCAAGCTCGCCCATGCGACGAGCCGCAACACGGACGGTCGCCACCTGAGCCGTAAGATCGCCGATCGCGACTTCGGGCAGACGGACATTCTCGCGGATAATTCGCAGGATCTCCCCCGAGAAGCGATCGCTGCGCACGACTTTCACGCCCGGCAGCCTCAATCCCTCCTGAAAGACGGAGGTGGCGTTTGGCGCAAGCGAGCCCGGAACAGAGCCGCCGACATCGAGATAATGCGCAACATTGATGGCATAGGCCAATATCCGGCCATCGAAGAAAATCGGCTTGACGATGGCAAAATCGCAGGCATGTGTGCCCCCGGAATAGGGATCGTTGGTGAGCAGGATGTCACCATCTTCCAAATCATCGCCATAAAGTGCGATCAGCGACTTGACCTGGGTGCCGAAGGTGCCGGTGAACAGGGTGATGCCGTTCATCTGCGCCACGAGCTCGCCGTCACGGGTGAGGAGACCGCAGGCGAAATCAAGCACCTCATAGATCACCGGGCTCATCGAGGTCCTTGCCATGACCACGCCCATCTCATCGACGGTGGCTGCCAGCTTGCCCTCGATAATCTCCTGCGTCACCGGATCGACGACGATCACGAATCTACCCCTCATTATTATATTCGCACGAGTGCAGATTAGGTGTTTTTTCGTCCGTCGATAGCCTTCCCGATGGGTGGGCGGGCGCCCCAAAACCCACCCGAACGGGTAGGTCAGCGATCGAGCATGCCCTTTTGGCGTGCTGCGGTCACGGCCGCAGTCCGCGTGGAGACGTTGAGCTTCGCAAAGATATTGCGTAGGTGAAATTTGATCGTATTGTCGGACAAGGCCAGATTCCGGCCGATTTCCTTGTTGGAAAGCCCCGAACTCAGCAGTTCAAGCACCATGCGCTCCCGGCCGGTAAAGGCATAACCGCCATCATCGACGGCTGGCTCGTGCACCGTCTCCCCACTTGCGAGCAGAGACTGGAGACGCTTTCGAGGAACGTTTGCGACGGTTGGATGATTGGCGAGTGCGCGAAGCTCGCCGAGTCCCGCGGAGTGATCGAGATGAAGCAGCGCCCGGTAGTCGTCGAGGGGGGTCGTCAACACGAGATCGGAAAGGCTGGCGGCGGCGAGATCCGCGCGGCCTTCCGCCAGAAGGATCCCTATTTCGATGAGAGCAAGCTCGATCGCGCGCGGGACATGCGGACGCTGCGACTGACGCATCCTGAACTGATCAAAGACCTCGCGGGCCTTGGCCGTCTCCCCAAGAGCCAGATAGACGCGTGTCCAGAAGATCGCCGGCGTGGCTCCGCGCAGATGGATGGCCAGCGTATTGGCGCGATCTGAAACGATTGCCTGCATGCCGAAGCCATTGGCCTCCGCATGGCGGATTGCCTGATCGAGATCGCCCGATGCCATGAGCAGCATGGCGCGCTCGCCGTCAATCAGTCGCGTGAGCCGATCGAAGCCGCGCCGCCGCGCCACGGCGCGAATGCGATCCATCGCTGCATGGGCTGCAAGCAAATCCTCGCGCATCCGCAGGACCCGTTGCTCGGCCATGAAGCCCGCAGCCAAAAGGTCAAACCAGGTATCGTGAAGCTCGAGGTGAGGCAGCGCCCATCCGAGCATCTCCGCCGCTGGCTCCGCCTCGCCGCGCATCGACAGAACCTCAGCCTTCAACACCTGGCCGACGGCATCGAGATCACTGCCCGGACCGATATTGGTCTGCGCTTCGCAGATCAGCTCTTCATAGGCCGACAGCGCGCTCACACAATCACCGGAGAGAAAGAAGGCCTGGCCGATATGGGTATAGAGGTGCATGGCACCGAAATCGGCGCCACCGTCGCGAAAGGCCCGAATGGCCAGATGCCCGTAGTGCAGTGCCCGGTCAAGCTCGCTGCGGATCAGGAAATTGTAGGAAAGCATGTTGAGCGCCAGCGCCCGATGAATGAGCTCCATTCCATCCGGCTGCCGCAAATCATCTTCGAGCGCGGAAAGATCGGCCGCCGTCGCCCAGTGATCCGTATAAAGCGCCAGAAGGATGCGCACGACGCGCAGGTCCTTTGCCAAGCTCGGGTCTGCAGCAGCGGCCCGCTCGGCGATGACAAGATAGTGATTGGCGGCAGCAAGCTGCGCCGCCTTGGCGTTGAAGATCGAGAGTCCAAGCGTCGCAAGCGGAAAGCGGACGAGATCGATTTCCGAGGCGCGTCCGCTCAAGGCCTGAAAGAGCGTCGCGCCGCCGCGAGTGGTGGCATAGACGCGCCGCCAGCCGCCGGCGGTTTCGACGATGCGCGCGGCAAGATTGGCGTCGCCCGCCGAAAGTGCATGATGCACGGCCCGATCTATATCGCCCTGCGCTTCAAACCAGTGGGCGGCGCGATTGAGTGCAAGATTGGCATCGATCCCCCTGCGGCTGGCGGTCTTCTTCAGGAACTCGTTGAAAACCGGATGAAACCGCATCCAGTTGCCGGGGCCTGCCAGCAACGTAACCGGGAGCGCGTAGTCAGCCAGCCTCTCGCTGAGATCCGCCTGCTCCTTGCTTTTCAGCACTGCTTCGAGCAACGAATGATTGAAGGCCGGAAGCGCGGCCGTCCCGATGAGGAACTCGCGTATGTCTTCAGGCAGATGCTCGAACACCTGCTCCGACAGGTAGGAGCCCATGTCAGCGCCGCCGCCGTCGAAAGAGGCCAGAATGCTGTCGCTCTCCTCCGATTCCGATACGAGCAGGCTCACCATCTGCAGCGCAACCGCCCAGCCTTCGGTCCGCCGATTGAAGGAACCGACCTGCTCCTCTGTCAGATGAGTGCCCTTACCGGCGAAAAGCTCTCCCGCTTCGGCATCGGTAAAGCCAAGCTCGGCAACACCGAACTGCTTGAACTCCCCCCGCAATCGTAGTGCGGAGAGCGGAAAGCGCGGCGGGCTGCGGCTGACCAGCACCAGCTTGACGTGTTCGAGCGAGAGGTCCGCGAGGATCTTCGCCATCAGCGCCTCGGTCGCATCCGTCTGGGCGAAATGATAGTCGTCGAGAAAGACGACGAGCGGCCCCTCGATCTTGCGCAGGCGCGTCGCCAGCACGGAAAGCAATGCCGCCGCAGGCAGGTTGCCGGCGTCCGCGCCATCCTCATGAAGCAGCGTCTGCAAGGCATCGATCAGCGCAAGCAGAAAGGCTTCCTGGTTGGTATGTTCGGCATCGAGCGACACCCAGCAGAGCTTGACACCATCCTCCTTCAACAGCTCGTACCATTGGACGGCAAGAGAGGTCTTGCCATACCCGGCAGGTGCGACAATGGTCGTCAAACGGCGCAGGCCGGCCCGCCGGAGCTGCCGCAACAGGTCGCTACGTCTGATTGTTTGCTGCCCGCTTGAGGGGGGAGCAAATCGATTCTGTCCACTCATGGGGCGGGATGATGCTGTCTTGGCCGGCAGTTTGCAACCCACGCGAAAACGTTTGCAAAGCCGGTTTTTCCCCATATTTCGGAAGATGGCGCCTCACAGGCCCTGGTTGACACCCCGCAAAATTGCAACGGTGCAGTTGAAGCTTTCCAAAATAAGGCTCGCCCGGGCTTGGAGGAGACTCCACAGCCGCCCCATGAATGCGCTCGAACGGACAAAATTTTGCCGTTTCCGCCTATAAACGGTCCGTTAGGGATTTGTTGACCATAATTGGAGGGTATAGCGATGCCGCAGACGCGGCGCCTCTGATTTCTGTTTCTCTTAGCAAGGCGAAAGTCGTATCCGTGCATCACGTGATCTTTTCCATTCCGGCGATGGTTTTCGCCACGACTTTCTCATTCGTCGCTTGCCGGGTGGCGTTGATCGCAATGCTGGTGCTCGCTGCTTTTGCCGGCACCGCGGCGGCCGAGGATCGGGCGCTCAAGCTCTTCTTCACCCATACGGGAGAAAGGGCGACCATCGTCTTCAAACGCAGCGGTAAATACGACCCGCGAGGCCTTGCTCAAATCAATCGTTTCTTACGCGACTGGCGAAAGAACGAGCCGACCAGGATCGATCCGGAATTGCTCGATCTTGTCTGGGAGGTCTATCGCCGCAGCGGCGCCAACGAAGCCATTCACGTCGTCTCGGCCTACCGCTCTCCCTCGACCAACAGCATGCTGCGCAACCGCTCGCGCAGCTCCGGCGTTGCCAAACACAGCCAGCATACGCTCGGCAAGGCGATGGATTTTTACATTCCCGGCGTGAAGCTTGCGAGCCTGCGGGCGATCGCCATGCAGATGCAGATCGGCGGCGTGGGCTTCTATCCCAATTCCGGCTCGCCCTTCGTGCATCTGGATGTCGGCAGGGTCAGGGCCTGGCCGAGAATGTCGCGCCAGGAGCTGGCGCGGCTTTTCCCGAATGGGCAGACACTCCACGTGCCGGCGGACGGCAGACCGCTGCCGGGCTATGATGTGGCGGTCGCACAATCCAAAAAGCGGCCATCTCAAATGAGTAGCAGGATCGCAGCTGTTTCCGATGACGATGACGACGCCAGGTCATCGATAGCGTCTCGCAGTGACGCGCCCGACCGCAGCCTCCTCACCAGCATGCTGCCGACGCCCAGGAGCCGAGCCCTGACCGGGCTGGAGCTTCAGCTCGGCAAGCGAGTGACCGAAGAAAGCAAGAGTCAGCCCTTTGCCGATCTTGCGGCCTATGCCGTTCCGCTGCCGGCTTGGCGGCCGACCAGCAGCATCGTCGTCGTCCCGACGGCCGCACCGGAAAGACCCGTCCCCCCTGCTGTGTTCGCCAGCCTGGTCGTGGGACGCAACGACGCCGGAAAGCTCGTAGTTTCGGACAATGCGAAGAATACGACCGATAGCGCCATGGCAAAGATGCAGCCAATGGCGCAGCTCCCGAGTTCCGCCTCGCAGGACGTATCCGGCGGCGTCGGGGCGATGTCGACCGGCGCCATCGTCGCCTGGGCCCTGCAACCGCCGGGCATGGCAGTCGACATGACGCTCCCAAGCCTCGTCAGCGCGCCCATTCCGATGCACGACGACATGGCGGAGGCTCAAGCCGGAGCTTACGATGGCGACGACTTCGATGTCGAGCGGTTCGGTTTCGAAGGCTGAAGCAATCTCCCAAGGCATGGTTTGCCAGGGGTCAGCTCCGCTGGTCCGGTGATCGCGCGGCCTGTACCGGTGGGGAGAGTTGGGCAAGCCCGCCAAGCGTGAAGCGAACAAGCCGGTCTGCCAGCTCCTCGTCGGTGGTCGATTCCCTGGCAAGCGCCGGAATGATCTCGGACACGCGCTTTTCGGCCACCAGAAGCATGAAACAAGGCGCCATCGTCGAAAGCGCCGCCTGAGCAACGAGCGGATGGTCTGGTGCTACGCCGATGATCTGGGCAATGACGCCGAACAGCAGGGCTTTCTTCGGCTCTATCTCCTCGCGTCGCAGTTTATCGATATGCGGCGTCGGCGCGATCAGTTCGCGGACGATCACCTTGGCGGGCCATGAGTGCTCATTGCCGGTTCGCACGACTTTGACCAGCAACCCGATAAATCGGCGCAGCTTCTCCTTCGGCTCGATGTCCGCGCTAACAGTGCGGGCAAGCACATCGTAACTCATCAGGCGATGATGCGCCTCGGCAAGAACGTCTTCGTACAAGGCCTCGATGCCGCCGAAATGATAGTTGACCGCCGCTGCATTCGTCCCCGCACGCAAGGCAATTTCCTTCGCAGTCGCGCGGTCGAAGCCGAATTCGGCGAAAACGGCTCCGGCCGCTTCAAGCAGGCTTATCCGCGTGGCAGCCCCGTCCTGCCGATCTCGAGATCGCGCCGTTCGCCTTATGCCTCTGGCCATTGCTTTCGCCTTCCATTAATTCAAATATTAATTTGAAATTTGAATTTGACAAGTGCTATAATCACTCCGCGGATCGATATGTGTCACCGTTCGTTTCATCAAAGCTGGCATCTCTTTGGAGTTCAAATACAGCATGCAGCGCGTCATCGTCATCTTGCTCCTGTTGATCGCCGTCGCGGGTGGAGCCTGGTGGTATTTCCATCGGGATAACGGCTCGAACGAGCTTGCTCTCTATGGAAATATAGACTTCCGGCAACTTACCCTCGCCTTCAACGGCAGCGAACGTGTCGCCGAAGTCCTTGTCGAAGAGGGCGCGCAAGTCAAGAAAGGCCAGGTCATCGCCAGGCTGGATACGAGCCGTCTTCAGCCTCAGGTCGCCCAGGCCGAGGCGCAGGCAGCAAGCCAGCGCGCCAATCTCGAGCGTCTCGAGAACGGCAATCGTCCCGAGGAGATTGCACAATCCCGCGCCAATCTCGAATCCGCCAAGGCGGAAGCGGTCAATGCCCGTGCCCAGTTCGAACGCCAGAACGCCCTTGCTCCCAAGGCTGCCGTCAGCCAACAGGCTTTGGACGAGGCGCGCTCTGCCGCCGCCGTTGCCGACGCCAAGGTCGTCGCCAATCAGAAGGCGCTCGATCTGCTTGTCGTCGGTTCCCGCGTCGAGGACATTCAAGAGGCAGAAGCGCAGCTGCATGCATCGGAAGCCAATGTCGCGCTTCTGCACCAGCAGCTTGCCGATGCTGAGCTGAAGGCGCCGGTCGATGCGATTGTGCAGTCCAGACTGATCGAGCCCGGCGAGATGGCGTCACCCACGCGAGCGGCCTTCTCGCTTGCGACGATCAGCCCGAAATGGGTGCGCGCCTATGTCTCGGAAACCCAGCTTGGAATGCTTCGTCCCGGTATGAAGGCTAACGTCAGCGTGGATTCGCTACCTGGACGGACGATCCCCGGATGGATCGGCTTTATCTCCTCGGTTGCCGAGTTCACGCCGAAATCGGTGCAGACGGAAGAATTGCGCACAAGCCTCGTCTATGAAGTGAGGGTCTTCGTGGACGATCCCGATAACACGCTGCGGCTGGGCATGCCGGCAACCGTCAAGCCACTTTCGGGCGAGCAGGCGAATGTCGCAACCGCGCAGCAATAGAGCGAGGATATATGAGCGGCGATTTCTCTGTGGTGGCGAGCAACATCCGCAAGACGTTTCGCCGGGATACGGGCGAGATGGTGGAGGCGCTTGCCAATGTCTCGCTCGACGTCCGCAAGGGAGCGCTGACGGCCCTCGTCGGCCCGGACGGTGCCGGCAAGACGACATTGCTGCGCCTGGCATGCGGCCTCATCGCGCCGGATGACGGCAGCCTGCAGGTGATCGGCGTCGATATTGCTAGGGAACCGCAGCGCGTTCAAGACCGGATCGGCTATATGCCGCAGAAGTTCGGTCTCTACGAGGATCTGAGCGTTCAGGAGAACCTCGATCTTTACGCCGATCTACATGGCGTCACGCAATCCCAACGTGACGAGACATATCCGCGCCTTTTCGAGATGACGCAACTCGGGCGCTTCAAGGAACGGCCGGCGGGAAAATTGTCAGGCGGCATGAAGCAGAAGCTCGGCCTTGCCTGCACACTAGTGCGGGCGCCGGAACTGCTGCTTCTCGACGAACCCACAGTTGGCGTGGATCCCTTGTCGCGGCGCGAGCTCTGGGAAATCGTCTTCAAGCTCGTCAAAGAGGACGGGCTTTCAGTGATCGTGGCAACCTCCTATCTCGATGAGGCCGAACGCTGCGAACATGCCGTGCTCATGCATGCCGGCAAAATCCTCGATCAGGGGCCGCCGGCGGAGATTACGGCAAAGGCTGATGGCTGCTGCTTCATGGTACAGGGTCCGGAAGAGATGCCAGCAAGATCGCTGCAAGCGCGTCTCTTTGCGCTGCCCGGCATTATCGATGCCGTGCCGGAAGCCGGCCGCGTCCGGATCGTGCGCAAGCGGGAGCAGAAACACGAGCCGCTGCGGCTGGATGAGATTGAGCTCGATACCGAAAGCGTCGCGCCCCGGTTCGAAGACGCCTTCATGATGCTGTTTTCCACCGTCGTCGGCGACGCCGAGCGCCAGACGCACACCGGCCAGCCATCCGGCCATCGCAACGGCGATGAAACGGTCGTGCAGGTTCACGACCTCCTCCGCAAATTCGGGGATTTCACGGCAGTCGACCATGTCAGCTTCAGCGTCCGCAAGGGCGAAGTCTATGGCCTGCTCGGTCCGAATGGCGCGGGAAAAAGCACGACGTTCCGGATGCTTTGCGGCCTGCTTCCGGCCACCGACGGCACCTTGATGGTCGCCGGCTCCAATCTCCTGACGGCAGGTGCAAAGGCACGAGAAAAGCTTGGTTATGTGGCGCAAAAATTCTCGCTCTATGGCCAGCTCAGCGTCGACGAAAATCTGGAATTCTTCGCAAGCGCCTATGGCTTGCGCGGCCGGCGCAGAAAGGACAGGATCGGCGCCTTGAAGAGCCAGTTCGAACTCGGTCAGTTCTCAAAGCTGCCGAGCGGACAATTGCCGGGCGGATTCAAGCAGCGGCTGGCGCTGGCCGCCGCCCTGCTGCATGAGCCGGACATCCTCTTCCTGGACGAAGCGACCAGCGGCGCCGACCCATTGGCAAGACGACAATTCTGGGGGCGGATCACGGCTCTGTCCGAACAAGACGTAACCATCATCGTGACGACGCATTTCATGGAAGAGGCCGAATATTGCGACCGGATCATCATCCTCGATGCCGGAAGGAACCTGGCCGAGGGCACGCCGGTCGAAATCCGGGCTCATGCCGGCGCAGATGGCGAGGCGGCTGCGACGATGGAGGAGGCCTTCATTTCGATCGTCGAGAAGGAGCGCCACAGGAAAATGGAGAAGGCGGCATGAATCAGCCCGTCGGCAGCTCCAGCCGAGGATTGCGCGCAGCCTTGCGTCGCATCCGTGCTCTCATCCGCAAAGAAACTTGGCAGCTCCTGCGCGATCCGAGCAGCATCGCGATCGGCATCGTCATGCCCGTGGCCCTGCTGATCCTGTTTGGATATGGCATCAATCTCGACGTCAAGAACGTTCCCGTCGCGATCGTCATGGAGGAAAATTCAGCCGAGGCACGCGGCCTCGCTTCCACTTTCGAGCTCTCCAGCTACTTCTCCCCGAAGCCCGTCAAGACGATGGCGGAGGCAGAAAGGATGCTGCTGTCCTCCGAAGTTCGGGCGATCCTGCGCATTCCGTCGGACTTCTCGCGGAAGGTCGCTCAAGGCAATGGCGAGGTTCAGGCCGTCGTCAACGGCAGCGATGCCAATACGGCGCGCATCTCGCTGAGCTATGCCGAAGCGGCCGTCGGCGTCTGGGCCGCCAAGGAAGCCTCGCGCGAAGGGACACTAGGCGGCAGCGGCGTCACCATCGAGTCGCGCCTGTGGTTCAACGAGGCCAATGACAGCAGCTACTTCCTCGTCCCAGGTCTCGTCGTTCTGGTCATGACGCTGATCGGCGCACTGCTGACTGCCCTTGTCATGGCGCGGGAATGGGAACGGGGCACTTTCGAGGCACTGTTCGTCACACCCGTCCGCTCGACCGAGATCCTGCTCGGCAAGACCGTCCCTTATTTTCTTCTCGGGCTTGCCGGGCTCGCGCTCTGCGTCGTCGGCAGCCGGCTGCTCTTTGGCGTGCCGCTGCGAGGATCGCTGCTGATCCTTACAGTCGTCTCCATGCTCTATCTTCTGGTCGCACTGGGGCTCGGCCTTGCCATATCTTCGATCACGAAGAGCCAGTTCATCGCCAGCCAGGTGACCGTTCTCGTGACCTTCCTGCCAGCCATGATGCTCTCCGGCTTCATGTTCGATCCGAGGAGCATGCCCTTGGCCGTGCAGATCATCACCTACATCTTCCCCGGCCGATATTTCGTCACGCTGCTGCAAACCCTGTTTCTCGCCGGCAATATCTGGAGCGTCATCCTACCCAATGCGGCAGTGCTTGCCGGCATGGCCGCGGCCCTTTTGGCGCTTGCCGTGCGCATGACCCGCAAGAGGATCGCATAGCCATGTTGATCGCATCGCTTCTGCGCATCCTCACCCTCATCCGCAAAGAACTTCTCGTTATCCTGAAGGACCCGAGAAGCAGGGCAAGCCTTGTCGTGCCGCCGATCCTGCAATGCCTGATCTTCGGCTACGCCGCCACCTATGATCTCAATAATGTCCCCTATGCGCTCGTCGACCAGGACAGGACGACGACGTCAAGAAACCTCGTCGCAAAGCTAGAGGGATCAGGCATTTTCGAAAGGGTGGCGACACTGACGCAGACGGGCCAGGCCATCCGCTTGCTCGATACCAAGCAGGCCGTGCTCATCATCGTCATCGAGCGCGATTTCGAGCGGCAATTGGAAGCCGGCACCGCGGGCACTGTGCAGGTCGTCGCGGATGGCAGGAATTCCAACACCAGCGGCATCGCGCAAGGCTATGCCAACACGATCGTCAGCGACTTCACCTCCGACTGGCTGGTGCAAAAGGGGGGCTCCAACAGCAGCGTGAAGGTCACGACGCGGGCATGGTATAACCCGCAGCTCGAAACGCGCTGGAGCATGGTCCCCTCTCTCATCGGCACAATCACCATGCTGATGACGATGATGTTGACCGCGATGTCCGTCGCGCGCGAACGCGAGGAAGGCACTTTCGACCAATTGCTTGTGGCACCGTTCACGCCGACCGAGATCATGATCGGCAAGGCGGTTCCCTCGATGATCGTCGGCATCACCCAGGCATCGACGATCCTGCTGGTAGCCTTGTTCTGGTTCCGCATCCCGTTTGCCGGTTCGTTCGTGACGCTCTATCTCGGGCTGAGCCTCTTCCTCGCCGCGGCCATCGGCTTTGGGCTGTTCCTGTCATCGATTGCCACCAACATGCAACAGGCGATGATCCTCTGTTTCGTCTTCCTGATGCCATTCATGCTGCTCTCCGGCCTGATGTCGCCGATCGACAACATGCCGGAAGTCCTGCAATATGCGACGATGATCAATCCGCTGAAATACGCGATCAGCATCACGCGCGGCGTCTATCTCGAAGGTGCGGGCCTCGATACGCTGTTTCCGGATATGCTCGCACTCGTCGCCATCGCCGCCGCGACGATGCCGGTTGCCGCCTGGATGTTCCGCCACCGCCTGAATTAAAGCGCTTCGCGTTTTTCCCGCGATTGCTCCGATGGGATCGAGGGCGGCGAACTCATGCATCGTCTGTCGGGATGCTTCCTGCCCCAGATCCTCGTGCATGCGAGTTGTCGGGAAATGCGAGAAAGCACGTCGTGCTCTCATCGCCGAAGAAATGACGGCCGGCCTATGCGGCCTCCGCCAGTTCCACGCGATTTCTTCCGCTCGCCTTCGCCCGATAGAGCGCCTTATCGGCAGCCTCGAGCACATGCTTGAAATCCGTCGTCGGCTCAAGGGAGCAGGCAATACCGATGCTGACGGTGACGTGGACAGCTTCCTGCTCGAACATCAGGGTTGTGCCCTCGATATCCTTGCGAATTTTCTCCGCGACGGCGGCCGCGGCCCGCGTATCGGTGTTGGGCAGCAGCACGACGATCTCCTCGCCGCCATAACGGGCTGCAATGTCGGTCTTGCGCACGGTTTGCCTGATGACATCGGCCAACCGCGCCAGAACGGTGTCGCCGAAGGAATGGCCCCAGCTGTCGTTGATCTTCTTGAAGTGATCGATATCGAGCATGATGATCGAGAAAGGGATACGTCGCGTGCCCGCTTCCTTGCTGCATCGATCGCCTTCGCGCTGCAGCACCCGGCGGTTGGGAAGCCTTGTGAGCGGATCGAGGCTCGCTTCATTCTCCAGCGCACGCTGTATGCCGATGCGATATTGCTCCCGCTGCAGCAGGTCCGACAGCAGCATGACGCCGAGGATATTGACGATCGTCACCGGAAGTGTCGCCTTGAGGAGAAGAGCATGCGCCACCGCCCACGGCAGAAAGAAGAGAACCACGAGGGATGAGCAGGTCGCCAAACCGAACAGGGCCGATCGCCTCCAGCCGGTGCCGGTCCATTGCCGCGGCAGGAGGTTCAGCGCATAGCCGGCGATCGCGACGATCACGATACCGGCGACGCCGCCCACCGCACCCATGCCGCCGACCATAAACCGAAAGAAGCCCATCATCGCCGCAGCCACAATGGTTCCCAGAAGCCCCCCATAAATCGGCGTAAGGACAAGGAGAATAGAGCGGCCATCCTGAATGACGCCCGGCATCCATTGGATGGGATCACCCATGGACAGGATACCGACCAGCCCGAACAACAGCCCGACGGCCACGGATTTCAAAGCACCGCGTTCGACGATCCGGATGACCCAGGAATAGGCATAGACGATGATCGCAACCTGGCCGAGGACGCGTATCAGCGAAACCAAATGTGTTTCAATTTCCATTGCTATTCCCAGTCCTCGCAACGACCCGCGACGAATGACCTTGCATCGGCATAATCAAAGTCTGTTTGGGATACCATACGATCTCTGCAAAATGGTTTACCAAGCCTCTCGCGGATCGGCGGTGTGACAAAAATGTTCGGGTGGGAACCGGGAGTGAAGGTCATCGTCGCAATCAAACTTCTGAAGCAATACGTTTCAATATCGATGCGTCTGGGATCTGTAATCCAGGCCAGATGCGGTCATGCCTCCCTTGGAAATCATGAAGCAGCGAGGGAAGCGAACGGGGAAAGCCGACGGATCGAGACATCGACGGCACCCGGCAGAAGGCGAGTTATCAAAGCTGCTCATGACCACCTTTCCAGAGAGCGTCACCTACGGATCCGAATGATCAGCGCTATCTGGCGCCCCACACGGAAGGATCAAGAGCTCTCCGCCAATTTGGCGCTCCCCGAGAGGCGTCGCTGGCGAGCCCTTGATTGATGCCGGCTTCCGCAAACTTCGGCGCGGCACGAATTGACGCATTGTGCTTGCGACAGGCCTGCCCTATGACTGAAACCTTATCCGCAAATGCGGTGGTGGGGACAAGCATGCGGAAGGCGATTTCGCGAACATTTCAGTGGAGCGCGCGCATTCTTTGCGCCGTTGCATTGTTGTTTGTCGGCTTCGCCCATCAGCCGATCATCGCAACCGCGGACGAGATATCCCCGATCGAGCTTGCCCAGTACAGGCTCCCGGACGGTTCCCTGCCCATCCTCTGTATCACCTACAAGGATGCCGACGGCAAGGTGCATGGGAAAGCCTATGCACCCGGATGCGAGGCATGCCGGATCGCGTCCGCCGCGATGCTGCCCACGCCTCCGACCGAGATTTGCGAACGTCTTGTCTCCCTGCACCGGCAGATCGTCGTTGCAAGATCGGAAGCTTTCCACCGCCAGCTTTATCCGCCGAACACAGGGCCGAGAGCGCCTCCCCTCCTCGACATCGTTGGCTGAACCGGCGTTGCGGCCTCGCCGTGACGCCCGCCGTCAACGCTGCCGCATCGCGACCCTTAGGTCGTAAAATCTGAGGATTGGTGTTCCTGACTGTACTTTGCCGAACTAGGCGGGGCCGATTGACCCGGCTGCCCATGTGAAGCAAGTTCACCGCGAATGGCGAACCATCGCCGCCCCTCCCCAGATCGATCGTGGCAGCCTGCCGATCTTCGGAGGATTTCATGTCTGCCTTTACCGCTGCAGAGCCTGCAGCAGCAGCAACCCAAAATGTCTCGCTCTATCGCGCGATCTGGCGCTGGCACTTCTTCGCCGGTCTGCTCGTCATTCCCTTCATGCTCAATCTGGCGATCACCGGTTCGCTCTATCTGTTCAAGGATCAGATTGCCGATACCTTCTACTCGCATCGCTACCTCGTTGCCGAGACCGGCCCGATGCTGCAGCCACAGCAGATCGCCGATGCGGCACTTGCAGCTTTCCCCGGCACCCGTGCAACCTCCTATCACGAAGCGTCGGCGCCGAACCGCTCGGCCTCGATAACGGTATCAAAGGGCGGCCAATCGACCATCGTCTACGTCAATCCCTATGACGGCAGCATTCTGGGGTCGGTCGGCTCGCAGCAGGAATTCGGCTGGGTCGTCAAGCGCATCCACAGCCTCGAATATTTCGGAAAATGGACCAATCGCATCATCGAGATCGTCGCGGGCTTTGCCCTCGTCCTCGTGGTGACCGGCATCTATCTGTGGTGGCCGCGGCAGCAGAGCGGCGGCGTGCTCACGGTTCGCGGCAATCCATCGCGGCGCGTCTTCTGGCGCGACCTGCATGCCGTGACGGGGGCCCTTGCCGGCATCCTCATCTTCTTCCTGGCCTTCAGCGGCATGCCATGGTCCGGTTACTGGGGCGCCAACGTCAATGCCTGGCTGACGGCAAATAATCTCGGAACACCGGCAGCGGTCTGGGATGAGGTGCCGAAATCGGCGAAGGTCACACAGGATATCGTCAGCCGCGCCGGCTGGGTGGTCGAGAACGCACCCGTTCCGCTTTCCGATATCGCGGCGGCGCAATCGGCCAAGCCGATCGGTCTTGATAAGGCCGTCGACATCATGCACGGGCTGGGCATGGTCGCCGGTTCCGATCTCGCGATCCCTTCGGATGAGACCGGCGTTTATACGGCAAGCCACTATTTCGGCGATCTCGGCAAGGAACGCACTGTCCATATCGACCAATATTCCGGCAAGCCGCTCATCGACATTTCCTTTGACCAGTATCCGGCGCTCGGCAAAGCGATCGAATGGGGTATCAATGTCCATCAGGGACAGGAATGGGGCCTTTTCAACCAACTTCTGATGCTGGCCACTTGTCTCGCCATCGTTCTTTGCTGCGGGACGGCTGCGACCATGTGGTGGAAGCGAAGGCCATCGGGCCGTCTTGGTGTGCCGCCGATGCCGTCGCGGAAGTCCGTCTATGTTGGCCTCTGGCTCATCGCCATCGTCTTCGGCGTGGCTTTCCCACTGACGGGAGCTGCCATCGTCGCGATGCTGCTCCTCGATCAGTTCGTAGTTCGTTTCGTGCCGCCGCTCCGGCGTTTCTTTTCCTGACGAGATCGGGCGGAGCCCAAAGGCTTCGCCTGCCCGCTCCTTTTCCGGATCAAGGATATCGATCATGCTGAAACAGATTTCTGCCCTTGCCGCCTTCGGGCTGGCATTCCTGTCTTCCTCCCTCGCTTTCGCCGACGATGTCAAAATCGGCAACCTCACCATTTCCGCACCCTATGTTCGCGCCATGGTGCCGGGAGCTCCCGTCGGTGGCGGTTATATGACCATCACGAATACGGGCGACACCGACGACCGGCTGGTGGCTGCGAGCTCACGGCGCGCTGCAACGGTCCAGATCCACGAGATGAAGATGGACAACGACGTGATGATCATGCGCGAGCTTGCCGGCGGCCTGCCGATACCGGCGGGCCAGACTGTCGAACTCAAACCCGGCGGCTATCACGTCATGTTCATGAAGGTTGGAGAACCCTTCCTTCAGGGTCAGACGGTGAGGGCAACGCTCAAATTCGAAAAGGCCGGCTCTATCGACGTCGATTTCCCTGTGGGATCGATAGCGGCGAACAAGGAGACATCCCATGTCAAATAGACGACGTTTCGTTGCAACCGCCGTCGCCCTTACGCTTGTCGCCGGTGCGGGCGCGATCGGCTACGCGACGTTCCTCATGGTTCCTGAGGTGCAGGCCACGGGCGGCCTCGGCACAGCCTTCACGCTCACGGACGATCGCGGTGCGCCCATCACCGAAAAGGCCCTGTCGGGCCATCCGTCGCTCGTCTATTTCGGCTACACGCATTGCCCCGACGTTTGCCCGACAACGCTTTACGATATGGCGGGCTGGTTCAAGACACTCGGGCCGCAGGCCGACGGGTTGAAGGCGTATTTCTTCACCGTCGATCCGGAGCGCGACACGCCGGAGATCATGCACAGCTACACGGGCAATTTTACCGACCGCATCACCGGGATCACGGGTGATCCCACCGAAATGCAGAAGGCCATCAAGGGCTGGCGCATCTATGCCAAGAAGGTGCCAAGCCCGGACGGTGGATACACCATGGATCATACCGCTTCCGTGCTGCTCGTCGATGCCGGCGGCAATCTCAGAGGCACCATCGCCTATCAGGAAAACAACGATGTCGCGCTGCAGAAGATCCGAAATCTGCTGCAGCAGGATTAATTCCGTGGCGCGTAAGCGCCACTGGGACACGGGAATTCCGTCCGGCTTCGCCGGCAACGGATATCGGCGATCGACCGATCGCCATCACACGATCCGCAGACTTTCCGCAGGTCGCCAACAGGATGAGGAAACCAAATGCCCCCGATCAAGAAATTGCTCCCCGTTGCCATCGCAATCGGCGTCGCTTTTGCCGGCCAGGCCATGGCGCATGCCCATCTGAAGTCGGCCGTTCCGGCCGCCGACGGCATAGTCAAGACCGCACCGTCCGAACTCGACCTAACCTTCTCGGAAGGCCTCAATCTGAAATTCAGCGGCGTCAAGGTCACCGGCCCCGACAAGGCGAGCGTCAAGACCGGAGAAGGCATGCTGATGAACAGCGGCACCACGCTGATGGTGCCGGTGACCGACAAATTGCCAGCCGGCAAGTACACTGTCGAATGGTATGCGCTCTCCACGGACGGCCACAAGACGAACGGGAGCTACAGTTTCTCCATCGCGCCTTGACCGGTCCGGAAGCTGCCCACGATTGCGCGGGCAGCTTCGCCTTCCTGTTTCCGGCTCAGGCGCTGCTGGTAACGCAGCCCTGCAGAAAGATCGCCGCGCATTCCGTCGCACGGGCCTGGATCTCTTCGTCATCCGGCGCCAATCGTTGGCCCAGCATGACGGCTCGCTGCGGCTCCATGGCCATCATTCCCCGCAGGAAGCCGGCGGCGCGCGAAATATCCGCGATCCTGATTGCCTCCTTGTCGCGCTGGCTCCGCAGCCAGACCTCGAAGACCACGGTCGAGGCCTTGATCGCCCGCTCGTAGAAGGACGCCGCGATTTCGGGAAAGCGATCAGCCTCGGCCACCGCAAGACGATTGATCGCGATCGTTTCCGGATCCAGCACCAGACGGCCATAGGCGATCAGGATTTGCTCAAGTTGATGATGCAGGTCCGGATGCCTGAGAAGCCCCTGGTCCACTTCGACGTTGAAACGGGCGATGCGATCGGTAATCACGGCGTTGAAGATCTCGCCCTTGCTCTCGAACAGCCGATAGACGGTCTTGGTCGAGACACCCGCGTCCTGCGCAATGTCGTTGATGCATGCCGAGGCATAGCCCGCTTCCATGAAGCGCTTTCTGGCCGACGACAGAACGATTGCCCGGGTATCGTCGTCACAGCGAACCTGCGGTCGTCCTCGCGGTCGTTTCGTGGCTTTTGGATTTAGGACCATAGATATTTTCCAAAATACTGTTGACTTCGATTTTATAGCGCTTATTTTGGAAAATATCAAGTTTCCAAATTGAACTTGGCCGCTACCCCTGCCCGGCAGCGACCCCTGTCAGGAGCAAGTAAATGGCTAATAATCTGCATATCGTCACGTCCGAGGGTGCTTCCAGCGAAATGCAGGGAACCGTCGAGGCGAAAGCCAAGGAAGTGGTGACGACCGAACCCCGTCCGGAGGCGCCGCAGGCACCGGCCGGCGGCAACGCCGCTCCAACGCGCAGCAAGACGCCGCGCCGCTTGATGTATGGCGCGGGTCTGATCGCCATCATCGCCGCGGCGGGCTACTATGGGCACGACTACTGGCAAAACGGCCGTTTCGAGGTGTCGACCGACGACGCCTACGTCCAGGCCGACAACAGCTCGATCGCCCCGAAGATCTCGGGCTATCTGGCGGAAGTCCTGGTCAAAGACAACGAGACGGTAAAGGCCGGCCAACCGCTCGCCCGCATCGACGACCGTGATTTCCGCGCAGCCCTCGACCAGGCCAAGGCCGATGTCGCTGCCGCACAGGCAACCATACAGGCCGAGCAGGCCTCGCTCGATATCCAGCAATCGACCATTGCCGCTGCGCGGGCGACGCTGGATGTGGACAAGGCGAACGAAACTTTCGCCGAACAGAACAACAAGCGCTACGCCAGCCTCGCCTCCAACGGCTATGCCGCCGTGCAGACGGCACAGCAGGCCGCATCGCAGATCGCCGCGGCCCAGGCTGCCATCGTGAGAGACACCGCGACCTTGGAAGGCGCGATCAAGCAGGTCGAGCTTCTGAAGGCCCAGATCGCCCAGGCGACGGCTGCCCTGCAGAAAAGCGAGGCGGTCCAGCATCAGGCCGAGCTGAACCTCTCCTATACGACCATCATGGCCCCCGTCGACGGCACGATCGGCAACCGGACGCTGCGCATCGGCCAATATGTCCAGGCCGGCACGCAGCTGATGTCGCTGGTGCCGACCGACCAAGCCTATGTCGTCGCCAACTACAAGGAAACGCAGCTGACGAATGTCCATGCCGGCCAGCCTGTCGATATCGAAGTCGACATGTTCCCCGGCAAGGTTTTCCACGGCCATGTAGACAGCCTTGCGCCGGCGAGCGGACAGGAATTCGCGCTGCTGCCGCCGGACAATGCGACCGGCAACTTCACCAAGGTCGTCCAACGCATTCCGGTGAGGATTGCGCTTGAGCCGCAGACCATGAACAGCGGTGAACTACGCCCGGGAATGTCCGTCGAGCCGAGCATCGACACCAAAGCAGACGCCGCACAGCGGAACTGACGGCGGGAGCCACGACAATGTCTACAAGTACAATAGATGGCCGTGCGATGCCGGCCGCAGCGGCAGAGCCGCGTGCATCGACAAGAGAGTGGATCGCAGTTCTGGCCGGCATGATCGGCGCGTTCATGGCGATCCTGAACATCCAGATCACCAATGCCTCCCTCCTCGATATCGAGGGGGGCATCGGCACCGGCGTTGATAATGGCGCCTGGATCTCGACCTCCTATCTGATCGGCGAGATCGTCGTCATTCCGCTCACCGCCTATCTCAGCAGCGTCTTCTCGTTTCGCCGTTATATCCTGGTGAACTCGGTGCTGTTTCCGCTGTTGTCTCTCTCCTGCGCCTTTGCCCACGATCTCGGAACGATGATCGTGCTTCGCGGCCTGCAGGGATTTGCCGGCGGCGTGCTGATCCCGATGGCCTTCACCATGGTGCTGACGAAGCTTCCGAAGCCGCAGCAGCCCTTGGGGCTGGCGATCTTCGCACTGTCCGTCACCTTCGCTCCGGCCATCGGCCCGACCATCGGCGGCTACCTGACCGAGAATTACGGCTGGCAGACCATCTTCTTCATCAACGCCGTCCCGAGCGCCATCATGGTCGTGGCACTTGCCCTGACCCTGGACAAACAGCCCATGCAGCTGAAGCTGCTGCGCGAAGGCGACTGGGCCGGTATCGTCACGATGGCGATCGGCCTCTCCGCCCTGCAAACCGTACTTGAAGAGGGCAACAAGGACGACTGGTTCTCCTCGCCCTTCATCGTCCGGCTCAGCATCGTCGCGGCCGTGTTCCTGACGCTCTTCATCATCATCGAGCTGAAGGTTTCGAAGCCGCTGGTGAAGCTGCGGCTGCTGAAGCAAAGGAATTTCGGACTGGGCGTGCTTGCGAACATTCTCGTCGGCGTCGCGCTGTTCGGGACGGTCTATATCCTGCCGCAATATCTGGGCCAGGTGCAGAAATACAATGCCGAGCAGATCGGCAACGTCCTTGCCTGGACGGGATTGCCACAGCTGCTGCTGATCCCGCTGGTTCCACTGATGATGAAGCGCGTCGATGTGCGCTGGCTTGCCTTCTTCGGCATCGCTGTCTTTGCGCTCAGCTGCTTCATGAACGTCACGCTTTCGGCCGACAATGCTGGAGACCAGTTCTTCATTCCGAACATCGTTCGCGCCATCGGCCAGGCCTTCGTCATCACGCCCGTCACCGCGATCACGACAGCAGGAATTGCTCCGGCGGACGCTGCCGCGGCCTCGGGACTGACGAACATGCTGCGCAATCTCGGCGGCGCCGTGGGCACGGCCTCGCTTGGGACCATCCTGACCAAACGCGAGCAGTTCCACTCCAACATCATCGGTCAATCCGTAACTCTTGCCCGTGAGGAAGTTCGCGAGCGGATCGACCAGATGACCGGCTACTTCCTGTCGCACGGAGTTTCAGACCATCAGGCAGCCCAGCAGAAAGCGATCGTCGCCCTCGGCCAGATCATCAAGAGACAAGCACTGATCATGGGCTTCAGCGACACCTTCGCCGTCATCGGCGTGGTGCTTGCCATCGCAGCGATCACCATGCTGCTCACGAAGCGCCCGCAGGCCGGCGGCGGCGCAGGTGCCCACTAAACACCACGCGGGCTCATGCCCGCGAAGCCGTGTGTCTTGAGTTGTGAAAGCGATCCGCTTTTACCATTACGCGCCTCGATGGCATCCGGAAATTCCCGGATGCCATTGTTCAATTCCCGTCGGCATGCCGCACGGAGACGCAAGGGCAACAGCCCGTCTTTACGATCAGCTTACTCCCGTGCGCGAGCCGAAGCGACACGTGCTCTTGGCGAGACAATAGGGAAATGGTGAACTGAAGAAGCAAATCGTGCGGCGTTGGATCTTCAGGCGCCAAATCGGCTACCTGTTCATGTCCTCGACGACCCAGCGGAAAAATAACAATATAATGGCTGCAAATAGTAATAGCTGCATCAATTTAGGCAAATCAAGCATATCATAGCTCTCTAATTTAACTGCTGCATCATGCAGACAAGACAAAATAGCCAGACATGTATTAATTATTCTCTGTTATTTC
>NZ_JAQJCG010000024.1:0-99017 GCF_030182565.1 Rhizobium centroccidentale | reverse complement strand
CTAATCGTCCTGGCAAACGCACTCATCCGGGAAGATCGCTTTTGGACGCCTCAACAAGCTTGACTAAGACGGATACTGCGCACTTTTCCTGGAATTGCTTGAGCACTCAACCGCTCAGTTGGTCGTGTCGTCGTCGCCCTTTTCGGGAATATCCTGCAGACGAACGAAATCGACGCCCCTGGCCTTTAGCGCGAGGATGCTGGCCGCGACACCCTCGCCTGCCGCATGTGTCGGTTGGTTGATGTGGGAGATGATGACATCGCCGTCCTTGGCGGAGGCATATTGCTTTTCCACCATCTTGGCCGGCAGCAGCGAACCGCTGTCGCCATTCACCGAGTAGCCGGCGATCCGATAGCCCATGCCGCGGATCTGCATGATGGCGGCAGGCGTGTATTTCGCGGTCGCGCCGCGGAACCAGTGCGGTTGCGGAACACCGGCTGCGATCATGGCGTCCGCACCGCCCTTTACCTCCTGGGCGACCGCCTGCGGCGAGCCAGCAGCGGCGATACCGTAAACCTTGGCCGGGATATCGACGGCCGGAATATGGTTCTGCCCGTGATTTTCCAGTTCGAAGAGATCGGGATGGGCGAGGAAGACCTTCAATGCGTCCGGATTGGTCCGAAGCCAGCGCGCGGTGACGAAGATGGTCGCCGGGATGCGCTGATCGACGAGCGTGCTCAAGATGCGCGGATCTGTCTTGCCCATGCAGGCATCGAAGGTAAGTGCAATGCGGGGTGTGCCCTTGCCGGCACGATCGACGTGCAGATGTGGCTCGACGAGCTTGACCTTCGAAACCGGCGCCTTCGGCGGCAGCTGCGGCCAACCGGCAGGCGGCTGCTCGGGCTGGGCGGCAAAAGCAGCACTTGCGGCAAGCAGGATCGTGGATGTCAGCAAAAGGCGTTTCATCGGGCGGCCACCGGATCGGTCAAGCAAACGAAATCTGGCGGCAGGAAGATGATGCATCTCCACCGCAACGCTCGCCATCATCCGGCAACACGCCGGAAATATGGCAAACTCGCAGCATCATGCCATTTCACATCAGAAATGCGCCAGGCATGAAAGCTGCAAAGCACGAGCTTCAACCTGACCGCGTCTATGATACGATTGATATGAGCTTAGCCTAGCACTATCTGCGTATCTTTCCGTGCTCCTAAAGAGAGACATGTATGAGTCGCGATCCCTATGAAATTTTGGGCGTAAAGCGGGACGCCCCGCAAAAGGATATTCAAAGCGCCTATCGCAAGCTTGCCAAGAAGCTGCATCCGGACCTCAACCCCGGCGACAAGCAGGCCGAGGACAAATTCAAGGAGGTCTCGGCCGCCTATGGCATCCTCGGCGACGAGGAGAAGCGTGCGCGGTTCGACCGCGGCGAAATCGACAGCAGTGGCGCCGAACAGGCGCCGCGCAACTACTACCGCGATTATGCAGCGCAGGAAGGCCAGCGCGGCCGCTATCAGAATGCGGGCGGCTTTGCCGATTTTGGCGATGCCGACGATATATTCTCCAGCTTCTTCTCGCGTCGCAGCCGAGGCCAATCGCAAATGCAGGGTCAAGACCGTCACTATACGATGGAAGTCGATTTTCTCGACGCCATCAATGGCGCCAAGAAGCAGATCAGCTTGCCGGACGGGCCTGCGCTGGACGTTCAAATTCCGCCGGGAACGCGCGATGGGCAAACGCTTCGGCTGAAGGGCAAGGGTGATCCAGGTTTCAACGGCGGCAAGCCGGGAGATGCACTGATTGCGGTACATGTTCGCCCGCACCGCTTCTATACCCGCGATGGCGACGATATCCGGTTGGAAGTGCCGATCTCGCTGGCCGAAGCTGTGCTCGGCGGCAAGATTCGCGTCCCGACGCCGTCCGGAGCTGTCACCGTCACGCTGCCGCCGAACTCCAATACGGGCAAGGTACTGCGTTTGAAGGGCAAGGGCGCGCCCGTGCGCGGCAAGGACAACGGCGATGCCTATGTCTCGCTGAAGATCGTCCTGCCAGATGCGCCGGACCCCGAGCTGACGCGCTTCGTTTCCGAATGGGAGGCAGGCAAGGAGCAAGATCCCAGAAAGACCATGGGAGGATAAGCGATGAACGAGAACGAGTTTCGACTTCACCTCCGGATCGAAACCACGGTGCTGGAAGTCTGGATATCTCAAGGCTGGGTCGTGCCCGAAGTCACCGATCAGGGCCGCAATTTCCGTGACGCCGACATTGCCCGCGGCCAGCTCATCCTCGATCTCAGCAGCGCGATGGGCGTCAATGAACCTGGCGTCGATGTCGTCATGGATCTGGTCGATCAGCTTCACAGCCTCAGAGCGACGCTGCGAGACCTGACGGACGCCGTTTGCCGGCAGCCACCCGATGTGCAGGAACACATCCTGTCGGAGCTGACGCGTGTGGAATCGCTGAGACGGCGATAAGGCGCCTAAAAAATCTGGGGCGGAGCATGGCCGCCATGACGTGATGTCCGAGGCGGCCCTGATACTTCATCCGGGTGCTCAATCGTAAAGATAATGCTCCTGCCAGGCCTCGCGCGGCACCTTGTCGCCGATTTGATAGCTTAGATCGCGGACATGGATGTGCTGCGGCCCGGTCACGCATGTATATGAGAGGTGATACCAGTCACCCTTGCTGCGAAAGACCGCGCCGGGCGCATTCATGGCATCCGGCTGCATATCCGGATCGCCGAATGTATAGGCGATCACCTTGTCCGGCTTGAAACCCGTCTTGTCCGTGCCGATCCGCTTCATGGCCTCTGCGTCGCACGCCTGTTCCATTCGTTCCGACGGATCGAGCTTCTCCAACTGCTTCTTGATAGCCGCATCGACGGCGAAGGCGGAGGTGGCGAGACTAGCCAGTGGAATCAGGATGGCGAAGAGTTTCAGCATGAAGACCGGTCCCTTGCTTTGTTTTGGATTTGAGTGCGTTCACTCCATCAGAGAAGGCTTTGACCGCCTTTATGTCGACGCACTGTATGCCGACTTCGATAAAGAATGTGGTCTCATCAAGGCAGCGCCCCGATGGGTCTCCCACAAGCTGCCGGGCTCAGTAAGATTAATATCGGCTGCTTGCATGAAGCTTGAGGAACAGACTTGCCGCTTGAACCTCACCTCGCTGCCCTCTATTTCTCTCTTCACTTCACATCCGACTTTCACATCAAAGAAAGCGCCCCCCGTGTCAGTTTTCAAGAATCTCCCCACCCCGCCTGCAGCTCCGAAGAAGCCATTTACGGATACACGTCACGGCATTAGCCGCACCGACGATTATGCGTGGCTGCGGGCCGACAACTGGCAGGCGATGTTCAAGGACCCGTCGATCCTGGCGCCGGAAATCCGGTTACACCTGGAGGCGGAGAATACCTACATGAACGCCGCAATGGCGGACACGAAGGAGCTGCAGAAGGTTCTCTTTGCCGAGATGAAGGGCCGCATCAAGGAAGACGACAGCTCGATACCGATGAAGGATGGGCCCTACGCTTACGGCACGCTTTTCGTTACCGGCGGCGAACAGCCCCACTTCTTCCGCGAACCGCGCAACGGCGGCGAACGCAAGCTGCTGCTGAATGGTGACAAGGAGAACGAGGGAAAATCCTATTTCCGCCTTTCAGGCCTCGATCACTCCTCCGATCACAGCCTCGGCATCTGGGGCTATGACGACAAGGGTTCTGAATATTTCACGCTGAAGATCCGCAATTTCGAGACCGGCGAAGATCTACCCGACGTGATCGAGAACACCGGCGGCGATGCCGTCTGGGCGCCCGACGGCAAGAGCTTCTTCTACACGCTGCAAGACGAGAACCATCGCCCTTCGAAGATCTTCCATCACATCATCGGCACACCGCAGTCGGACGACCGGCTCGTCTATGAGGAGGAGGATCCGGGCTTCTTCATGGGCGTCGGCGGCTCGCTGCTCGACGATTACATCTTCATCGACATCCACGATCATGAGACCAGCGAATACCGCATCATCCCGACCTCGGATCTGACCGCCGAGCCCAAGATCGTGGCCGAGCGCGAAACCGAGATCGAATATGAGATCAGCGAGGGCGGCGACGTCTTCTACATTCTCACCAATGACGGCGACGCCAAGGATTTCAAGATCATGGAAGCGCCGGCGGAGAACCCAGGCAAGGAAAACTGGCGTGAGGTCGTGCCCCATAAGCCGGGCACTCTGATCCTCAGCCATCTCGCCTATGCCCGCCATCTCCTCTGGCTGGAGCGCAAGGACGGCCTGCCGCGCATCGTCATCCGCGACCGCCGCACTGGCGAAGAATACGCGATCGCCTTCGAAGAGGAAGCCTATGCACTCGGCCTGCAGGGCGCGGCGGAATACGATACGGATGTCATCCGCTTCTCCTATTCCTCGATGACGACGCCGAGCCAGCTCTACGATTACAATATGGTGACGCGCGAGCGCACCCTGCTGAAGACGCAGGAAGTGCCCTCTGGCCACAATCCGGAAGACTATGTGACGCGCCGCGTCTTCGCACCCGCATGGGATGGCGAGACCGTGCCGGTGACGCTGCTTTATCGCAAGGACACGCCTCTCGACGGCTCAGCCCCCTGCCTTCTCTATGGTTACGGCGCCTATGGCGTTACCATCCCGGCCGGTTTCAACACCAACTGCCTGTCGCTTGCAGACCGCGGCTTCGTCTATGCCATCGCCCATATCCGCGGCGGCAAGGATAAGGGTTTCGCCTGGTACGAAGACGGCAAGATGGAAAAGAAGACCAATACCTTCAAGGACTTCATCGCAGCCGCCGACTATTTGAATCAGGAGAAGTTCACCTCTTACGCGAAGATCATTGCCGAGGGCGGATCGGCCGGCGGCATGCTGATGGGCGCCATCGCCAACATGGCGCCGGAGAAATTCGCCGGCATCGTCGCCGCCGTGCCCTTCGTCGACGTGCTCAACACGATGCTCGACGACACGCTGCCGCTGACGCCGCCGGAATGGCCGGAATGGGGCAATCCGATCGAGAGCAAGGAAGAGTACGAGCAGATCGCCGCCTATAGTCCCTACGACAACGTCGGCGAGAAGCCCTACCCGCCGATCCTCGCGCTCGGCGGCCTCACCGATCCGCGCGTCACCTATTGGGAACCGGCCAAGTGGGTCGCCAAGCTACGCGACAAGACGACGAGCAACGCGCCTATTCTCCTGAAGACGAACATGGATGCCGGCCATGGCGGCGCTTCCGGCCGCTTCCAGCGCCTGGAGGAGGTGGCGTTCGAATATGCCTTCGCCGTCAAGGTCGCCGAGAAGATGTAGGCCGAACAGCGGAGGAAGCCATGACTGTTTTCGTCGCCCTCCTGCGTGCCGTCAATGTCGGCGGCACCGGCATGCTATCCATGGCCGATCTCAAGACCCTGTGCGAAGAGATCGGCTTTCAGGATGTGCGCACCTATATCCAGAGCGGAAACGTGGTCTTCCGCGCGGGGGAGGACGAGGCGACGGTGCAGGCTCGGCTCGAACAGGCGCTGGCGGCCAAGATGGGCAAGTCTCCGGGCGTGATCCTGCGCGGCCGCGAGGCTCTGGAAAGGGCGGCTGATAATTCGCCCTTCCCGCATGCCAAGCCGAACTACCTGCTGGTGACTTTCCTACAGGAGGCTGCACCGGCGGATGCACTCGACAAACTCGTCGCACCCGGCGGCGAGGAAGTGCATATCGCCGGCCGCGAAATCTACGTGCATTATCCCGATGGCTCGGGACGATCGAAGCTGAAGCTGCCGGCGCTGAAGGCGGGAACGTCGAGAAATCTCAATACGGTGCGCAAGCTTGCGGAGATGGCGCGGGAGTTGGAAAACGGCTAGGGGCGCGCCACGAGGGCTGCGTAATCTCTGCCGCGCCCCTGCTTTTACTTTGCTCCAACACGTAGTCGAATATGACTGAAGATCAGCTTTCGCCGCTTCGCGAAATACGACAGAAATCGCTCATACGGTTATTGTTTTTCCGCCCCCAGCGTCTCGATCCAATCGTCTACATCCTGCAGACTTAAATTCGGCCTGGGATCATCGAGCGATGTTTTCACTCTCTGTCGGATCGCGGCAATCCGCTGCTGATATTCCTCTTCTTCCCGTAGCCAGACCCGGACTGCCGCCCGTAACACCTCGCTCGTAGAGGCATAGCTGCCCGCATCGACACGGGCCTTGATCGCGGCAACCATTTCGCTCGGGAGAGAGATACTCAGTTTCTCGTTCATCGCAAATTCCTCATCTGGTAGGATAAAGTAGGATGATTTCCTACCTGGGGCAAGCGCCTTGCGCCGCCACCCGGTCAGCCCTACTTTAGGAGCATGAGCTCTCCTCTTCACGATGATGCCGCGCTTCGGGCGCCGACGGTCGCCTTCGACAACAGCTACGCGCGCCTGCCGCCGCAGTTTTTCGCGGATCAGGCGCCGACGCCGGTTGCCGCACCGCAGTTGATCAAATTCAACGAGGTGCTGGCACGGGAACTCGGGCTGGATGTGGAAACGCTGAAGCAAAATGCGGCGGCGATCTTTTCGGGCAACGAGCTGCTGCCGGGATCGCGGCCGATTGCCATGGCCTATGCCGGCCATCAGTTCGGCAATTTCGTTCCCCAGCTCGGCGACGGCCGTGCCATCCTTCTCGGCGAGGTGAAGGATCGCAGCGGCAAGCGCCGCGACATCCAGCTGAAGGGTTCGGGGCCAACGCCGTTTTCCCGCCGCGGCGATGGGCGCGCGGCACTCGGCCCGGTTCTGCGTGAATATATTGTCAGCGAGGCCATGCATGCGCTCGGCATTCCGACAACGCGGGCGCTTGCTGCCGTGATATCAGGCGAGCCTGTCTATCGCGAAGAGGTGCTGCCTGGTGCGGTATTTACCCGCGTGGCGGCAAGTCATATCCGCGTCGGCACCTTCCAGTTCTTTGCGGCGCGGGGCGATACGGAGAGCGTGCGGACCGTGGCGGATCACGTCATTGCCCGGCATTACCCGGAAATCAGAGACCGCAAGAACCCTTATCTTGCACTGCTGGAAGCCGTAGCCGATCGGCAAGCTTCATTGATCGCGCGCTGGCTGCATGTCGGCTTCATCCACGGCGTGATGAACACCGACAATATGACCGTATCGGGCGAGACGATCGATTTCGGCCCCTGCGCCTTCATGGATGCCTATGATCCGGCGACCGTGTTCTCGTCCATCGACCGCAACGGCCGCTATGCCTATGCCAACCAGCCGGCCATTGGCCAATGGAATCTGGCGCGCCTCGGCGAAACGCTGATTCCGCTGATCGACCCCTCCGTCGATGCGGCAATCGATCTAGCGAACACGGTCATCAAAGCTTATGGCGAACGTTTTCAGGCCTATTGGCTTACCGGCATGCGCGCCAAGATCGGGCTTGCGAGCGAGGAAGACGGCGATCTCGAGCTGATCCAGTCGCTGTTGGCGACGATGCAGCAGGGCGCTGATTTCACCCTCACCTTCCGCCAACTTGCGGCACTCACCGCAGACGACGAGGTGACAGATTTTGCCGCCACGTTCAACGATCCGCAAGCAGCAGCACCTTGGCTCGAACGCTGGCGGGAGCGGCTTGCTCGCGATCCGCAGACGCCGGCAATACGGGCGGCGGCGATGCGCAAGGTCAATCCGGCCTTCATTCCCCGCAATCACCGAATCGAGCAGGCCATCCGAGCTGCGGTCGAGGATGGCGATTTCTCATTGTTTGAAGCGTTGCTGAAGGTGCTGGCAACTCCTTATCAGGATCAGCCTGCTTTTGCGTCTTTTGCCGAGCCGCCACTGCCGACGGAACGGGTGCTTCAGACTTTCTGCGGCACTTGAGGAAGCTTGAGCGATAAGCTCCACACAGGCTTGCAGAGTCATCGTCCTCGCAACCGCTGGGGAGATATTGCGATGAAAGTGCACAGCAGCACTCAAAACTATTTCAGCACGCCGATCCGCAGCTCGCAGAGCAGCGACGGCGACGACAGCACGCCCTTCTCGCTGCCTGATGATAGCGACGGCCAGCAGGATGATTCGCAGGGGCCCTCCATCGCGTCCAGCGGTGTCCCCTCCTCCATTTCATCCGGCCTGTGGCTCAGCCAGTTCGGCAGCGACTCGTCCTCGACATCGGATGGTGGCAGCGATCAGAATAGCGCGACGGCTGCAGACGGAAGCAGCTCGGCATCGTCTAGCGGGCAATCCGATCAGGATATTCTCGAGGAGTTTGCCAAATGGGCGAATATGACTCCTTCCCAGAAGATCCGCGCTCAATATCTCGAGGCACATGGCCTGACGGAAGATTCGTTCAAGTCCTTGCCGGCCGACGAGCAGAAGGCAATCAACGACCAGATTGCCGATGAGATCAAGCAGAAGCTCGGCGCCGGCAATGCCGATGGTGATAGCGATCAGGAAACGAACAGTGCGGCCTCGACACTGGCGCTCGTCTTAGTCAATTGCCAAACCACTTGAAGGCAATGCCGAGCTGATTCACATATCGCTCGCATCCTATTGTTTTCATTAGCGATATCTCGCTATTGCCCTACCATGTCGACGACGATCTTGCCGATCTCGGCAAACACCGCCTCTACATCCTTTGCAGGCGCGGTCGCCTCGGCAACAAAGGTCGTAACCAAGATCGCACCCCGATCCGGCGGCCAGATGACGGCGATATCGGCATAGGAACCGTTGTTGCCTGTGCCGGTCTTATCGCCGACCTTCCAATCCTTCGGCAAGCCCGCGCGCAAGCGGTTGTTGCCCGTCGTGTTGGCGACCAGCCAGTTGACCAGCTGATCCCTCGATGTTTCCGACAGCGTATTGCCGAGTGTCAGAAGGCCGATCGAATCCAGCATCGCATCCGGCGTCGTCGTATCGCGAGGGTCGTCCTTGACGGCCTGGTTGACATCCGGCTCGTTGCGGTCGAGGCGGGTCTCGGTATCGCCTGTGGTGCGCAGCCACGAGGTCAACGCGGCAGGTCCGCCGAAACTTTCGAGCAGAAGATTGCCGGCCGTATTGTCGCTCAGCGTGATCGCGGCTGCGCAGAGCTCGGCGATGGTCATCCCATCGCCGCCGGCATGCTTTTCGGTCTCCGGCGAATAGGTGACCACCTTATCCTTGCCATAGGTGACACGGCGGTCGAGCTTTTCCGTGCCCTGATCGACGCGCGCCAGCACGAAGCCGGCAGCAAGCGCCTTGTAGGTGCTGCAAAGAGGGAAATGCTCCTCTTCCCGATGGCCGAGGGAAATATTGGTCTCGGTATCGAGCACGGAGACGCCGAGACGACCGCCGGTCTTCTTTTCCAGATCGGCAAGCTGCTTGTCGACATCGTCGGACAGCTGCGAATTGTCCTGCGCTCCGCTGTCGCCTTGCGGGCTCTGGCCGCCGGCGTCGGGCGTTGCCGAATTGTCAGTTGCCGCGGGAGGCGGCGATGCGCCGCTATCCTCAGCGAAAAGCCTACCGGGGCCGAGCGTCACGGCGGGAAGAAGCAGCGCCGAGCCAGCCATGAGGCGGCGGCGCGTGAGCAATGTGGGCATGTGAGAGGCCTCCAGCAGAATCGGCAGGTCTTGGGCTATGCGAGGAATGTGGCAAGCCTCTGACCTGACCGATTGCTAACGGATTCTATGCCGCCTTGTCGACGGTAACTTCGACCGTCACGTGCGAGAGTTCGTGGATCTCGGCAAGCCGCGCCTTGTAGAAGGACGGATCGCGCGAGACGGGCGTTGCGACCGCGACGATCGCGGCATGATGTCCGGGGCCGACCTGCCACACATGGAGATCGGTGATGCGATCTTCGTCCGTCTCGATCGCCTCACGGATCTCCTCGGGCAGATCCTCACCCTGCGGGATGAAATCCAGGAGAACGGCGCCGGAACTACGCAGCAGGCTCCATGCCCATTGCAGAATGACCAGGCCGCCGACAATGCCCATGATCGGATCGAGGAAGGTCCAGCCGAAACGGCTGCCGAGCAGCAGGGCCATGATGGCGAGAACCGAGGTCATCGCGTCGGCGATGACATGGACATAGACAGAGCGCAGATTGTTATCCCTACCACCTTTTTGACCATGATCGTGGTGGTGATGATCGTCACCATGCTCGTGATGATGGTCATGATCGTGGGCGTGGCCATGGCTGTGCCCGTGGCCGGCATGGCCGTGGTGGTGATGGCTGTGATCGTCGCGCAGAAGCCATGCGCTGACGAGATTGACGATAAAGCCGACAACAGCAATGGCAATGGCTTCCCGGAAGTTGATCGCCACCGGGTCGAGCAATCTCAGAATACTCTCCCAGCCCATGATCAGCGCGATCAGCGCGAGCACGATCGCGCTGGCAAAGCCCGCGAGATCGCCGAACTTGCCGGTGCCGAAGGTAAAGCGTGCATTATGCACATGCCGGCGGGCGTAGAGATAGGCAAGCGCCGAGATCAGCATGGCGCTGACATGGGTCGACATATGCCAGCCATCGGCGAGCAGCGCCATCGAGCCATAGATCGTGCCCGCGCCGATCTCGACCACCATCATGACCGCTGTGAGCGCGATAACGAGCCAGATGCGGCGTTCGTTACGCTGGTGGTCGGAGCCCAGAAAAACGTGGCTGTGGCCCATTTCGGAGGAAATACTCATGACTTTACTTTCTCGTTGAACGCCTGAAACCATAAAACGCGTCGCGATCTTTCAGATGCGCTCCTAGCGTTTTATGCCTTCGATTTTTCGCATGTCGTTATCGCAAAACCGCCGCACACTTTTGCGCGACATGCTTTGGTCACCGCAGATAGGTCTTCAGCACGTCGGCTATCTCATCCACCGCCTGACGACGGGCCTCTTCGCTTTCGGCATGCAGCACATGCTCCTGCAGATGGTCTTCCAGAACCTCCCCGGTCAGTCCCGTCAGGGCGCCGCGAATGGAGGCGAGCAACTGCAAGATTTCCCCGCAGGGACGCTCGGCCTCGAGCGCCCGCTCCACCGCTTCCATCTGCCCTTTGAGGCGGCGGACGCGTGAGAGGAGCTTGGCTTGCTGACGAATAGTATGGGACATCGTGGCCTCAATTATAATATAGGGGGGTATAGTATTAATGACGACACATTGGAAGCACCTTCTTGCGGCGACGGCCTGGGCAATGAAAAAGCCGGAGGACTATCCGGGGCCGGTTGGCGCTCCACCTGACCTTGCAATTTTGCGCCGACAGCCGCATATATTTCTCTAGAGACTAGAGGTATTGGAGAGGCATGCAATGCTGACGATCGGCGATCTATCCAGGCGGACCGGCGTGAAAGTGCCGACGATCCGTTATTACGAGCAGATGGGGTTGATCTCGGAGCCGGAACGCAGCGAAGGCAATCAGCGGCGTTATTCCAAAGCCGATCTTGAGCGCCTCGCCTTTATCCGCCACGGCCGCGACCTCGGCCTGACGATCGACGCCATCAAGGAGCTGATCTCGCTCAGCCAGCATCCGGACCGTCCCTGCGTCGGCGCCGACCGTATCGCCAAGGAGCATCTCGATGACGTTCGTACCAAGATCGCACGCCTGAAGAAGCTGGAGCACGAACTGGAGCGCATCGTTTCGCATTGCGACGGCCACAGCATCGAAGACTGCTATGTCATTCGCGCACTCTCCGATCACGGCCTGTGCGAACACGAGCATTGAGGCCCCATTGACAAACGCGCTGAACCAGATCATTGATGCGCCCATGATCACGCACGCGCTCCATAATTGCTCGTATTTTTGGCTGTACCTGTAGAGGGCGGCCAAGACAGATCATATGTCAACAAGCCGCCGTCAGGCGGCTTTGTTGTATCGGCAGCGTCCTGACGGCTCATTTGAAAAACAAGGACGCAAAATGCCATGCTAGACGATAGCGACATCTCACTTCTCCGCCCTCCGGTTCTGACCATTCGCAATGCGCAGCCGCGCGACCTGCCTGAGCTCAACGACATGATCCGGCTGCTCGCCGCCCATCATGGCGACCCCTCCGGCACCACGCCCGAGCAGCTTGAGCGCGATCTCTTCGGTCCTATGCCGTGGATCACGGCGCTTGTTGCCGAAGGCGAACAGGGGCTGATCGGCTACGCCATCCTCGTGCCGCTCTACAAGGCGCAAGAGGGACAGCGTGGCATGGATCTGCACCATCTCTTCGTGCGTGACGGCCATCGCGGCCATGGCGTCGGGCAGCATCTCGTCGACCGCGCCCGCGATATCGCCCGCAAGGCCGGCTGCAGCTATCTTTCGGTCGGCGCCGCGACGGGGAATCTCCAGGCCCACCGCTTCTACGAAAACATGGATTTCAAGCCGCGTCCGGTCACCGGTATGCGCTACCTGCAGGCTCTGGCCTGATGCCGGCCTTTAAGAGGATCGCCTTCGAAGACTCACTATAGCGCTTTTCTGGTATGTGCCTGGAAATGCTTTAGCGATCGATGGCGATCCCGCGGCCTGCAAAGAACCTCTCGAATACCTCCAGCGGCATCTCTGCATCCTCGCGCGTCGCATCGACGTGACCGGAGGGATTGTGGAAGCGGATGCTGTTTCCGTCGATGGCCGTCACCAGCACGAGATGGCCGCCTTTGGCCGGCGGCTCGGTCTCTGGCCAGCGGATCGAATGATGCACCGACGCGATGAAGAACTCCGACTGGTCGAGGATATCAGCGATGTCGGCGACGGAAATCCCAGTGACGACCCGGGCATCCAGATCGAAGCGAGCCTTAACGAATGGGACGAACGGCGCATAGATTAATCCCTTGATCCGGCCATCCGCCTCCTCGACATAGCCGCCATAATCCCGGCAGCCCATTGCCAGATCCATGATCGGGATGGTTTTGCCGGTGCGGGCGGCAAGCACCATCTTCAGGCAGGCCATGCCACAGAGATTGCCGGCCCAGCGGGCATAATCCTCGATGCTGCTTGCGCCGGATGATGCCCAGAGCGGGTCCTTCAGCAAGGCCGATTGTGCACCCTCAGCCACGACCGCCAGCGTCATGTCAGGCGTTTCCCATTGGCTGAAATAAGGAACCTTCCGCGCCACCCTTGCGTCCACGACTACCCTTTCCTGTTGCCGAATCCTGTGGCTACAAGCTTGACCGGAAATGCGCTAGAAAAATGGCTGTCGGCTTCGATCTGCAACTGGAGATGCGACTTGGAACAACGGTTCACATTCGATGGCGTCGCCAGCCTCTACAATGCTTCCCGCCCGCTCTATTCCGATGCGCTTTTTGCCGATGTCATCGATTTTGCCGGGCTGGACGCCAAGGATCAGGTTCTCGAAATCGGCTGCGGCACCGGACAGGCGACTGAGGGCTTTGCTCGCCATGGCCTCTCGGTTCTCGCGCTTGATCCCGGCGCGGAACTGATTGCAGTTGCTCAGGAAAGATTGGCGGAATTTCCGCGAGTGCGGTTCGAGCAAACCACCTTCGAAGCATGGCCGGGCAAGCCGGAGAGCTTCAGGCTGATATTCGCGGCACAATCCTTCCATTGGGTTTCACCGGGATTGCGCTTCGCCAGGACTGCCGCCCTCCTCGCGCCGGAAGGAACGCTCGCTGTCTTCGGCAATGTGCCGATGAAGCCGGAACCGCCGCTGTCAGAAAAGTTCGCTGAGATTTATGCCCGCCATGCCCCGCAACTCGCCGGCCCGCCCGTGGAAGCCTGGTATCTCCCGGATGGCCCCTTTGCTCGGGAGCTGCGGCAGTCCGACCACTTCGAAGCTCCTGCGCATCATTGCTATTCCTGGAGCCGCTCGCACACGGCACAAAGCTATACCGACCTTTTGCGGACGCTCTCAAGCTACCGGCTTTTGACCGAGGATCAGCGGGAAACGCTGCTTTCCGAGCTTGCTGATGCCATCAACGCGCATGGCGGCGTATTCGAGCTGCGTTACGAAACGCATCTCTATCTCGCCAAGCGCTCGGGCGCCGCTTGAGCTTCACTTCGCCGGCAACGCCTTCAGATAGGCCGCGATCGCCTCGCGGTCGGTCGCCGGCAGGTGGGCGATGTTTTGCTGGACTTCGGCCATCGAGCCGCCGGCCGAGTCATAATCCGGGGTGAAGCCGGTTTCGAGGTAGTTGGCGATGTCGCCGGCGCTCCAACTGCCGATCGCCTTGGAATCCGGGGTAATATCTGGGATCTGGCCCTTGCCCTCCGGATTGGGCGCGCCAGCCAGCCATTGGCCGCTCACGAAGCCGCCGAGGCCGTCACGTGGCGTATGGCATTCGCCGCAATGGCCCGGCCCTTCCACGAGATACTGACCACGCTTGACCCTCTCGTCGGCATTGGCAAGCACGACGCGCGGCTGGTCGTTGAGATAGAGGAACTTCCAGCCGCCCAGCGCCAGCCGAATATTGAAGGGAAAGGACAGCTCGTGCGGAGGCGCGACATTGCTGCTCTTCGGCAACGTCTTCAGGAAGCCCCAGAGGTCGTTGATGTCTTTGTCGCTCATGCGGGTGTAGGAGCCGTAGGGAAAGGACGGGTAGAGGTGGTCGCCGTTTTTACCGACGCCGCGCTTCATGGCATTGCCGAAATCGGCAAGCGTCCAGGTTCCGAGCCCCGCCTTCTCATCCGGCGAGATATTCGGGACATGGAAGGTTCCGAAGGGACTCGTCAGCGCCAGACCACCCGAAAGCACCAACTTGGCGTCGCCTTGCGCGCCGGGAGCGGCATGACAGCTCGTGCAGCCGCCCGCCCAGAAGACCATCTCGCCGTTCTTGACATCTGGATCACCGAGATTGGCCCAATGGCTCGCCGGCAAAGGCGACGGCGCGGTGATGACGTAAAACGCGCCGCTGCCGAGGATGATCACGCCGAAAAGGCAAAGCAGCCATCGAATAAACCGCGCCATCATTCCACCCCTCGCCTCAGCTCTGGTTATAAGGCTCCGCGCCGGCAGAACCGGTGCGGACGCCAAAATCGATATTTAGAGCCTTTACGCAATTCCGGACGGAAAACCGCTGCGCAGTTTTCCCAGAATTGCTCTGGGCGAGGCCGACCTACCGCTTAGTCCTTCTTGATGCGATAGGCCTGATGACAGGCGCCACAGCTAGCGCCGAGGGTCTTCAGCGTCGCGCCGACGCCGGCCTTATCGGCAGGAAGCTGGGCGAGCGCCGTCTCGGCATCGGTCGAAAGCTTGGCGGCATGGGCCTTGAAGTCATCGAGATTGTCCCAGATCTTCGGATTGACCTCGGGATCGGTCTTGTCGCTCTGCGGATTGAACTGATCCGGGAAGGCCTTGGCGGTTTCGGCGATCGTCGTCAGCGACGCCTTTACGATATCGGCGTCATAGGGCTTGTCGCCCTTGGCGATCGCGCCAAGAGCCCCGGTGGCGCCGCCGATCTTCTTCATCATGCCGATACGGGAGTCATGCGTGCCATCGGCCGCGACGACCGAACCCAGTGCGATGCCGGCTAGGGCCGTCGCCATCACAATCGCTTTCCACTTCATTTCGTTCTCCTACCTCTCTCCGAGTGATCAGGACCGCGCGTGCGGCCCGGCGCATGATTACGGCGACATGTTTGCCGATTTCCTTTCCGGCAATGAAGTCACAAAGTAGTGAGAGCTGAGTGAAATCAGTGTCATGCAATAGACACACGCATTCGCCGCATCAGCCCTCACGCCAATTTCAGGCCCTCCCATACTGTGAACACCGAAACTGCGACAAGGAGCAGCCCAGCTGCGCGGCCTGCGAATGCGGTTGCCCTGGGATTGGCGACCAGCAGATCGCGGCTGCGCCCGGCAGTAATGGCAAGTCCGCCGTAAATGGCAAATTGCGTCGCGATGGTCATGGCTCCCATGATGACGGCCTGTATCCACATCGGACCATATTCGGGCTTCAGAAACTGCGGGTACACGGCAAAGATGAAGAGATAGGCCTTGGGATTGATGAGGCAAGTGACCGCTCCCCGCCGGAAGGCTTTCCAGGCAGAGCGGCTGCCGGCCGGCCCGTCGCCTCCCACCGTGATGGAACTGCGCATCAGCGTATAGCCGATGAAGGCCATGTAGGCTCCGCCGATAACAAGCAGCGGATTGAAAAGGATGGGCACGAAATGCATCAGCAAGCCGATGCCGATGGCGCCATTCAGCGAGTGCACCGCACCGCCGAGCATGATGCCGCCTGTCGCGGCAAGACCGCGATTGCTGCCGCCGGTCAGTGAATTGGCGAGCACGAACAGCATGTCCATGCCCGGTACGATGATGATGCCCAATAGGAGGATGAAGAAGAGCCAGAGATTTTCTGCGTAACCCATGTCAGTTGCCTATCGCCCTCGCCTTGAAAGCAGGAGAGGAAATGGTTGATTTTCAAGTCGATAGGTAGTCTTATAAAATGAGCCAACTGACGGGGTATTGTCAGTAGCCTTCCTCTTTAGGACAAGAAATGCGCAAGGCGTCACGCCTGTTCGAAATCATCCAGATCCTGCGGCTGGCCAAGAAGCCGGTGACGGGAGCCGATATTGCCGCCCGGCTGGAGGTGACGGTGCGCTCGGTCTATCGCGATATCGCAGCACTTCAGGCAATGCGGGTGCCGATCGAGGGTGAGCGGGGCATCGGCTATATCCTGCGGCCCGGCTTCGACCTGCCGCCACTGATGTTTTCGATCGAGGAGATGGAGGCGATCGTGCTGTCGCTGGCGCTATTGGAGCGCACGGGCGATGCGGAACTCAAGCAGGCAGCCAAGCGCGTCACGGCCAAGATTGCCGGCGCGGTGCCTCCACCGCTGCGTCAGACGCTCGATGCCAACGCACTGCATGCCTGGGGCTTTGCCGCACCCTCGGCTGCTGCGATCGATCTTTCGCTGGTTCGCCGCGCCATTCGCGATGAGGAAAAGCTCGACCTTGCCTATCGCGACGAACTTGGCCGCCCCACGGAGCGCATCATCCGGCCGATCGCGCTGATCTATTATTCGGAGACCGCCAATATCGTTGCCTGGTGCGAGCTGCGCCAGGCTATCCGCAACTTTCGTAGCGATCGGATCGAAGGCTGCGAGGCGACGGGATTGTGGTTCAAGGGCGAAGGCGATGGCCTCAGGCAGATCTGGGTGAATGGCTGGCAGATAAACACCCCGGCCGCTGCCGGCTGAGGTGCTGCCGCTCACTCAGGACACGATCAGATTCTAGAGGATCATGCCGCCCGAGACTTCGATGCGCTGGCCGTTGACCCAGCGATTGTCATCCGACAGCAACGAAGCGATCATCGGACCGATATCGTCGGGCAGGCCCGGGCGGCCGAGCGCCGTCATGGACGCAACCATTCTGTTCACCTCCGGATTGTCGCGAACGATGCCACCGCTGAAATCCGTCTGGATCGCACCGGGCGCCACGGTGTTGGCTGTAATCCCGCGTGAGCCGAGCTCCTTGGCGAGATAGCGCGTCAGCACTTCGACCGCACCCTTCATGGCTGCATAGGCGGACGAGCCCGGATTGCTGAAGCGGGCAAGACCGGAGGAGATATTGACGATGCGGCCACCATCATTGATGTGTGGCAACAGCTTCTGCGTCAGGAAGAAGACTCCCTTGAGATGAACATTGTAGAGCTTGTCGAACTCGGCTTCCGTCGTTTCGGCGATGGAGGCATGATAAGAGGTGCCGGCATTGTTGACGAGGAAATCGAAGCGATCGCGACCCCAACGCTGCTGCAGCACGCGGCCGACTTCGGCGACGAAAGCGTCGAAGGATGCGATATCGCCAGCGTCGAGCCGCAAAGCGACGGCCTTTTGACCGAGCGTTTCGATCTCGACAACGGCGCTATCGGCTTCTGCCTTATTCGCGTTATAGGTCAGGATGGCATCGACACCGCGCTCGGCGAGATGAATGGCGGTATTGCGGCCGAGGCCGCGGCTGCCGCCGGTGATGATCGCAATCTTTGTCTTTGATTTATCGGTATTTTCGGTCATCATTGCCGTTCTCCAGGGAATGTTTGGTGGCCGGAATCTACGCCTACGGAGCCATTTCCCTGAATGCCGGAACTCTCGAATTTCTTGCCTATTCCTCCAACTATCTTGTCCGCTGGTACCCCGCTGCTATGATGCCACAATGGTACCTGCCCCCGGAGACCGCCTATGTCCTCAGCCCTTAAGGATGCGATCACACAATTCATCGAAGCCCATGACAGCGAAGGCACTGGCGTCTTTTCCACGGGCATCGATGGCCTGCAGATCATGCGCTCGACCGAGCCGAAAATGCCGCATGCGATGATCTATCGACCTGCGCTCTGCGTCATTCTGCAGGGTGCGAAGCAATTGATGCTCAATGACAGGGTGATCGACTATGCCGAGATGCAGGCGCTCATCATCAGCATCGAGCTGCCCGCCGCCGGCAGGGTGATCGAGGCGAGTGTCGAGAAGCCCTATATGGCCATCTCACTCGAATTCGATGTCGGCATGATGCGTGAGGTGATGGAGCAGCTCGAGGGGCCGCCGAAACCGACAGGCGGCGCCCAGCTTGGCATCTTCGTCGAGAATCTCGGCGACGAGCTTGCAGATTGCCTCCTGCGATTGACCCGCCTGCTGTCGAACCCAAGCGCCATTCCGGTGCTCTATCCGGCGATCATGCGCGAAATCTGCTTCTGGCTGCTCACCGGTCCCAATGGCGGCGAGGTCTGCAAGCTGGTGCTGCCTGATGGACAGACCCGGCGCATCGCCGACGCCATCCGCCTGTTGCGCGACAATTTCGCGGAGCCGGTGCGCATCGAGCAACTGGCGGCCGCCGCGCGCATGAGCCCCTCCTCCTTCCATCAGCATTTCAAGACACTGACCTCGATGACGCCGCTGCAGTACCAGAAGCAGATGCGGCTGCTCGAGGCGCGCCGCCTGATGGTTGCCGGTCAAGCCAATGTGGAGAGTGCTGCCTATCGCGTCGGCTACGAAAGCGCCTCGCAGTTCAGCCGCGAATATGCCCGCATGTTCGGCACGCCGCCGAAAAGGGACGTGACCGAGATGCGGATGGCGGCGGAATAATAACAGGTCAAGTCCCGGCGTCACGCACTGCTATAGAGAAATCGCAGTCACCAACAGAATGAAAGCCAGTAGTCCCAAGACAGCGCGTGCGGCATGCGACCATTCCCAGAGATCACGCAGCATGGTCCAATCTGCCTCGGCATCAGCCTCGATCCGATGACCGCCGACTGGAACCTGGGAAAAGAAACCTGCGCCCAACCCTTTCAGCTCGGCATCCTTGAGCCAGAAATTGTTTACGGGCTGTATCAGCAACCAAAAGACCGCATGCATGGCAGCCATGGCAGCAAAGGCAGCGGCAAACAGCCAAAACGCAATGATGTTGGCTGGCGTCAGGAACAGGAGAAGCAGAAGCAAAAGAGTGCCGATCGGCTCGGCAACGCCGCCGATCGTGAATCCGGGATAATAAATCCGCTGAACCGTCATATAGTCTTTTTTGGACAATCGCATTTTGCCGGGCAGCTCCAGCAGATGCGCCAGTGCCAGTGCCATGGCGACTGCCACGACCAGGATTGTCAGAATTTGCAATGCCGAAAACATCGGCTCCGCCTCACAGCAGCCTCAGTTCCTAAACTTTCAACGATGCGGATCGTTCCCCATGTAGAACGATACAGGGGATTCATCAAACGCCGGCCAGCGCCAGCACCCGGCTATCCTCGCGCCCGAAGCCCGTAACCTCCAGCCGATCATTGTAGACGGCAACGATCGCGTAGGCGCTCGTATCTTCGGTATCGACCATGCCCTTGAAGTTGACGAAGTATGTGCCGCCCGACACTCCGAAATTGCCAGCATGATTGTGGCCATTGAGGTAAGCGACGACATGGTCGTGTTCAGCCAGAAGCGAAAGCATGCGGTCGCTGTTCAAGGCATTATGCGCATTTTCGGGGAAGACCGGATAGTGGTTCATGACGATGACCTTCTCGCCTGCCGCCTTTGCTTCCCTGAGCTTTGCAGCAAGCCAGTCATATTGTGTGTCGCCTATCGCTCCGTTCCATCGCTGGCCATTGAGCGCGCCGGCGGTTTCCAGCGCCTTCATCAGATCCTTCGCTTCCTGCCGGCGCCGATCGCCTTCCGGCGGAGCGAAAACGCTAACCTCGTTGCCGTCGAGCGCGATGAATCGATAGCCGGAATGATCGAAATCGTAATAGGCCGAGGGCATGCCCACTCGGGCGGATACGCCGCCGAGATGTTCCGATGCCACGGCGAAATCATGATTGCCGAGGAGGAAATGCTTGCGATGCCGCGAGGCTTCGTAGACAGGCAGAATGGCGTCGAAGCTCTTCCATTCGCGATCGATGATATCGCCGAGGGTCACCACAAAGGCGAGATCGTGCCGATTGAACTCCCCAATTGCCTCGCGAAGCTTGTCGAGACTTTTCGCCGGATAGCGATTGAGGGTCAGATTAGGCACAAGATCGGCATATTGCGGATCGGCGATGACACCAAAACGGAAGAGCGGTGCTGATGGCATTCAGCCTCCTTGGGCGGTCATGCGACACACGGATATATCAATAAGGCTGCTCATAAGAAAACACCCGACGCCAGGAAGACGCCGGGTGCGAAAGCCAGCCTATGCGGCAAACCTTACTTCGTAGCGGCTTCGTAGCGCTCCAGGACGTAGTCCCAGTTGATCAGGCTGTCGATGAAGGCTTCGAGGTACTTCGGACGCAGGTTGCGGTAGTCGATGTAGTAGGAATGTTCCCAGACGTCGACGCCGAGGATCGGGTCGGCACCATGAACGAGCGGGTTTTCGCCGTTCGGGGTCTTGGAGATTTCGAGCCTGCCGTTCTTGACGGAAACCCATGCCCAGCCGGAGCCGAACTGAGTGGCACCGGCAGCGGCGAAATCGGCCTTGAATTTGTCGTAGCCGCCGAGATCGGAGGCGAAGGCTGCTTCGAGCTTGCCCGGCAGCTTGTTGCCGCCGCCACCCTTCTTCAGCCACTTCCAGAAATGGATGTGGTTGTAGTGCTGGGCTGCATTGTTGAAGAGGCCTGCATTGGTGCCGAAAGACTTCTTCACGATTTCTTCGAGCGAAAGATCGGCAAGACCTGCTTCCGCAGCGAGCTTGTTGCCGTTGTCGACATAGGCCTTGTGGTGCTTGTCATGGTGATACTCGAGGGTCTCACGCGACATGAAGGGCGAAAGTGCATCGTAATCATAAGGAAGTTCAGGCAATTCGAAAGCCATGGTCATATCTCCTCTTGGCAAAAAATTGCGTCGGCAGGTGAAGCGGAACATAGGAGCCGTCGCCTGGAAGAGCAACCGGCGACATGCCAAAAAAGTTGCACTCGGGAGTAAAAATTGCCCTAGTTTTCAAGTAGGTATAGCATCGACTTTGAAGTTTAGCTTATTGCATATGATGATGTTTCGATACAGGGCGGAATCCCGCGGCAAAACGTCGACAAGAAAGGCTGCCATGGCTAGGTTCATGGATATTCAGCTTTGATGGGAACCCCATGACGATCGCCTGCCTACACACCGCCGAAAGCAATATCGCCGTCTATGAAGCGGCGGCAAACGCACTCGGGTTGCCTGATGGCATGCTGCGTCATCATGTCCGCGCCGATCTTCTTCTCGCCGCCGAAAAGGCGGGGCGCCTGACGGATGAGATTTCGGCGGAAACGGCAGCGCTTCTCTGGCATCTGGCGGAGGATGCCGATGCCGTCGTGCTCAACTGCTCGACGCTCGGTCCGGCGGCGGCGAGGATCGCAGCCGGTGCCGGAGCCCCGATCATCCGGGCGGATGCGATGCTGGCCGAGCGAGCGGTCAAGGCAGGCGGCAAGGTTATCGTGCTATGCACCGTCGAAACGACCATCGCCCCGACGACTGCACTTTTCGAAGCAGCGGCTAAGGCGACGGGTGCCGAAATCGAGGTCCGGCTGGTGCCGGGCGCATGGGCGCACTTCCGGGCCGGCGATCTGCCGGCCTATCTTGCTTCCATTGCCGATGCTGTGAAAATGGCCGGTGGCGAAGGCGCTGTCACGATCGCTTTCGCTCAGGCGTCGATGACCGATGCAGTTCATCTTCTTCCGGGAAACCGCCCGCAACCTATGACCGGTCCGGCGGCCGCACTTGCCGCGGCGATGGCGAAGATTGCGGGTAGCTGAAGCATTACAGGTTGCGCCCAAAATAGACGTTCACCTCGGCGATGCGGTCGCCGGCAAAGCGGATCAGTTCGACATTGCGAAAGCTGCCGCCATCCATTTTTTCGGCGCGATAGCCGACGATCACATCATCACCATCGGGCACAAGATGTTCGATATGAATATGGCGGAATACCTTCTCCTTCGGCCAGCAGTGCTCGAAATACTGCTTCCGGTCGATGTGATCGTCGCGCGGACTGGAAAAGGTGAAATCCCGGGTCAGCATCGGGTCGACGATATCGGGATGCTGAGCGACATAGGCTGCAAACAGCCGCTTGACCGCATCGCAACGGGCATTTTCGAGGGAATTCATAATCTGCCTCCTCCTTTGCATCAGTGCGGGTTTTGATCCGCCAACCGTAAACCAATTGCATAATGCAATCAGTTTATAACATCAGCCGGGTGAACTAACAAGGCGCTTTGCGGACTTGGCAATGCCGGCCGCGTGGTCCAAACTCATCGAGCACCCCAATCAGCAGGAAGCCATCGCAGTGTCCGAGGCTCATCACCACATGTTGGAAAAGCTGCGCCGCCTAGCGGCAAAGGATAACCGCCCGACGATCGCACCGAGCGGCATCGGCAGTTATTCCACGCTTTTTACCTTCGTCACGCGCGAACGCGAGCGCATTGCCGGCTCGGCCTTTTCACAGGTTTCAATCGTCGCCATCCTCGAAGGTTCCAAGGAAATCGTCAGCATGGGACGGCAGCGGCATTTTGCGGCCGGTACGGTGCTCGTGCTGCCGGCCGGCTGGAGTGGCGATGTAGTCAACGACCCCGATCCGCAGACCGGCGTCTATCGGGCGATTTTCATCACCTTCCCCGAGGAATTGACGCGCCGGGCGGCAAAGGCTTTTCCGCCTGCCCGTATCGCTTCTCAGATAGACTTGCCGCTCGATCCGCTACTGGCTGCCGCCATCAATCATGCAGGCGAAGGCATTGCCGGCGGCAATATGCCGATCCCTTTGATCGAGCACCGGCTTCTCGAAATCCTCATGGTGCTCGGCATGCGCGGCGCCCTGCCCGGTTCGCCGGAGACCACAGCCGAGGCGGTGCGTGCGCTGGTGCGCTGGCAGCCGGATCGAGCCTGGACAGCCGATCTCATCGCCGCAGAGCTCGGCACCAGCAACGCCACGCTGCGCCGCCGCCTGTCACGCGAGGGCGCTTCCCTGCGGGATGTGCTGGCAAGCGAGCGCGTGGCGCTAGCGACGACTCTCCTTGCCGAAGATGGGCTTTCGCTGCGCGAAGCCGCCCTTGCGACAGGCTATCGCTCGCCGCGCCGTTTCGCCGATCGACTTCGCAGCGCGTGAGCGTTTCCGGCCGCATTTTGAGCGTTTGCGTACGCCAGCGCTCGACACAGATTTGTTAGACCCTGCCCTCACGAGCCAAATGCGAAAGGGCAAATCATGAAAACCATGCTCAACCTTCTGAACGCCACCATCATCACAGCAGTTGTCGCCACCCCGGCCCTATCGGCCGATCTCGAGGTGACATTCGCAAAGAGCAATGGCCGCGCGCTGCTGCCGGAAAACGCCTCCTGCATTTCGACAGGGTCCGACAAGTCGGCCCCCGGTCCCAACAAGAGCCTTGCCGTCTCCTGGTCGAAAGGACCGAAGGGCACACGATCCTATGCGCTGACGATGGTCGACCCTGACGTGCCCGCCGATTTCTCACTGTTCAACAAGGCGGACAAATCCATCCCGAAGGATTTCAAGCGGATGGAATTCGTCCACTGGGTGCTGGCCGATATCCCTGCGTCGCGCACCAGCCTTGCCGAAGGCACGGACGGAAGCGGCCCCTCAGCCAATGGCCTGCCGCTCGAGCGCACGGTCTATGGGCGGCGCGGCCAGAATGGCGCCGGCGGTGGCAATTTGAAGGACGGGCCACATGGGGGTTATATGGGTGCCTGCCCGCCCTGGAATGACGCGCGTGTCCACAGCTATCACGTCACCGTCTATGCGCTCGACGTCGACCGGCTGAACCTGCCTGACCTCTTTACCCGCGCCGATCTCATCACCGCCGCGAAGGGTCACATCCTCGCATCGGGCAGCCAGGAACTGTTTTACACATTGAATGCAAAGGCCGAGAAATGACCGAGACGAGATGGGATGCAGCAGCGCCGGCCGAGCCGGAAACCGCTCATTGGATGCGGAACCTGATCATCTGCCTTGTCGGCTCGTTCACGACGATCGTGGCGATGACGCTGCTGCTCCCCTTCCTGCCGCTCTATGTCGAGGAACTCGGCATCACCGATAAAGCGGCGATCGTGCAATGGTCCGGCATCGCCTATGGCGCCACCTTCTTTGCCGCCGCCTTCGTCGCGCCGCTCTGGGGGCGGCTCGGCGACATCTATGGCCGCAAGCTGATGCTGATCCGCGCGAGCCTCGGCATGACGGTCGCCATCTCGCTGATGGGCATGGCCGGCAATGTCTGGCAACTCGTGGCGCTGCGCCTCTTCACCGGCCTTGCCGGCGGCTATGCCTCGGGGTCGATGGTGCTGGTGGCGGCGCAGACGCCGAAGCATCGCTCCGCCTGGGCGCTGGGCACGCTGTCCGCTGGCATCATGGCCGGCAACCTTGTCGGGCCGCTGATCGGCGGCGCGCTGCCACCTGTTATCGGCATTCGCGGCACCTTCCTGCTCGCAGGCGGCGTGATCTTCTTCACCTTCCTGGCGACAACCTTCCTCATCAAGGAAGAGAAATCCACGGCGCGGAAGAAGGCTGCGAAGGCCAGCGGCAGCTGGGCCTCCATTCCGGACAAACGCCCCGTCCTCGCCATGCTGTCGCTCGGCCTGCTGCTGATGCTGGCCAATATGTCAATCGAGCCGATCATCACTGTCTATGTCGCGCAGTTCGTCACGGACGCCAAGGTGACGATGGTCTCGGGCGTCGTCATGGCGGCTGCGGCGCTCGGCAGCATCCTGTCATCCTCATGGCTCGGCAAGCTCGCCGACCGCATCGGCTACTGGAGCGTCATCATGGCGGCGCTTGCCATCGCAGCGCTGCTGTTGATACCGCAGGCTTTCGTGACCTCGGCCTGGCAATTGATCGGCTTACGCTTCCTGATGGGTGTGGCGCTTGGCGGCCTTCTACCCTGCATCACCGCCGTTATCAGGCACAACGTTCCCGATGCGGCGACGGGCAGCATTCTCGGGCTCTCCATCTCCTCGCAATATGTCGGCCAGGTGGCGGGTCCCGTGATGGGTGGCTTCGTCGGCGGCCATATCGGTATGCGTGCCGTGTTCCTCGGAACCTGCGTGCTGCTGGCGATCGGCGCGATCTATTGCTGGTGGGTCAGCCCGAAGAAGCAGGCGGAATCCATAGGCTGATCGGGGGCAAACCTCGGTCCATGGCCTTTTGCCTGGGCAATCCTTAGACAGGGATTGCCCGGGGACCTCAGAAGCTCACTCTTCGCTAGCGCTACGGCCGTGAGCCCAATCCATGTAAAGTTCCAGCGCCTTGCGGGCGACCGGCCCCTCCTGGAATTCGCGGTCGTCCAGTCGGTTGACGCTGACGACTTTGGAATAGTTGCCGGTCGTGAAGATCTCGTCGGCGCCCATGAACTGCTCGACGGACAGGGTTTCCTCACGCACATCGAAGCCTTCCTGGCGCAGCAGGCCGATGACGCGGGCACGAGTGATGCCGGCAAGGAAGGTGCGGTTGGCGACCGGCGTATAAACGATGCCGTCCTTGACCATGAAGACGTTGGACGACGCTGTCTCGACGACATTGCCGTTCATGTCGCGGACGAGCGCATTGTTGAAACCGCGCCCCCTCGCCTCCAGGATCATGCGGCCGCTGTTCGGATAGAGCGAGCCGGCCTTGGCGTCGGTCATCGCCGTTTCCGGAGAGGGGCGCCGGAAGGGCGAGACCGTGAGCATAATGCCGCCGTTGCCGCCAAGCGGCGCTTCGAACAGGCAGAGCGCGAAACGCGTCGATTCCGCGTCGACGGCAACGACGCTGCCCGGGGAGCCATGCTCGCCCCAATACATCGGCTTGATGTAGATCGGCGTCTTGCCGTCGAATTTCCTGATGCCTTCCCAGGCGAGCGCCTCGATCTCCCCAGCAGTCTTGATTGGCTTCAGCCCCATGGCCACGGCCGAACGATTGATGCGTTGGCAATGGAGGTCGAGATCGGGTGCAATGCCATCGAACCAGCGCGCGCCGTCGAACACGGTCGAGCCGAGCCACATGGCGTGCGAGGTCGGTCCGATCAGCGGCGGATTGCCGGAGAGCCATTCTCCTTCGACATAGGTCCAGGTGGCAGTACGGGGCGATGTATCGACGGACATGGTATTTCCTCCCTTTGAGCGGTTCAGCTTTCGCGGGATTGCGGAACCGCTCCATCTCTTTGTTTTCTCGCAACTCCGGACGGAAAGCCGTGACCGCGCTTTGGCGGAATTGCTTGAGATGGCGACGAACAAATAACCGCGTAACCTAAGGGTCAAGCAGAAACTGCGCGGCAAAATCCATTTGCAACAAAGCGCCCGATATCGCATTCATAGCGCAATTTTCATGCGTCGAAACAACAGCTTGACGAATGGGTCCATCACCAGAAGTGATGGACCATAGGGATCGTCAGGAGAGAGGGAGCACTCCCATGAAAGCGATGTATTACGAGGCCTTCGAGGCAACACCCGAAATCCGTACCCTGCCCGACCCGACACCCGGCGAAGATGGCGTCGTTATCGCCGTCGGCGCCACCGGCCTTTGCCGTAGCGACTGGCACGGCTGGATGGGTCATGATCCCGATATCAGGCTGCCGCATGTGCCGGGTCATGAGCTCGCCGGCAAGGTGGTGGCGACCGGGCGCGGCGTCGTCCGCTTCAAAGTCGGTGATCGCGTCACCGTTCCCTTCGTCTCCGGCTGTGGCCACTGCGCCGAGTGCCACTCCGGCAACCAGCAGGTCTGCCCCAGTCAGTTCCAGCCGGGCTTCACCCATTGGGGTTCCTTCGCCGAATATGTCGCGATCGACTATGCCGACACCAATCTCGTCCACCTGCCAGAGACGGTCGACGATGCGACGGCGGCAAGCCTCGGCTGCCGCTTCGCTACTTCCTTCCGCGCCGTTGCCGACCAGGCGAAGACGCGGCCGGGCGAATGGATCGCCGTGCATGGCTGCGGCGGCGTCGGCCTGTCGGCGATCATGATTGCCAGCGCCCTTGGCGCCAATGCCATTGCCATCGACATTTCCGACGAGAAGCTCGCCTTCGCCCGCGAATGCGGCGCGGTGGCGACGATCAATGCGGCTGAGGTCGCCGATGTGCCCGAGGCGGTGCGCGAGATCACCAAGGGTGGCGCCCATGTCTCGATCGATGCGCTCGGCCATCCCACGACCTGCTTCAACTCTATCAAGAACCTGCGCCGGCGCGGCCGGCATGTGCAGGTCGGCCTCATGCTCGGTGACTATGCGACGCCGCAGATCCCTATGGCGCAGGTCATCGGCCATGAGCTGGAAATCTATGGCAGCCACGGCATGCAGGCCTGGCGCTATGATGCCATGCTCGACATGCTCGCCGCCGGCAAAATCGCGCCGCAGAAGCTCATCGGCCGCAGAATCACCCTGGAAGAAGCCGTTCCGGCGCTGATGTCGCTTGATAAGGCCGAGGGCAAGGGCATCAGCGTCATTACACGGTTTTGATATATCCCGGTGCTATGCGCATCGGAAGAAACGGCAATCCAGAAAGAGGAAACGCTCATGGCATGGTCTGCCGGCCAATATGTGAAATTCGAGGATGAACGCACGCGCCCGGCGCGCGATCTGCTGGCACAGGTGCCGCTGGAGCGTATCGAACGCGCGATCGACCTCGGTTGCGGCCCAGGCAATTCGACGGAACTTATCGTCGAACGATACGGCGTCGCCGGCGTTTCCGGCCTCGACAGCGACGACAATATGCTGGAGGCGGCGCGCAAGCGCCTGCCGGGCACAAGCTTCGTCAAGGCTGATCTCGCCGCATGGCGGCCGGAAGAGCCCGTGGATCTGCTCTTTGCCAATGCCGTGTTTCAGTGGCTGCCCAATCATCTCGACATCCTCGACCACCTGATGGACGGGCTGAAGCCTGGCGGCGTGCTTGCCGTGCAGATGCCCGACAATCTGACCGAACAGAGCCATCTGATGATGGAGGAGACGGCCAAGAATGGTCCTTGGAGCGATGCCTTTGCGAAGAAGAGCGTGCGCCGTAATCCCCTGCCCGCGCCCTCGGTCTATTACAACAGGCTGATCGGCAAGTCGGCTCGCGTCGATATCTGGCACACGAACTATAATCACGCGCTGGAAAACACAGCAGCCATTGTCGAATGGGTGAAGGGCACAGGCCTGCGCCCCTATCTTGACCATGCCGGTGCCGAGCATCGCGATGCCTTCACCGCCAAATATTTGAAGCATATCGAGCGGGCCTATCCGCCGCTTGTCGACGGCAAGGTGTTGCTGCGTTTCCCGCGGCTCTTCCTGGTCGCGGTGAAGAAATAAGTCATTTATCAGCCCGAAATGCCGGCTGATGGCGATGCGTCGATCCCATCGACAACCGGCGCCGGCCCGCGCTAGAACATCCATAGCCAAAGCTGAAACAGCAATAGCTCCGAGGAGATAGTCGATGTCGTCCAGAAGCCCCGAATATGGCCGTCAGAAGGAGATCCGCGCATGACCACCCCTGACGTCGCACCGGCCCCGCCGCTGACATTCGTGATCTTCGGCGCCGCGGGCGATCTCACCCGGCGCCTGCTGATCCCGACGCTCATCAACATGACCCGCAGCGGGCTTATCGGCGAGGACTTGCATATCCTCGGCATCGGCATCGAAACCGGCGGTGTCGAGATGCTGCTAGATCGCCTGGAATCGTTCCTGAAGACATCGGGGGACATGGACGATTCTGAGCGGCAGGCGGCATGGCAGAGCCTGCGCAAGCGCATCAGCTACATCTCCGGCGATTTCACCCAGAACGGCGTCTACAAGGAAATTTCGGATTATCTCTCGCATGCGCCGAGCGCCAACGCGGCCTTTTATTTCGCCGTGCCACCCCGCTTCTTCGGCGATATCGCCGAGAAACTCTCCGAAAACGGGCTGATGAACGAGGCCACCGGGGCTTTCCGCCGCATCGCGATCGAAAAACCCTTTGGCCACGATCTTGCCTCGGCACAGGCTTTGAATGCGCGGTTGCTGAACCATGTGTCCGAAAGTCAGATCTATCGCATCGACCATTTCCTCGGCAAGGAAACCGTGCAGAACATCATGACGACACGCTTCGCCAACATGATGATCGAGGCATTATGGAACAACAACTATATCGACCACGTGCAGATCACGGCGGCCGAGCTTGTGGACGTCGGCACGCGCGGCAAATTCTACGATGCGACCGGCGCGCTTCGCGACATGGTGCCGAACCATCTCTTCCAGCTGCTGGCAATGGTGGCGATGGAGCCGCCGAACAGCTTCGATGCCGAATCCATCCGCAATGAAAAGGGCAAGGTGCTGAAGGCCCTGCGCGTCTACTCGCGGGAGGAGGCAATCAAGAACGGCGTGCGCGGCGCCTATACGGCCGGGCCTATTGCCGGCAGGGATCTGCCGGCCTTTACCCAGACACCCGATGTCGCGCCCGACAGCAACACCGAAACCTTCGTGGCGTTGAAACTCCTGGTCGATACATGGCGCTGGGCTGGTGTGCCCTTCTATCTGCGCACGGGCAAGGCGATGAAGGCGCGGGATACGGAAGTGGTCATCACCTTCCGGCCGGTTCCCTTCGCCCAGTTCCCGCGCCACGAATCCCGCCCCGAGCTGCCACCGAACAGGCTTATTATCCAGGTGCAGCCCGACGAAGGCCTCGATATGGAAATCTCGATCAAATCGCCGGGGCTGGTGCTGAAAACAGCGCCGGTTTCGCTCGACTTCCGCTATGCCGACAGTTTCGATATCGGCAAGCAGACCGGTTACGAAAGCCTGTTCTACGAACTCTTCGTCGGCGACCAGACGCTCTTCCAGCGCGCCGACGGCATCGAAGCCGGCTGGGCGGCGGTGCAGCCCTTCCTAGACCTCTGGGCAGAGGGCGGCAAACCCGATCCTTACGCTCCCGGCAGCACCGGCCCGGCCTGCGCCGACGAACTCATCGAACGCGACGGCCGCAAATGGCATGAGATCGACGGGACGCCGAAGGGCAGGAAGATCTGATCCTGAAGAAGATCAGCCGATAGAGGCCAGCTGTTGCGTTCTAACAGGGCGCAACTTGGCGAGGTCGGCCTGCCTTCTGAACAACAAAAAGCCGCCGGGATTTGGCCGGCGGCTTTCTTATCAAGGCATAGCAGCCTTAAATGAATTGGTGCAGGCCCGGAACGGAATTGACGACCTGGTCGACGACCTCGTCGCCGGCATGCTGGCGGGCGGTTGCAATCGTCTCCTTGGCGAGCGAGCTGATTTCACCCATGCTGAGACCACTGCTCATCAGCTGCTGGCCGAGTGCCATCAGGCCGCCACCACCGCCAACTGCGCTGAGCAGGCCGCCGAGCAGGCCGCCGCCACCCGTTTCCTCGCCGTTATATTGTGCAACCAGATCGGAGGCGCCGGGGATGGATTCGATCATCTTGGTGACAGGACCATCCGGAGCTTCGCGCTGCAGGAAGCCGAGAATCATGCCGACGGCCTTTTCCGCAAGGTCGGGAGCGATGCCGGCTTTGGTCGCGATTTGATCAATAACTTCGTTCACTGTGGCCTCCTGCCTTTATAACGTTAACGTCAACGTAACTGAATGGAGCAACCGACACAAGCCGCGCCGGACTTCGTTATACTACCAGAAGCGGAACCTCCACGCGAATGGTTGTCCCCCGTCCTGTGAGTTCTTATAACAGTGTCAGGACAAATCGATGAATGGCCCTGGCAGCCTTAAAAGCTGCTGTGCCGCCGCCCAAAGGGAGACGACACCATGCCGCAGCAGGATGGACAGATTTTCGTCGGCGCGAGCCGCAACCCCGATGAAAGCATCAATAAGGACGAGTTCCTGACGCTGAAATTCGGCAACCGTCATGGTCTCGTCACCGGCGCGACGGGCACCGGCAAGACGGTGACGCTGCAGGTGCTGGCGGAAGGATTTTCCAAGGCCGGCGTGCCTGTCTTCTGTGCCGACATCAAGGGCGATCTTTCGGGTATCGCCGTCAAGGGCGAGCCCAAGGATTTCCTGCTGAAGCGCGCCGAGGAAATCGGTCTCTCACCCTATGAATTCGATCAGTTCCCAGTCATCTTCTGGGACCTCTATGGCGAAAAGGGCCACCGCGTGCGCACTACCATCGCCGAGATGGGACCACTGTTGTTGGCACGCTTGATGGATGCGTCCGAGGCGCAGGAAGGCGTGCTCAACATCGCCTTCAAGATCGCCGATGAAAACGGCCTGGCGCTGCTCGACCTCAAGGACCTGCAGGCGCTGCTGAACTATATGAGCGACAATGCCAGCGAGCTTTCCAGCAAATACGGCCTGATCTCGAAATCGTCCGTCGGCTCGATCCAGCGGGCAATGCTCGTGCTGGAGCAGCAGGGCGCGGAAAACTTTTTCGGCGAACCGGCGCTGAAAATCTCCGACATCATGCGCGTCAGCAATGACGGCTACGGGCAGGTCTCGGTGCTTGCAGCCGACAAGCTGATGATGAACCCGCGCCTCTATGCCACCTTCCTGCTGTGGCTGCTCTCAGAACTGTTCGAGGAATTGCCCGAAGTCGGTGATCCGGAAAAGCCGAAGCTGGTCTTCTTCTTCGATGAGGCGCATCTGCTCTTCAACGACGCGCCGAAGGTGCTGATCGAGCGCGTCGAACAGGTGGTGCGCCTGATCCGCTCCAAGGGAGTCGGCGTCTATTTCGTCACCCAGAACCCGCTCGACGTGCCGGAAACGGTGCTGGCACAGCTTGGCAATCGCGTGCAGCATGCGCTTCGCGCCTATACGCCGCGCGAGCAGAAGGCCGTGCAGACGGCGGCCTCGACCTTCCGCCCCAATCCCGCTTTCGATTGCGCCACCGTCATTACCACGCTCGGCACCGGCGAGGCGCTGGTATCGATGCTCGAGGGCAAGGGTGCGCCTTCCATCGTCGAACGCACGCTGATCCGCCCGCCATCCGGCCGTATCGGCCCCGTCACGGATGGCGAGCGTCAAGCCATCATCAACGGCAGTCCGGTTGCCGGCGTCTATGATCAGACGATCGACCGCGAATCCGCCTATGAAATCCTGACGGAGCGGGCACGCAAGGCGGCTGCGCCGCAGAGCGAGAGTGCTGGCGATGGCTGGACCCTACCCGGCTTCGGCGGCGACAGCAGCAAGCCGGCAAGCCGCGGCCGTTCGGGCTATCAGCGCGAGACAATCCTCGAAGCGACGATGAAAAGCATGGCGCGCACGGTGGCAACGCAGGTCGGGCGGGCACTGGTGCGGGGTATTCTCGGCAGTTTGAAAAGGTAGAAGTTTTACCCTCCCTTTGAGGGGGAGGGTCGGACCGCAGATCCGGGGTGGGGTGATCTGCGACACTCTTTATAGCTCAGAGTGTCACCCCCACCCGCCGCTTTGCGGCGACCTTCCCTCAAGGGGAGGTAAAGATCAGCGCACCGGCGCGACGAGCGAGAAGAACGCGCCCTGAGGATCGGTCGCCTGCACGATCCAGCTGCCGCCGGGAACCTCCATCGGGCCATTGACGATCCTGCCGCCGCCTTCCGTGATGCGAGTGATCGCGGCGTCGATCGCCGGGACGTTGATATAAAAGTTCCAGGCAGCCACGGGTATTTCCGCCGGCTTGGTCATGATACCGCCGAAGTCGCGGTCGCCGATCTTGAAGATCTTGTACTTGCCCATGGGCCCCATGTCGAAATCGGAGCTTAGCTCCCAGCCGAACATCTCGCTATAGAAATCGAAGGCCTTCGGTCCGTCGTTGGAATAGAGCTCGTGCCAGCCGAAATAGCCCGGTGTCGCAGGAGCAGGCGGCTCCCAATCCTGGCCCGGCAGCGGCGTGAACAGGCAGAAGGCTGCACCGTAGGGATCGGAGACGACGGAGAATCGGCCCACGCCTGGAATATCCGTAGGCTCGCGATAGGTCTTGCCGCCCTTCCCGGCAACGGTCTTGGTGGCTTCGTCGACATTGGGAACGCCGATATAGCCGGTCCAGCAAGGCGGCGTCCCCATGGCCTTCGCCTCGTCAGGCAGGATCATCAAACCGGCAACGGGGCCCGCGCCTGCGCTGAACAGCGTATAGTCCATGCCGACATCAGGCATGCCGGCATCCGCCGCATCCCAGCCGACGACCTTGGTATAGAAAGCTTCCGCCGCCTTCATGTCCGTCGTCATTAGCTCGTACCAGACAAAATATCCCTTCTCTGCCATGATCTCTCTCCCTATTGTGATTGTGACGGTCATCCGTCTCATCCTGAGCCTGATGTCGGCGCAAGTATATCATGGCCGATGAAGGTGACGGCCGAACGATGGTCAATCGGTTGATCCGTCGCTCCCCGGCGAGCAGGCTCCAGGTCTTAACTAGGCGCAAGACGTAATAATTCGACCCCTTGCGCCGCATGACGTAAATTTGACAGTCTCGTCATGCTTCAATGGCAGCAGGAGCCCGCCTTCGCCGCGTCTTGATATTCGTCGTGACGGCGCACGAAATCCATGGTCTGGCCTTCATTCCGGCCCTTCGGCGCATTGTCGAGGATCATCAGCGTACCGATCATTTCCTCGCCTCCACGGGCATAGCTGGAATAGGTGTGGAAGATATTGCCGGCTTCATCCTTGTAGAAGGCGCTGAGACCAGGCAACTCGTCATTGCCGTTGGCGGCGTCCATATCGCTGAAATTATAGAACACCTTTTCACCGGCAAGCTGCTCTTTGGTGAAAGAGACGTGATAGTCGAAATTGAAATCGTTGGAGAAGGACGACACCCATGGGAACTTCCAGCCCATGCGTTTCTTATAGGCCTCTATCTTTTCGATTGGCGCGCGGGCAACGGCGACCAGCGTGACATCGTGATGGTTGAGATGGGGAAGCGTTCCATCGAAATGATCGGCAAGGAAGGAGCAGCCGGTGCATCCGGCATCCCAGTCCGGACCGAGCATGAAATGATAGATGATCAGCTGACTGCGGCCGTCGAAGAGATCGGCAAGCGTCCTCTTGCCGGCCGGCGTGTCGAAAACATAGTCCTTCTCGACCTTTACCCAAGGCAAGGCCAGGCGTTCCGCATTGACGCGATCGCGAAGATGCGTAGCCTCCTTTTCCCTGGCGAGCAGTTGACGGCGAGCCTCCAGCCACACTTCCCTGGAAACGACCTGGTTCATTGTCCGCGCCCTCCTCCGGCGTTTTCATTTCCAAATCTTGACAAATATATTGATATCAATATTAATGAATCATGTCAAACGCCGTCGAAATCCCCTTTGAAACCACGCTGTTAGTGCGCGACACCTGCCTATGCCTGCATGTTCAGCGAGCAGCGCGCGCTCTTGCCCGTCGCTTTGACGAGGCGCTGCGGCCGTTCGGCCTTACCAACGGCCAGTTCTCCCTGATGATGTCCCTGAACCGGCCCGTGCCGGCATCCATGGGATCGGTCACGGCACTCCTGGCAATAGACCAGACGACGCTGACGGCGGCCTTAAAGCCGCTGGAACGGCGGGGATGGGTGAGCATCGTGCCCAATCCAAAAGATCGCCGCGCCCGCCTGCTCAGCCTCACACCATCGGGAAAGGCGGCGCTCGCCGCCGCCGTGCCGATCTGGAAGACGACGCACGCCGCCCTCGAAGAGCGGCTGCCCGACGGCAATGGCGACCGTCTGCGCAGCGATCTTGCTATTCTGCTCTGAACTGCGCCTCAGATAGTCGCGCATCACCCTCGAAATCCTTTCTTTCGAAGCCGATGCGGCGCCGTGGGAATTCGCACAGCGCCTGGACGCCGACCCGCGACAGCCGGATACGCCATGTCTGGCGCTCAACGGGTTCGCGGGCGGAGAAGGCTCTGGCCGTGAGCAGCGCTATGTTCATGCCTCCACTGGGATCGCGGACGGAACGATAGAGGATTGCCTCGATGCCGCCAGTTCGCGCCGCCTCTGCAAGCGATTGGCAGGCCTCGTAGTTGATTGGATCGGTCCAGAGTTTCCGATCGCGATCCAAGGGAGACGCGGTCAGATCGATCGCCGCCTTCGTCGTAATCGCAGCAGCAAAGGCGGTATATTCGGCGGCATTGGTGGGCAACGGCGTATCGGGGGAATCACGGAAAAAGAGCAACCGATAGAAGCTCATTTCAGCCAGTGCCGTCTCCACCTGCTCCGAGGCATAGAAGACTCCAAGCGTGCGGCCGGCGCGACGAAAACGGGAACCGTGGGGATAGATCGCGCCATAGCGGAAGGGTGTAGCAAGGAGATAGTCGAGCCCTGCGCATTCCGGCGGCAGAACCGGCTTGCTTTCTTCCAGGATGCTTTCAAGAAGCGCCTGCTCTTCCAGCGTATCGACAAGCTTTAGCGTTGAGACCTGATGCTGCGATTCCACCAGCCGCCAATATTGGCCGGAAATGGCCCTTGTCTCAGACGAGAGCGCGGCGGGCGTCCAGATAGGCAAGGACATCGGTCAAACCAGAAATCGAGATGATCTTGTCGATAGGTGCTGCGCCAAAGGCGATATTGCCGTTACGCAGCCATTGCCGCGCCACAGCCTCGTCGCCGCCGACGATAGCGTCGAGCGAACGGAAGAGACGAACGAGAAGCACGGCAAGTTCGAAAGGCTTGCTATCGCGCTCCAACAGATGATCCTGCCGCTTCATGCGCGATACCGTCGCCTCCGACACGCCGATGATGGCCGCCAGGATACGCGCGTTCAATCCCAGTCTTTCAGCAGCGTTGACGACGGCCTTTGTCATGACGAGTGCTTCGCCGGGCATCGTCTGGCCTATTGCCTGGGCTTTTATCATGACTACTTCCTTTCCTAAGAAAAGATATAGCATTTTTCTTGCAAAAGAAAAGGAGCAACAGATCAAACTGTCGCTCCTTTTCAATATATTCCGTATTTCCGGCCTTCAATCGGCTGGCGGCGCGGTGGCGCGTCAGACAACAGCAACCGGCACTTCGGTCGAAGTGCGCAGGGCGTGGCTGTAGGGGCACACGATATGGGCGGCGGCGGCGAGCTTTTCAGCCTCGGCCTTGTCCATGCCGGGAATGTGGACGGCTAGGGACACTTCGATGCCGAAACCGGTGCCATCCGCGCGCGGGCCGATGCCGACGGTTGCCGTGACCTTTGCGTCTTCCGGAATCTTGACCTTCTGCTGGCCTGCGACAAATTTCAAAGCGCCCAAGAAGCAGGCGGAATAGCCGGCTGCAAAGAGCTGCTCCGGATTGGTGCCGGTAGCGCCATCGCCGCCGAGCTCCTTCGGAACAGTCAGCGTGACATCAAGGACGCCATTTTCGGAAACTGCATGGCCGGCGCGGCCACCGGTGGCGGAAGCTTTGGTCGTATAGAGAATAGGCATGTCATGTCTCCTTCGGTTTGGATGAACTTTATATACATCACGATTTAATCGCGCACAATATAGATTTCGCGGTTTGATTAGGAAAATGAATTGAGACAATGCCGGCAATAGGAAGATGGCAACGGCCCGCGATGTGAGCTAATAGCCAATCCGCGCGACCAGCGCCCACAGCCGAAGGTCAGGTTGGCAATGGTTTGAAATCGGTTTCAGGATGCCGGCTACTTCCGGTCAGGACCGCAAACAAAAAAGGGCGCCAGTGACGCCCTTTTTTCAATGATACGGTATCAGGCCGTGACCAGGATCGGCGCTCGCTCGGGAACACGATCATAGAGATCGATGACATCCTGGTTCAGCAAGCGGACACAGCCAGAGGAAACGGCCTTGCCGATGGAGCGCCAGTCGGGGTTGCCGTGCAGGCGGTAAAGCGAATCCTGCTTGTCCTCGAAAATATAGAGAGCACGCGCCCCCAGCGGGTTCTTCAGGCCCGGGTCCATGCCGCCGTTGGCGATGGAATATTTCACGAGTTCCGGCTGACGGGCGACCATTTCATCCGGAGGATTCCAGCGCGGCCATTTCTTGCGCCACTGAATGACGCCGCGGCCCTGCCAGGCAAATCCTTCGCGGCCGACGCCGATGCCATAGCGCATTGCCGTTCCGCCCTGCTCGGTCACATAGAGCATGCGCTGCGTTGTATTGACGATCACGCTGCCGGGTGCCTCGCCTGTTGGGTCGACCACCCGCTGACGGTAGAAGCGTGGATCGATCTGCTGGTAGGGAACCGCCGGAATGATGAAGCCCCCATCCTCGACGGAGGCATAGATTACGGCCGGATCGGGCTGCTCGCCATCATAGCTGGAGAACCAGGTTCGGAACGGCCGGGGGGAGCCGGTATATTGAACCGGACTGACGACGGGGCCGTTGTCGATGGTGGAGGCGCAGCTGGCAAGCGTCGAAACGGCGCCGAGACCAGCTAGAGCGAGGAAGTTACGTCGGGATAGGGATGAAGGAAGGCTCATGTCGACAGCATAGTTCCTTTTGTGGAGGAAGCGAAAACCCGTAACAACAGGCTGATTCGGCTCCCCGAGAGGTTCGCAGAGACAGACGCAAAACTAAAGAGCGCAAACCACCCCGACTATCGCACTTATGCAACATCACGAAAATTTGTGGTAAAATACCGCTACAGAACGACGATTTCTGCCTTATCGGGCACCCGGCTGTAGAGATCTATTACATCTTGATTGAGCATCCGAACACATCCGGAAGATGCGGCCTTGCCGATCGACTGCCAATCCGGCGTGCCGTGAACCCGATAAAGCGTATCCCGGCCGTTCTGATAGATATAGAGCGCACGCGCGCCGAGCGGGTTGGTCGGCCCCGGATTCATGCCGCCGCGCTCGGCCGATAGCGGCCTGATCTGCGGTTCGCGCGCGACCATTTCGGCGGGCGGGGTCCAGCGCGGCCATTTCTGCTTCCATTGGATCAGGCCCCTTCCGTGCCAGGCATATCCCGCCGCACCGAGGCCGACTCCATAGCGCATCGCCTTGCCGCCCGGTTCGATGAAATAGAGGAAGTGTTCGCGCGTATCGACAACGATAGTGCCGGGGCGCTCCCTGGTCTGGTAGTCCACTTCCTGCCGCAGGAAGCGCGGATCGATGCGCTTGTAGGGAATGGCCGGCAACGTGAAATCATCCTCGCTGCGCTGCGCATACATGGCCTGATGCACTGGATTGAAGGTCGGTAGGCCATAGGTCTGATGGAATTGGGTGCGGAAGAGATCGCGTGATTGCGGCACGGGCTGCACCGGCAGGCGCCTTACCCTGTTCGGCTCGATACCCTCCGGACGATAGAAGACGGGCGTCGTCTCCTGCACAAAGCGATCCGGATCGGTGGCGCCCGTATCAGGAATGATGCTGCAGGCGGACAATGTCGTCAGCGCGGCAGCGACAAACAGGTGACGGGAAACAGGCAGCAGGTCGGCCATTATCGGAAACCAGTTGGGACACATCGGATCGGCCGCATAATGAATGCCGCGGCTGGAGCGAGGCTGGCGTCGATCGCCAGACGGTTCCAACGAAGATATTGCACCGATCAGCCAAACTCCTGTTTTCCCTTGCGGCATCATGGGCTAGACCAATGCAGTACGGAGGAGCGCATGAATATCGACAGTCTCGACCCGGGCATCTTCGGCCAGACCGACCACAAGACTTGGCTGAAGCTGGTGGAACGGGCGCTGAAAGGCAAGGATTTCCAGGAAGCACTGGTCTCGCGAACCGATGACGGCATCACGATAGAGCCGCTTTACGAGCGACGGCGCGACGGCAAGCCGCTATTTCGTCAGCGGGCCGAGCTGCCCTGGACGGTGACGCAGCGCATGGACGATCCCGACACCGAGCGGGCGATCGTGCAACTCGGTGACGATCTTGCCAACGGCGCAAGTGGTATCAGCTTGATTTCCAGCGGTTCCGCTTCGGCTTTCGGCATCGGCATGGATGCTCAGTCGCCAACCTTTTCCGAAGTGCTGGCAGCAGCATCCGCCAAGACGACAACTCTGCGCCTCGATGGCTTTTCTTCCAGCATCGCCAAAATGGTTGCGGCCTCGGTTGCGGACGGTGGTGCCCAGAGATTGCACCTTGGGCTCGACGCTTTCTTGACAGCCGTGCATTTCGCCAATTTTACCAACGACATCAAATACTTCAAAGAGTTGAAGTCGATAGATACGATCGTCAATGCAGACGGCCGTGCCGTGCATAACGCCGGCGGGACCGAGGCGCAGGAACTGGCGGTCATGGCCGCAAGCCTCGTCGGCCATTTACGACTGCTTGAGGAGGCGGGACTGTCGCCGGAAGCAGCGCTTGCGGCAACCAGCCTCTGCCTTTCAGCCGATCAGAACCAGTTCGTCACAACCGCGAAGATGCGCGCCGCACGGCTGATCTTCACCCGGATCGCCGAGGCCTGCGGAGTCACCGACCCACGACCGGCGCATCTCTTTGCGGAGACGAGCTATCGCATGCTGACCCGCCTCGATCCGGAGACGAACATCCTGCGCAACACGATCGCGGTCTTTTCAGCCGGCGTCGGCGGCGCTGACGAGATTTCCGTCCTGCCGCACAGCCTGACGCACGGCATACCCGACCCGCTGGCGCGGCGGCTGGCGCGCAACATGCAGACGATTTTGATTGCCGAAAGCCACCTCGATCATGTCGTCGATCCTGCCGCCGGAGCCGGCGGAATCGAGACGCTGACCGATGCACTTTGTGAGCGGGCCTGGGATATCTTTGTCGAGATCGAAAGCAAGGGCGGATTGGCGAGGGTCATTCCCAGCGGTGAGTTGGCGGCGATGGTTGCCGAGGCACGCGAGAGCCGCATCGCCAAGCCGATCGTAGGGACGACGCTGTTTGCCATGAAGACCGAGCGGCCAGTGACGGTTTTGGGCCCTTTGAGTCCGATTGCTGGCGGGACGGGGTTGGTGCCGATGCGGCTGGATGAGGGGATGGAGGGATGAGAATGGAGATCGCGTTCGAGACAAGTGCGATACCCCCCTCTGTCGCTTTCGCGACATCTCCCCCACAAGGGGGGAGATCGTTCGGAGAGTGTCGCACACCTCACGGCATAACCCTATGCCACGTCACCAAGGCGCAAGAATTTTTAGGGCAGACACGCACAGCAAGCTGCCAATCTCCCCCCTTGTGGGGGAGATGTCACGAAGTGACAGAGGGGGGTGCCGTACTTTCGACGTCCACGGAGGCATCCGCTCCATGACCAAGATCCCCAACTTCGCCACCATCCCCTGGGCCAAGCTACAAGCAACGGCACCAACGACCACCGCCCGTGCGTGGGAAACCCCCGAAGGCATCAGCGTCAAGCGCGCTTACGACGAAAACGACCTCGCCGGCCTGAACTTCCTTGAAACCTATCCCGGTGCTGCGCCATTTGTGCGCGGCCCCTACCCGACCATGTATGTCCAGCAGCCCTGGACTATACGCCAATATGCCGGCTTCTCCACGGCGGAAGAATCCAACGCCTTCTATCGCCGCAATCTCGCCGCCGGCCAGAAAGGGCTCTCCGTCGCCTTCGATCTTGCCACGCATCGCGGCTATGACAGCGATCATCCGAGGGTATCAGGCGATGTCGGCATGGCGGGTGTCGCGATCGATTCCATCCTCGATATGCGCCAGCTCTTCGATGGCATTCCACTCGATGAGATGAGCGTCTCGATGACCATGAATGGCGCGGTGCTGCCGATCATGGCGCTCTATATCGTCGCGGCGGAGGAACAGGGTGTTTCCGAGGACAAGCTGTCCGGCACGATCCAGAACGACATCCTCAAGGAGTTCATGGTTCGAAACACCTATATCTATCCGCCCCAACCCTCAATGCGGATCGTTTCGGACATTTTCAGCTATACCAGCCAGCGTATGCCGAAGTTCAACTCCATCTCGATCTCCGGCTACCACATGCAGGAGGCCGGCGCGACGGCGGATCTGGAACTCGCCTACACCATCGCCGACGGCATCGAATATGCGCGGGCAGGCGTCGCAGCCGGGCTCGATGTAGACAGCTTCGCGCCTCGCCTGTCCTTCTTCTGGGCCGTCGGCATGAACTTCTTCATGGAAGTCGCCAAGATGCGCGCGGGGCGGCTGATCTGGGCCGCGCTGATGCAGAAGAATTTCGCACCGAAGGACCAGAAATCCCTGGCGCTCAGAACCCACAGCCAGACCTCCGGCTGGTCGCTGACGGCGCAGGACCCGATGAACAACATCATCCGCACTATGGTCGAGGCGATGGCTGCCACACAGGGACACACGCAGTCGCTCCATACCAATTCCTTCGACGAGGCGCTGGCGCTGCCGACGGATCATTCCGCCCGCATCGCCCGCAACACGCAGATCCTGCTGCAGAAGGAATCGGGAACGACAGGCATCATCGATCCCTGGGGCGGCTCGGCCTATGTCGAACGGCTGACCCATGATCTCGCCGCGCGCGCCCTTGCCCATATCGAGGAAGTCGAGGCACTTGGCGGCATGGCAAAGGCGATCGAGAAAGGCATCCCCAAGCTTCGCATCGAGGAAGCGGCGGCCCGCACGCAAGCACGCATCGACAGCGGCCATCAAACCCTCGTCGGCATCAATTTTTCCAGGCCGGAAAAAGATATCGAGGTCGACGTTCTGAAGATCGACAATTCCGAGGTGCGGGCACGCCAGCTTTCCAAGCTGCAGCAATTGAAGGGCACGCGCGAGACGACAGCCGTCGAAACAGCCCTGGATGCCTTAACGGATGCCGCGCGAAACGGCACCGGCAATCTGCTCGACTTCGCCGTGAAGGCAGCAAGGGCAAGAGCGACCGTCGGCGAAATCTCGCTCGCGTTGGAAAAGGCCTATGGCCGGCATGTCGCCGAGATCAGGACCATCTCAGGCGTCTACCGTCAAGAAGTCGGCGACGCCGATCCCGCTTTCAACAAGGCTGTCGCCAAGGTCGAGGCCCTCCGCACGGTGCGCGGCGAAAAGCCCCGCATCCTCATCGCCAAGATGGGCCAGGATGGGCACGACCGCGGGCAAAAGGTGATCGCTACGGCCTTTGCCGATCTCGGCTTCGATGTCGTCGTCGGCGCCATGTTCCAGACGCCTGAGGAAGTCGCCGACGTCGCCGTTCGCGAAGGCGTCGATATCGTCGGCGCATCGTCGCTTGCCGCCGGCCATCTGACGCTGGTGCCGGAATTGAAGGAGGCGCTCACCCGGCGTCATGCCCGCAATATTCTGATCGCAGTCGGTGGCGTCATCCCGCCGCAGGATTTTGCGGCGCTGGAGGCAGCCGGCGCCGACGCGATCTTCCCGCCCGGAACCGTGATTGCGGAAGCGGCGGCGGCACTGATCGAGAAGCTGATGGCGTAAGCATCGAGTAGCAGAGCGGTGTGGCTTATCTCCGGTGCCGCTCTTACGGGAGCTGGTCTAGACGGCTACGCTCTTGAAGAACTCGATACTTTGAGCGATTTCGCCCGGCAAAGCCGAATTATGGCTGCCCGGCACGGTCGCCATTTCCATTTTCACGCCTGCTGCTGTCGCTCGCTTCGAAAGCAATGCCAAGCGCGAATCGAAATGCGCCTCTTCGGTCCCGTGGAACAGCTTTACAGGGCTCTTGAAGCTGTGCGCATAGCAGAGAGGCGAGCGCATCTGGTATTCGCGCGGGTTCCTGGTGTTGAATCGGATGTCCTGCGGATAGCGACCAAAGAAGGCATAGGCATCCGGATTGCCTGATATCGGCGCGACCGCCCGGAAGCGATGGGTCGACATGGCTGCCAGCATGGCCAGCGTACCGCCGATGCTGTGTCCGGCCAGGAACATGCGGTGCGGATCAACCCCAGGCAGATGCCGCAGCCGGTTAGACGCGGCCAGCACATCGGCAACTTCGTCGTAAAAACCCGAAAAATTGCCCTTCTGGCCGTTTTCCCCACGCATGGAGGGGATCATGACGACATAGCCGGCCTCGACATAGGGCTTCATCAGCTGCCAATGTCCCTGGCCGATGGCGTTGCCGCCGTGCAGGAAAAGCACGGCCGGCTTCGGCTTCTCTGAGCGTGTGTAGCGGGAAACCCAGGCGACGAGCTCCAGCTCTTCGCCGACACCGCTGCGATAGAAAAGCCGTTCGGCGGTCGATGGCGTCGCCAGCGGTTCGTAGATATCGGGAGCCGGCCCCTTGCTCACAAGGTCGGTGCGAAAGAGATGGCGCTCCTTGGCATAGTCACCAGAAAGCTGTGGCGGCGCATCCTCGGCCTTTTCATCACTCCGGGCGATCGCCTTTGTCTCAGAGGGCTTGCCGCCGGTAGTGCTGTCATCAGCCGCCCGGACGATGGAGGGCGCAAAAAGCGTGATGGCGATGCCGGCAAGAACGCCGCGGCGATTGGGACGAAATGCGTTGTCGTCAGACATGGTCATGAGCTCTGTCTAAATGTCCCGGCGCAGGGCAAATCTGCACGGGTTGAAAGGCAAGGCCAACTCACTTTGTGGTGAGGAATCGCCCTCGCCTATTCATCGACAACCGGAGCCTTGGCGTCAATCATCGCGATCAAAGTTTCCAACCTGTCGGCCTCGTAGGGCGGCTTGTCTGGCCGTAGCCTTGCAATGCGGGGAAAGCGCATGGCAACGCCGGATTTGTGGCGAGTGGAGCGATTGATGCCCTCGAAAGCGACCTCGAGCACGAAACCGAAATCCCGATCGGCGCGTACGGCGCGCACGGGGCCGAAACGATCGACCGTATTGTTGCGCACGAACTTGTCCAGCACCTCCAGTTCGGCGTCAGTAAAGCCGAAATAGGCCTTGCCGACCGGAACCAGCTGCTCGCCCTCAGGCGTCATCGACCAAACGCCGAAGGTGAAATCGGAATAGTAGCTGGAGCGCTTGCCGTGGCCGCGCTGCGCATACATCAGCACGGCATCGACATTATAGGGATCGCGCTTCCACTTGAACCAGGGGCCTTTGGCCCGGCCGGCGAGATAGGCGCTGTCCCTGCGCTTGATCATCACGCCTTCGATGACAGGATCGGGCGGCGAAGAGCGCAGCCGGTCAAGCTCCTCCCACGAGGTGAAATCGACGAGCGGCGATAGATCGAAACGATCATGCGGGGCGGCATCGATGATCTCCGTCAGTCGCTCGCGCCGATCGAGGAAGCCACGGGCGCGCACGTCCTCCGCGCCATCAAAGAGAAGATCGTAGGCGCGGATGAAGGCGGGAAACTCGTCCAGCATCTTCGAAGTCACAGTCTTACGGTTCAGACGCTGCTGCAAATCTGAAAAGCTGCGTGTCGGGCTGTTGGATCGCACGGTGCCGCCAACCAGCAGCTCCCCATCCATGACGCCCTCGAAGTTCATGGCGTCCACAACGTCGGGAAAGGCGCCGGATATGTCATCGCCGGAGCGAGAATAGAGTTTGCTCGTCTCCCCGAAGCGCGAAAGCTGGACGCGGATGCCATCCCATTTCCATTCGGCGGCGAAATCGTGGGGGTCGAGCCCATCGAGATCGCCCGGCTCGACGGGATTGGCGAGCATGACGGAATGGAAGATCGCGGGTGTCGCCAGAATCGGCTTCTCGCCCTTGCCCTCAAGCCAGTGGAACAGGCTTTCATAGGGCGGTTGCAGGCCATGCCACAACGTCTCGATTTCCGTTACATCCTTGCCGCTCATCTCAGCCAGCGCCTGCTTGGCAAGCCGGGCCGAGACACCGATGCGCATCGCACCGGTCGCGAGCTTTAAGAATGCGAAACGGCCTGACGTATCCAGCCGATCAAGGAGATCGCGGACGAAACTGCGTACTTCGGTCCGCCCAAGCGCATTCATGCGCCTGATAACCTCGCCGAGCTTCGGCTGCTCGCCGGCGGGACGCTCGATCTCGCTCTCCTTGTCCCATACCAGCGAGATCGTTTCGGCGAGATCGCCGACATAGTCGTAGGAGTAGCGGAACAGCACCTCGTCCATGCGCTCGAGAACGAGTTCGCGCAGCATGGCGGGCTTGACGTTGCGCACCTCGAGCGTACCGGCGATGGCGGCCAGACCATAGCCACGATCTGGGTCTGGCGTATCGCGAAAATAATCGGTCAGCAGCTTCAGCTTGCCGTTGCGGCTCGGCGTCAGCACCAGGCGGTCGAGAAGGTCGGCAAAGGCTTTCATCAATCGCCCTCGTCTTCATAGCCGATGAGATGCAGCGGCTTGGCGGCGATATCCTGCAGCTCGCACCAGCGCACCAGCGCTTCCTCGCGGCCGTGGGTGACCCAGACCTCGCTCGGCTTCAGATCGGAGATCGTCTCCGTCAGCTCCGGCCAGTCGCAATGATCGGAGATGACCAGCGGCAGCTCGACACCGAGCTGCTTGGCGCGCTGGCGCACCATCATCCAGCCGGAGGCGAAGGCCGGCAGCGGATCATGGAACCGCCTCGCCCAGCGATCCTGGAAAGCGGAGGGCGGGCCGACGACCACGGCGCCATGGAAGATCGACTGATCGCGGCTTTCGAGGGTGGCCGGCTTGAGTTCGCCAAGCGCGATGCCCTGGCTGACATAATAATCGCAGAGAGTTTCCAATGCGCCATGGATATAGATCGGCTTGTCATATCCGGCATCGCGCAGCAGACGGATGACTCGCTGCGCCTTGCCGAGCGCATAGGCGCCGATCAGATGCGTTCGTTCCGGAAACTGGCGAAGCGAACCCAGGAGCTTGCGTGTCTCGGCCATCGGATCGGGATGATGGAAGACCGGCAGACCGAAGGTCGCCTCGGTGATGAAGACATCACAGGGGACCGGCACATAGGCTTCACAGGTCGGGTCCGGCCGGCGCTTGTAATCACCTGAGACGACGATGCGCAGCCCATCCTTCTCCACTGCGATTTGAGCGGAGCCAAGGACGTGACCGGCAGGATGGAACCGCACCTTTACGCCATTGATCGTCACCTCCTCGCCGAAAGTGACTGCTTGCTCCGAGCCGGCAAAATCATCGCCGTAACGAATACGCATGATATCGAGGGTCTGGCGGGTGGCGAGCACATGGGCATGGCCGGAGCGGGCATGATCGGAATGACCATGCGTAACGAGCGCTCGCTCGACCGGCTGTACGGGATCGATATAGAAGCCGCCGATCGGGCAGAACAGGCCCTCGGGCGCCGGATAAAGCAGTTGATCGGGTCTCATGACTTATGAGGATAGCGCGATTTGCACGATTAGGTAGCGACGACAGCAGCTTTTTGAGCGAATCGTCATTCGGGTTGCCGATCCGGCAGATCGAAGACGAGGACATCCTCGCTATGCGGCTTGGCCTTTGCCACGACGACGCCGCTCGGATCGACGATTGCACTCGTACCATAGCTCACCCAGCCATCCTCGTTGCTTCCGACTACATCGGACGCCATGACCCAGCATCCCGTATGCTTGGCGCATATCTGTAAGCCGGAAATGCCCGGCCTGTGCCATTTCTCGGCCTTGTGGGGTCGCAGCATCAGATTGATGGGATTGCAGATGAGGCCCGCTCCCTGTTTAGCCAGACGGGCCGACGTGTAGGGATATCGGAGATCGGCGCAGATATTGATGCCGAAACGCCAATTGCCCTCCTGCCAGACCGGAAAATCCCTTCCGGGCGTGCAGCCGCTTTCGAGCGGATGAGCCTTGGCATAGACCCCGGCTATCCGGCCGGATTTGACGACCATGGCGCTGTTGTGGAGCGCATCGCGCCTCTTCTCGAAGAAGCCAATGATCGCTGTCGTCTTGCCCGAGGCGAAACGAGCGACAAGCGCATTCAACCCGGGATCGTCAAGGGAGAGCGCGCGGCGTCTGGCGATGGCTTCGTTATAGCTGTGCCCCTGCAGATAGCATTCCGGAAAGAGTGCGAGATCGATACCTTCAGCTTCCGCCCAAGCGAGATCGCGTGCCAAAACCTCGGCTGCCTGCTCGACGGCGTCGAAAAGTGCCAGACGTTGAAAGGCCGCGATCCGCATGCGGCAGGGATAACATGCGCGGCGAGTCGCCCCTAGCGCAAATGGATTAGGTGCGGGTCATCGCCTGTACGGGACTGGTAAATGAAATAGAAAGAGGTCAAGGCCCTTGGCCAATCGAAAGCGTTTGACGAGCGGCCGCCGTATCAAAATGGCACAGATAGGCCTGGCACGATTTCTGCTTCGGGAGCGACGTTCCAGGAGCTCGCAATGATCCAACGCCGCGCCTTCGTCGCTTCCATCGCCGCCTCGGCAACGGCCGGCCTGCTTACGCCGCGCGTTTTCGCCGCGCCGCTGGCCAAGATGGCCCGTGCCGAGCTACGCGGACCGATCGACGCCGTTGCGCTTAAGACGACACCGGGCGCCAGCGACTTCAAGAGCGGCAAGCTGCAGGCGATGATCGACAATGCGGCGCGCACCAACATGCCGCTCTTCCTGCCGCCGGGCACCTACAATATTTCCAACCTGACATTGCCTGATAACACCCGTATCACCGGCGTTCCCGGTGCTTCACGGCTGGTCTATAGCGGCGACGGTCATCTGATGAATACGGATAAAGCCAGGCGTATCGAGCTTTCCGGCCTTGTGCTCGATGGCGGCAATCGCTGGCTCGCCGATTATGCCGGCGGCCTCCTGCAATTTACCGGTGTCGACGAGGTGCTGATCGACAATTGCGAAGTTACCGGCAGCCGCAAGCATGCTCTGCAGCTTGAGCGCTGCGGCGGCCGGATCGAGCGCAGCCGCATCTCCGGCGCGGCGGAAGCCGGCATCTATTCCGTCCAGTCAACCGGATTGACGGCGACAGGCAATCGCGTCGAGGATTGCGGCAATGGCGGTATCCTCATCCATCGCTGGGACAAGGCCGAGGATGGCAGCAGCGTCACCAACAACCGCATTGCTCGCATCCGCGCCAACGGCGGCGGCACCGGCCAGAACGGCAATGGCATCAACGTTTTCCGCGCCGATGGCGTCACGGTTTCGGGCAATCAGATCACCGACTGCGCCTTCACCGCCATCCGAGCCAACTCGGCGTCGAATGTGCAGATCTCGAACAATCAGTGCCTGCGCTCCGGCGAAACGGCCATCTACTGCGAATTCGAATTCGTCGGCGCCACGATCAGCAACAACCTTGTCGATGGCGCCGCCAACGGCATTTCAGTCACCAATTTCGACAGGGGCGGAAGGCTCGCTTCGGTGACGGGCAATGTCATCCGCAATCTGTCGCTCACCGCCCCTTATGCGCAGGATGGCGGTTTCGGCATCGGCATCTCGGCCGAGGCCGATACGCTTGTTGCCGATAATGTCATCGAGAATGCGCCGCTCTGGGGCATGAGGCTCGGCTGGGGTCAATATCTCCGCAACGTCGTCGCGACAGGCAACATAGTCAGGCACGCCGGCATTGGCTGCGTGGTCTCGGTCGCGGATGGCGCCGGCTCGGCGGTGATTGCGGGCAACCTTTTCCAGGAGATGCAGCAAGCCGCGATCATGGGCTTTCGCTGGGACAAGCCGGCATCCGGCGATCTCATCAAGGGAGGCACGCAATTCCCGCAGCTGACCATCGCAAACAACAGGCTCGTTTAGGCCGATCGCCAGTTCGGCTGCCGCTTTTCGAAGAAGGCGGTGATGCCTTCCTTCGCCTCGTCGGTCTCCCAAGCATCTGCCAATTGTTCGACGACGTGATCGATCATGCCATCGGTAATCGGCCTACCGACGGAGCGCGCCAGGGCCTTAGCGCGGGCCGCTGCCTGCGGTGACGCGCCCAGGAAATGGCGGACTTCGGCTTCTACGGCCTCATCCAGTGCCTCCTCCGCCACGACCCGTGACAGGAGGCCCGCGGCATGCGCCTGCCAGGCATCGATGATTTTGCCGGAGAGAAACAACGGGCGCGCATTCGCTTCGCCGATGCGCGCGACGACATAGGGACTGATCGTGGCCGGAATGATGCCGAGGCGCACCTCCGTCAGGCCGAAACGGGCCGTCGATGCCGATATCACCATGTCGCAGACGCTGAGGATACCGATACCGCCACCGAAAGCATTGCCCTGGACGCGGGCGATCAGCGGCTTCGGCAATTCGTTCAGCGTCTTGAACAGCATGGCAAGCCGCCGCGCTTCGGCCATACGTCCGTCCCGCGTAGCATCGAACTGGGCACGCATCCAACCGAGATCGCCGCCGGCACAGAAACTGGCGCCCTCGCCGGTCAACACGACGACCCGGACTGCCCTATCGTGAGCAAGGTCTTCTGTAGCCACCATCAAATCATCGATCATTTCAGCCGAAAGGGCATTGTGCTTTTCGGCGCGCGTCAGCGTCAGATAGGCGACACCGCGCTCGTCTGTGGTGATGCGGATCGTTTGCGATATCATGCGGTACTCCTGAGGCTGCGGGCGAAGGCGGCGGCGGCCGCAAGCTTGTCCTGGTCGAGACCAGTCTCAAAACCCCGCACCGATAGATAATCTTGAACAGAAACGGTATCGACATTGCCCTTGGCGCCGGGAGCGAAGGGGCAACCGCCGAGGCCACCCGCTGACGCATCGAATACCCGCAGGCCGCGCTCCAACGCGACGCCGATATTATCGAGCGCTCGTCCGGACGTGTCATGAAAATGGCCGGCAAGGACTGCCGTGGGCAGCTCGCCCAGCACTGCGGCAAGCATCCGGTCGACGGCCTCCGGCGTGCCTTTGCCGATCGTGTCGCCGAGGCTAATCTCGTAGCAGCCAAGTGCCCGCAATTGCCAGGCGACGCTGACGACATTTTGTGGCGGCACCGCGCCTTCATAGGGGCATTCGACGACGCAGCTGACATAGCCGCGCAACGGGACACCGCGATCCCGGCTGGCAGCGGCCACCGGCCGGAAGCGCTCGATGCTCTCGGCGATCGAGCAGTTGATATTGCGCATGGAAAAGGTTTCCGAGGCAGAGGCGAAGATCGCCACTTCATCGGCGCCGGCGGCAAGGGCTGCCTCGAAGCCCTGCATGTTGGGTGCCAGCGCTGCGTAACGAACACCGGGATGTCGTCTTATGCCCGTCATGACATCGGCAGCATCGGCGAGCTGCGGCACCCATTTTGGACTAACGAAACTCGTCACCTCGATGCGCTCGAAACCGCAATCGGAGAGCAGGTCGACCAACTCGATCTTGCGTTCGGTATCGACCTGCTGCTTCTCATTCTGCAGGCCGTCGCGCGGCGCCATCTCGACGATGGTGACGTGGTTGGAAGGCTTGTCGGTCATGCCGCATCCTCCGGGCGAAGCGACAGAAGCACTGCGCTTTCACTGGTCTGATCGCCCTCGCCGACATGCAGGCTTTCGATGATACCGTCGCGTGCCGCCGTCAGCGTCAACTCCATCTTCATGGCTTCCATGACGATCAGCGCCTGACCCTTCGCCACCGTGTCACCCTCGCGCACGCGCACGATCTTGACGAGGCCCGGCATCGGCGCGATGACGCGGTCGCCGCCGCTGGCCGCCTCCTCTCCTCCGTCGAGAAGATCGAGGCGATGGAAATGATGCGTCTGCCCATCGAGGAACAAAGTCAGACCTGACGATGTCTCGAAGATATCGACGTGGGATTGCCGGCCGTCGATCTCGACATGACGGGAAAGGCCCTCACCTGCGAGCAGGCGGACGAGAATGGCGCGACCGTCAAAGGCGACGCTGAACAGCGACCGACCCTTTGCAGCTACGCGGCAATTTTGCTGACCATGGGCAAAATGCAGCGTGACGGGACGACTTGCTTCGCCCCAGAGCTGCCAAGCACCGAGCGACAGCCAAGGATCATTGTCAGCGGCTTGCGCGAACCCACCCGCCTCGACAATGGCAGCAATGGCAAGAGCCGCATCGTCGGGCTGCCGCGCCGAGGTCAGCGCCTCCACATCGCGATCGATCAATCCAGTATCCGGTTGGCCGGCGGCGAAATCCGGCTGGTGGCCGAGGCGAATGAGGAAATCGAGATTTGTCGTGGTTCCGGCAACCTGCGTCTGCTCCAGGCCTCGCGTAAGCTTCGCCAGGGCGGCCGCCCGATCCGGCGCGTGCACGGTCAGCTTGGCAATCAGCGGATCATAATGCGGGGTGATGGTATCGCCCTTGCGCACGCCTGAATCGATGCGCACATCGCCTTCGGGAAAGAGAAGGTGGGAAAGCGTGCCGGTTGCCGGCAGGAAGCCGCGCGAGGGATCTTCGGCGTAGATGCGCGCTTCGAAGGCCCAGCCGTTTATGGTGAGCTCATTTTGCCTCATCGGAAGCGGCTCGCCGCTCGCAACGCGCAATTGCCATTCCACCAGATCAACGCCGGTGATCGCTTCGGTCACGGGGTGCTCGACCTGCAGGCGTGTATTCATTTCCATGAAGAAGAAGCGATCCGGCGACAGGCCCTCGGAGACATCGGCGATGAATTCGACGGTGCCGGCGCCGCGATAATCGATGGCGCGAGCGGCGCGCACGGCCGCTTCGCCCATGGCGCTACGCATCTCTTCCGTCATACCAGGCGCAGGCGCCTCTTCGATCACCTTCTGGTGCCGGCGCTGCAGCGAGCAATCGCGCTCGAAAAGATGCACGGCATTGCCATGGCTGTCTCCGAAGACCTGGATCTCGATGTGACGCGGTTTGGTCAGATATTTCTCGATCAGCACGGCATCGTCGCCGAAAGCGGATTTCGCCTCGCGTTTCGCTGCCTCCAGCGAAGCCTCGAAATCCTCCGGCCGGTCGACGCGGCGCATGCCCTTGCCACCGCCGCCGGCCCTCGCCTTGATAAGAACGGGAAAGCCGATGCCATCGGCCTGTGCGGCAAGAAAGCCGGGCTCTTGCCTATCGCCATGATAGCCTGGCACGACCGGCACCCCTGCCCGCTCCATCAGCGCCTTGGCCGCATCCTTGAGCCCCATCGCTCGGATGGAGGCCGGCGACGGGCCGATGAAGACCAGGCCGGCAGCTTCGACGGCCTCGGCAAAACCTGCATTTTCCGAGAGAAAGCCGTAGCCCGGATGGATGGCCTCCGCGCCGGTTCGCTTCGCGGCCCCGATGATCTTCTCCTTCGACAGATAGCTCTCGCTCGCAGCCGCCGGGCCGATATGCACGGCTTCGTCGGCCAGCGCCACGTGCAGGGCATCCCGATCGGCGTCGGAATAGACGGCGACCGTGCGGATGCCCAGCCGCCTTGCGGTGCGGATGACCCGGCAGGCGATTTCGCCGCGATTGGCGATCAGTATCTTCGAAAACATCGGCAGACCCTATTGCGCGGCAATGACTTCGACTTCGAGCAGCCAGGCCGTGTCGAAGATACCGGCGATCACGACAGTCATGGCCGGCGTGAGCGAGCCTAGATATTCGCTGCGGATCTCGCGGTTCTCGATCGTGTGATGTCGATCGGCGAGAAAGGTGGTGACCTTGACGATATCGTCCTTCGTCATGCCGGCCGCCTTCAGCTGCGCATCGATGTTGTGCCAGACCTGACGGGCCTGCGCCTTAAAACCCTCCGGCAAGGCATCATCGACATCGGTCGGTATCTGTCCGCTGATAAAAAGTAGTCGCTCGAAATTCTCGAGCTTCACGGCCTGGGCATAGCCGCCGCGCGGCTGCGGCGCATTCTTGGCATTTATGGTATCGCGTTTCATCTCCGTCTCCTCACATCCTGAACAGACCGAAGCGTGTGTCTTCGATCGGTGCGTTGAGTGCTGCTGAAAGCGAGAGAGCCAGCACGTCGCGGCTCTTGCGCGGATCGATGATGCCGTCGTCCCAAAGGCGGGCCGAGGCATAGAGCGGGTGGCTCTGGGTTTCGAACATCTTGAGCGTCGGCGCCTTGAAGGCGGCCTCTTCTTCCGGCGTCCAAGGCTTGCCGCCCCGCGCCAGCGCCTCGCCGCGCACGGTGGCGAGCACGCCCGCCGCCTGCTCTCCGCCCATGACCGATATGCGGCTGTTGGGCCAGGTCCAGAGGAAACGCGGCGAATAGGCCCGGCCGGCCATGCCGTAATTACCGGCGCCGAAGGAGCCGCCGATCAGCATAGTGATCTTCGGGACCTTGGTCGTGGCGACAGCCGTCACCAGCTTGGCGCCATTCTTAGCGATGCCTTCCGTCTCGTATTTGCGGCCGACCATGAAGCCGGTGATGTTCTGCAGGAAGACCAACGGGATCTTGCGCTGCGAGCAAAGCTCGACGAAATGGGCGCCCTTCAGCGCCGACTCCGAGAAGAGAACACCGTTGTTGGCGATGATGCCGACCGGGATGCCGTGGATATGGGCAAAGCCGCAGACCAGCGTCGTGCCGTAGCGCGCTTTGAACTCATCGAGGTGGGAGCCATCCACCATGCGGGCGATAACCTCGCGCACATCATAGGGCGTGCGCAGATCGGAAGGGACGATGCCGAGAATATCCTCGGGATCGTAGAGCGGTGCCTCGGGCGTGCGAAGCTCGACGCTCTCGGGTTTGCGGCGATTGAGATTGGCGACCGCCTGGCGGGCGAGCGCAAGCGCATGGGCATCGTCGCGCGCCAGATGATCAGCAACACCGGAAAGGCGCGTGTGAACATCGCCGCCGCCGAGATCCTCGGCCGAGACCACCTCCCCCGTCGCCGCCTTGACGAGCGGCGGACCGGCGAGAAAGATTGTCCCCTGCTTTTCGACGATGATGGTTTCATCCGACATGGCCGGCACATAGGCGCCGCCGGCCGTGCAGGAGCCCATGACGACAGCGATCTGCGGGATGCCGGCGGCCGACATATTGGCCTGATTGTAGAAGATGCGGCCGAAATGATCGCGGTCGGGAAACACCTCGTCCTGGTTCGGCAGATTGGCGCCGCCGGAATCGACGAGGTAGATGCAGGGGAGATTGTTTTCCGCGGCAATTTCCTGCGCACGCAGATGCTTCTTCACCGTGATCGGATAGTAGGTGCCGCCTTTGACCGTGGCGTCGTTGCAAACGATCATGCAGTCGCGGCCGGAAACGCGTCCGATGCCGGCGATCAGGCCGGCTCCCGGCGCGTCGCCGTTGTAGAGACCGTGCGCGGCGGTCGTGCCGATTTCCAGAAACGGCGTGGCGGGATCGATCAGCCCGGCGACACGATCGCGCGGCAGCATCTTGCCGCGGCTGACATGGCGCTCACGCGCCTGCGCGCCACCGCCTTCCACTGCCTGCGACGCTGCAGTCTCGGCGACGCCGATCGCCTCCAGCAACGCGGCGCGATTATCGCGAAAGCGGTCCGAATGCGTCGATATCTCTGATTTCAGGACGGTCATGCGCTTCACCGGTTGATGGGAATGGAATTTCGCAGTCAGGCCGTTTCGCCGAACAGCTCGCGACCGATCAGCATGCGCCGGATTTCAGATGTGCCGGCGCCGATCTCGTAGAGCTTGGCGTCGCGCAGCAGCCGGCCGGCAGGATAATCATTGGTGTAGCCGTTGCCGCCGAGCGCCTGGATGCATTCGAGCGCCAGTGCCGTTGCCTTCTCGGCGGAATAGAGAATGCAGCCGGCCGCATCCTTGCGCGTCGTCTCGCCGCGATCGCAGGCGGCGGCCACCGCATAGACGTAGGCACGCGTGGCATTCATGGTGACATACATGTCGGCCAGCTTGCCTTGCATCAGCTGAAACTCGCCGATGGACTGGCCGAACTGCTTGCGCTCATGCATGTAGGGCAGCACCACATCCATGCAGGCGGCCATGATGCCGACAGGGCCACCCGAGAGCACGACGCGCTCGTAATCGAGACCCGACATCAGCACGCGGACACCACCATCCACCTGACCGAGAACATTCTCCTCCGGCACCTCGCAATCGAGGAAGATCAGCTCCGAGGTGTTGGAACCCCGCATGCCGAGCTTGTCGAGCTTCTGGCCGACGGAGAAGCCGGGGAAGCCTTTCTCGACGAGGAAGGCGGTGATCCCCCGCGGGCCCGCATCAGGAGACGTCTTGGCATACACGACGAGAACATCGGCATCCGGACCGTTGGTGATCCACATCTTGCTGCCGTTCAGCACATAGTGATGGCCGCGTTTCTCCGCTTGCAGCTTCATGGAGACGACATCGGAGCCCGCGCCCGGTTCCGACATGGCGAGAGCCCCCACATGCTCGCCCGATATCAGCTTCGGCAGGTAGCGCTCCTTCTGCGCCGTGGTACCGTTGCGGTAGATCTGGTTGACGCAGAGGTTGGAATGAGCGCCGTAGCTCAGGCCGACGGAAGCCGAAGCACGGCTGATTTCCTCCATCGCCACCGTGTGAGCGAGATAGCCGAGGCCGGCGCCACCATAGGCTTCGTCAACCGTGATCCCGAGTACGCCGAGATCGCCCATCTCCCGCCACAGATGCATCGGGAAACTATTGTTGCGATCGATCTCGTCGGCAAAGGGTGCGATGCGGTTGCTGGCAAAGCGGCGCACCTGCTCGCGCAACGCATCGATGTCCTCGCCCAGCGCGAAGTTCAATCCCCCAGAAAACATCCGGCTTCTCCTCCCGATCTCTCCGAACGTCCAATCTCCTTGAACGTATGTCTTGTTATGCCTGCTTCAAGTTTCCACCTCGGGCGTCATGCCGCATCTGCGGGTACATGCTGCGCCTCCCTCGGCATCTCATAGGCTTTCAGTCCGTCCGCGATCCTCACCATGATCTTCCGGCGAGCCTCCTCCTTGACCGGGCCGAAGCCTCTTATCTCATCAAACAGCGAGAGAATGGCAAGGGCTTCTGCCTCGTTGTCGTGGCGCAGACCGGAAAGCACACGCCCGGCGATCTCTTCGTATTCGGCAATCAGGCGGCGTTCCATTTGCCGCTCCGCCATATAGCCGAAGGGATCGAAAGCGGTGCCACGCAGCCGCTTCATTGGTGCAAGCATCCGCAGCAGCGGCAGGATCCAGGCGCCGAATTCGCGCTTCCTTGGCCGGCCGTTCGGATCCTTGCCGCTAAGGATGGGCGGCGCGAGATTGAGGGCCAGCTTGAAATCTCCGTCCATCTCCTCACGCAATTGCGCTTCGAAAGCAGGATCGGTGAGCAGCCGGGCGACCTCATATTCATCCTTGTAGGCCAGGACCCGCGCATAAGTGACGGCGACGGCAAAGGGCACCTTGTCCGAAAGCCGCTCTTTCGCCGCCAGAGCATTGGCGTGGGCGACGAAAGCACCATAGCGTTCGGCAAGCGCTGCATTCTGATAGGCCGTCAGATGCGCCTTGCGGTGCTTGATGAGTTCATCGAGGCTCATCTCCGTCAGTGTCTTACCCGTCTCGGGTTCGGCCATCATGGCATGCACGGCCTGCGGATCATGCGCCAGAAGCCGGCCCCAATGAAACGCGGAAAGGCTTGCCTTGACGGCGACGCCGTTGAGTTCGATCGCCCTTTCGATCGCCTCCAGCGACAGCGGCAGCAGGCCGCGTTGCCAGGCAAAGCCGGTCAGCAGGATATTGGTCGATATGGCATCGCCGGTCACTTCTGTCGCGATATGGCCGAAATCGAGGAAGACGGATTTGTCGCTGACGGTCTTGGCGATCGTGTGCTGGATCGATCCGGTCTTGAAATCGAAATCGCGGTTGCGGACAAAATCGGCAACCGGCATCAACCCGGTGTTGACGATGGCGGTCGTCCGCGTCGGCGAGCAAAGCGTGATCGCATCCTTGGAGGCGCCCACGACCTCGTCCGCTGATAACAGCAGATCCGCGCCGCCGTTGACGATGCGCGACGAGGTGACATCGGCCTGATTATGGCCGATGCGCAGATGGCTCATGACCGCGCCACCCTTCTGAGCAAGGCCGGCCATGTCGAGGATCATCGGCACCTTGCCATCCAGATGCGCAGCCATGCCGAGGATGGCGCCGATGGTCAGGATGCCGGTGCCGCCGACGCCGGCGATCGCGATGTTCCAGGGGCGATCGGCGATGACGGGAATTTCAGGCATCGGCACGTCGATGTCGGCGTGATCAAGCGGCTTTCGCTTGCGGCGCTTGCCGCCGTGAACCGTCACGAAGGACGGGCAGAAGCCTTTGACGCAGGAAAAGTCCTTGTTGCAGCTCGACTGGTTGATCTGGCGCTTGCGGCCAAACTCAGTCTCCAGCGGCTCGATGGAAATGCAGTTGGATTGCACCGAGCAATCGCCGCAGCCCTCGCAGACAGCCTTGTTGATGAAGACTCGCTTGGCCGGATCTTCCATCAGGCCGCGGCTGCGGCGACGGCGCTTCTCGGCCGCACAGGTCTGGACATAGACGATCGCCGAACAGCCTTCGGTTTCGCGCAGCGTCAGCATCACCTGATCGATGTGGTCGCGATGCAGAACCTTGACACCAGGCGCCAGTTCGGATGCGCGATAGGCATCGGGATTGTCCGACAGCAGATAGATCGGCCTGACGCCTTCGTCATGCAGCTGTTTCGTCACCAGCTGCGGCGTCAGGTGGCCGTCGATCTGCTGACCGCCGGTCATGGCAACGGCATCGTTGTAGAGCAGCTTGTAAGTGACGTTGACTTTGGCGGCGACGGACTGGCGGATGGCGAGAATGCCGGAGTGGAAATAGGTACCGTCACCGAGATTGACGAACATGTGCTTTTCGTCGGTGTAGTGGGCGATCGCGGTCCACGGCACGCCTTCGCCGCCCATTTGCGTAAAGGTCTCGGTGCTGCGGTCCATCCAGGTGGCCATGTAATGGCAGCCGATGCCGGCGATGGCGCGGCTGCCTTCGGGAACGCGGGTGGATGTATTGTGCGGACAGCCGGAGCAGAAGAAGGGCGTACGGTTCAGCGGCGCAACATGGCTGCGACTGATCTGGCCACGCTCGGCAAGATAGGAAAGCTTGGCTGCAATGCGGTCATGCAGGCCCCGATCGAGATCGAGCTTGACGATGCGCCCGGCGATGGCTCTCGCGACGGCGCCGACTGTCAGCGCCGAAGACAGGCTGAGATAGGGCTTGTCATGCTCGTCGAACTTGCCGACGATGCGCGGGCGGACATCGGCGCGCCAGTTGAACAGCTGCTGCTTGATCTGGTTTTCGATGATCTCGCGCCGCTCCTCGACGACAAGAACTTCGTCCAGCCCTTCCGAGAAATGGCGCACGGCCTCCGGCTCCAACGGCCAGGGCATACGCACCTTCAAGATACGCAGGCCGATATCAGCCATTTCCCGCGGGCCGATCTCCAACTCGCGCAGCGCCTCCAGCACATCCTCATAGGCCTTGCCGGAGGAGATGATGCCGAAGCGAGCATTGGGAACATCATGCGTGATTTCGTCGACGCGGTTGGCGCGGGCGAAAGCGATGGCCGCATAGGCCTTGTAATTCTGCAGGCGATCGTCCTGCGCCAGCGGCGGATCGGGCCAGCGCAGGTTGAGGCCGCCGGGAGGCAGTTCGAAATCCGTCGGCAACATGAATTGCCGCTTTTCCCCCGAGAGATCGACGGCCGCCGTCGTCTCGACCGTATCGGCGATGAATTTCATCCCGACCCAGCAGCCGGAATAACGCGACATGGCAATGCCGAGCAGGCCGTATTCGAGGAATTCGTGGATCGACGAGGGATAGATGACCGGCATGACCGCCGAGATGAATTCATGGTCGGTCTGGTGCGGAATGGTCGAGGATTTGGCGGAATGATCGTCGCCGGCAAAACAGAGAACGCCGCCATGCCTGGAGGTGCCGGCGGCATTGCCGTGCTTCAGCACGTCACCGGAACGGTCAACGCCGGGACCTTTGCCGTACCAGATGCCGAGTACGCCATCCTTGCGGGCACCGGGAGAAAGGCCGACCTGCTGCGAGCCCCACACGGCCGTAGCTGCAAGGTCTTCGTTGATGCCGGGCTGGAAGGTGATGTCATGCGCGTGGAGGTAAGTCTTGGCTTTCAGAAGCTGCTGGTCGTAGCCGCCGAGCGGCGAGCCGCGATAGCCTGAAATGAACGTTGCCGTATTGAGCCCGGCGGCGCGGTCGCGCCGCATCTGTGTCATGGGCAGCCGCACCAGCGCCTGCAGGCCGGTCATGAAAACGCGGCCATCCTCAGCGGTATATTTGTCGTCTAGCGAAACGCCGGTCGCAAGCATCTGCTCTCCTCCCGAGATCGCAGTTACCGATTGCCCATGTGCATTTCACCGGATGCCTCCTACCGCATCCGACGAAAGCCATGATCGAACGGTAACATGCAGCGACGCTAATTTCTGAACGAAGGCTAGGCCTCGGCAGCATGATTTGCAAAGATTTCGGCGGGTTGGCGGATATTTTCGTGCTCGCGCGGCGCCGGCCATCCGCCATCCATCACGAGCTTTCATTGCAGATATCAACGGCAGGGTCTTTTACTCGCCCAACCTGCCCAATAAGGTCGCGCCGACTCGAATCTGGGAGACCCACATGCTGACGATCTACGGTGTCTATCGCTCGCGCGCCTCGCGCAATTACTGGATGGCCGAGGAACTCGGCATCGAGTTCAAATCCGTGCCCGTTATCCAGGCCAGCCGGCTTGCCAATCCGCTCGCCGCCGACGCCCCAATCAATACGATGTCGCCGGAGTTTCTGGCCGTCAATCCGATGGGCATGATCCCCTGCATCAAGGATGGCGATCTCATCCTGCACGAATCGCTCGCCATCAATCTATATCTCGCCCGCAAATATGGCTGCCCGCTTGCCGGCAAGACGGTAGAGGAAGAAGGGCTGATGGCCATGTGGACGATGTGGGCGGCAACGGAAGTCGAACCTTATAGCGTCGCGCTGGTTCGCATCTATGACAATGCCCAGGAAAACAGCGACGCGGGCAAGGCCGGGATCGCCGTCGCCTGCCGCTCGCTGAAGAAACCACTCGACGTGCTCGAAAAGCACCTGCAAAACCAGGACCATCTCGTCGGCAATCGTTTCACCGCCGCCGACCTCAACTTGGCCGAAGTGCTGCGCTATGCTCAGACCGAACAGGAATTGTTCGACGCTCGGCCGAAGATGAAGGCCTGGATCGAGCGCTGCCAGTCACGCGACGCCTATAAGGCCATGCAGGCGATCCGCGGCAAGGAACCGGTCTGACATTATTGGAAGAGACGCATGCTCTCTTGCATTTCCTCACGGATCCAGGCCTTGAAGGCGGTCACCTTCTTCGGTTCCCGCACGCCGGCAGCCGTGACGAAATAATGGCCGAAACCGGTTTTAGCGCGGATGCCGAAGGGATCGACAAGGCATTTCTGCTGGAGGGCATAGCCAGCTAGCGTCTGCCAGGCGAGCATTACCCCCTGCCCCGCTATGGCGGCATCCAGGCAGAGCGATGCATCATTGAAGATGTGCCGCTCTTCCATGCAATGGCCCGAGAGCCCGGCCTCGCGTAGCCAAACCTCCCAGCCGAACATCGCATGTCCGTCGATGACGGCGGGGACTTTCAGTATATCGGCAGGCTCCCGAAGCGTGGCGGCAATCTGTGGTGTGACGACCGGGAACACTTCCTGCGCCAGCAGCAGCTCGGACCTGACACCGGGCCATTGCCCGCCGCCGACCCGAATGCCGATATCGACATCGGACGTCGCCGGGTTGATCAGCCGTGTCGTGGCGTCGATGCGCAGGCGGATATCCGGATGGCGGCCGGCGAAGCGATCGAGCCGGTACACGAGCCAGCGGGCCGCAAAGACCGGCGCGACCGAAATCGTAAGGATATTCTCATCCTCGTGCTGCGCAAGCGCGACTGCGGCCGTAAGCGCTTGGAAGCCCTCGTTAAGCCTCGTCAATATCGCCAGCCCCGATGCCGTCACCGTCATGCCCTTAGGCGTCCGCTCGAACAGCGGCCGACCGAGTTGCGCCTCGGCCTTGATGACCTGCTGGCTGACCGCGCCGACCGTCACGCCGAGTTCGTCGGCTGCCGCCTGCAGCGAACCGAGCCGGCCGACCGCCTCCAGGGCGCGCAAGCCATTCAGATGAACGTTGTTGAGGTTTCTCATTATAGAATATCTATATCAGCATCTCTGCATTCTCAATTGCATCGAGCGCATATTCGCGCGATTATGCACCATGAAATTGAAGACCGTCGCCGCTCGCTCGGCTGATGCCCTCATGGTTGCATCGATGCGAGCATCCGAGGAGGCACACCATGTCGATCTTGAAGCTTTTCTTCAGTCATCTTCTCGATGAGGATCGCGAACCGAACAGCGATCCGTTGCAGCATCCCATGCTTGCCGCCATGTCGCTGGAAGAACTGGCCGACCTGCCGCTGATGCCGGAAAATCTGGGGCGGCCTATGGACAAGCGGACCGTTCAGCCGGAAGAATGCGCATAAGAGAGTTAATCATCGCACTCAAACGCGCATGACATCGCACGTAAGTATGGACGCCATAGCGGAACGATTGCAGCGGCTGGCGGCGCAAGCCCGGCTCCTCGAGGTCGAGCCTGGCCTTCATTATGGACTGCCGGCCTTCAAAGTCGGCGGCAAGGCGTTCGTGACCGTCAAGAATAACGAGACCATCGTGCTGTCGCTGCCGATCGACCGCAAGGAGCAGCTGATGGAAATGGCGCCGGAGATCTATTTTCAGACGGATCACTATATCGGCTGGCCCTCCGTGCCGCTGCGCATCAACGCGATCGGCGACGAGGAACTGGAGCTGCGCTTGATCGAGGCGTGGCGATACCGCGCCCCGAAAAAACTTCTGGCAACATTCGGCTGATCGATCAGCCCTGTTCGATGGCAAGCGCCTTCTGAACAGCCGGGCGCTCGAGCATGCGCTCATAATGCGCGCTGACCTTGGGGAACTGTTTGATATCGACATTATCTCCCGGCAGCCACTTCTCCATGGTGAAGAGATAGCCGTCTGCGACGGTATATTGCTCGCCCATTACCCAGGGACCCTTTAGCATCTTGTCTTCGATCAAGGCGAAGCTTTCGGTCATGGTCTGCGGCACCTTGGCCTTCATCGTCTCGATGGCGGCGGCATCGTCGGTCCAGCGGTAACCGCGTCCCTTGTGCGAGTGGTTCACATGAACGGTGGAGACGATGTAACTGTTGAAGGATTGCATCTGCGCGAATTCGAAGGGGTCGTCGAGCGGTGCCAGCTTCGCGGCTGGTGCGATCTGGGCGATATAGGCCATGATCGCGATATTCTCGGTGAGGACGCCGCGATCGGTCACCAGCGCCGGGACGCGGCCTTTGGGATTGATAGCCAGATAATCCGGCTGGCGCTGATCGCCATTGGCGAGGTTGAGGCGTCGGTGCTCGTAGGCAAGGCCGGATTCTTCCAGGGCGATGAGACTGGCGAGCGCGCAGCTTCCGGGCGCATAATAAAATGTCAGCATGTTCCGTTCCTTGATTGAATTCTGCGAGGAAGCTAAAGCGAACCCGGCCGATACGGAAGTGGCTGATGCTGATGGGCGCCACAAAAGGTTTTGATCAATCGGGCAGGCACGCCCATCCCTATGGGCTGGCGCGATGGGGATGGGCGGCACGTGTTTAGGCGCAGCCGGGCACGTCTTCCAGCCTGTGCCAAACGGGAATACCGCGCTCGCGGGCGATGCGGACATCATTGTCCGCGCCCTTGGAATCACCCGGCAATCTCAAAACCCCTTCGCAAAGCTGCAGCAGGCGGCCGGCCGTCGGGTGGAAAATCTCCTCATAGAGATCGTCGCCGATGCTCTTGCCGCCGGCAGCGTGCCAGACCGGCAGCGCGACCCATTCGCCGATCATCGGCAGATGCCCGGCCTTGAACAGCGCGTAGGATGGCTCCTCAAGGCGTTTGAGGTTTTCAGCCATCTTCTTCGGATCATCACCAGTACCGGAGCGATAAGGCCCCGCGATCAGGATCAACATGTCTTGTCTCCGTTTTTAGCTCCTGCTTGCTGCAGGAATTTGCACGAATATGCGCATATTTTCTTGAATGTCGAATCGATTCTGATAAATTCACGATTATTCGTGACATATCGTGCAGAGATCGGCATGCTGACCAGCCAACGGAAAACCCTCATCCTCGACAGATTGCGCCGAGACGGCCAGGTAATCGCCAAGGCATTGGCCGATGATCTCGGGCTATCCGAAGATACGATCCGTAGGGATCTGCGGGAGATGGCGACGGAAAAATTGCTGAAGCGGGTGCATGGCGGCGCACTGCCGCTGTCACCGGAGCTGCCCGATTTTACCGCGCGGCAGACGGTCTCATCCGATGAGAAGCGCCGGCTCGGTGCACATGCGGTCAACATGATCCAGCCGGGCCAGACCGTGTTTCTCGATGGCGGCACCACCAATGCCGAGATCGCCCGCCAGCTTCCGAAGGATCTCCCCGTCACGATCGTCACCCACAGCCCGACGATCGCAGGCGAGCTGGAGTATCATCCGCTGGCCGACGTGATCCTGATCGGCGGCAAGCTCTACAAGCATTCGATGGTGGCAACGGGTGCCGTCGCCATGGCAGCCATCGCATCGATAAGAGCTGACGTTTTCTTTCTGGGCGTCACCGCCATCCATCCCGCCCGCGGCTTTTCGACCGGCGATTTTGAGGAAGCGGCCATCAAGCGGCATATCGCGCAATGCTCGGCGGAAACCTATGTGCTGGCGACGGTCGAGAAGCTCGACGCCGCGTCGCCATGCCAAATCCTTCCAATAACGGGCATCTCCGGCGTGATTGTGCCCTCCGATATTCAAAAGGAGAGGCTGGCACCCTATCGAGATATGGACGTGCCGATCTTCCTGGCCTGATCGACAGCCGGAGATCGGCATACCTTGTCGCCGCCACCGATCAAGCCTACCTGAATAGGCCTCAGAGGTTGTGATCGCCCATGAACGAACGCCGCATTCATCAGCTCTTCGAAATCAGCGTCCTGTTGAAGGGCGCGCATGCCCTGATCGAATGCCTCGGCGGCCTTGTGCTCGCGCTCGTCAGCACCGAATCGATCCTTCGTCTCGCAAACAGGCTCACACAGCCAGAGCTGCTCAACGACCCCAATGATTTCATCGCGACGCACCTGCTCATGTGGGCGCAGGATTTCTCGGTCAGTACGAAGAACTTCTATGCCTATTACCTGCTGAGCCACGGGCTGGTGAAGGTGCTGCTGGTCATCGGCCTGCTCCGGGGCAAGATGTGGGCCTATCCGGCCTCGCTGGTCGCCTTGGGTCTTTTCATCGTCTACCAGCTTTACCGCTTCACCGACACGCATGGCATCGGGCTCATCATCCTCACCATCTTCGACCTCGTGGTCATGGTTCTCATCTGGCAGGAATATAAAGTCGTCCGGCACCATGTACCGGCTCAGAAAACGAACGGTTGAGACGAAGATAAGCTATGCCCTCAACGCCGCTGCCGGCCTGATATCGCCGATATGGATGCCATTCCAGTTCTTGAAGGACCTGTCGGCCATCGCCATCAGGCCGGAGTGAACAGCGCCATCCTTCTCGAAGAAGCGGGCCAATGTTGCGGCCACCATGATCTCCGCCGCGCGAGTGGTGCCATCGTCGCATTTGAGCGCGATGGCAATGCCCTGTTCCGGGATTGCAGCGCAGAACACGCCCTCGGCGCCGGTCTTGGCGAAGATGCGGCCGGGAGCGATCTGCATGAGCTTGGTGCAGGCGCGATCGGTGCCGGCAACGTAAAAGGGCTCGGCCATGCAGGCCTCGAACAGCCGGAGTGATGCCTTGGCGCGCAAGGGCTCCAGTCCGACGCCGGTCGCCATTTTGGCAAAGCCATGCGCCAGTCCCTTGAGAGGCACCGCATAGGTCGGGATCGAGCAGCCGTCCGTGCCGCAATTGTCGTGCGCCAGAATAGCGCCGGTCAGGCTCTGCATCGTGTCGCGGATATGCTGCTGCAGCGGATGGTCATAACCGACATAGCCCTGGGGATCGATGTCCTGATGGCAGCAGGCGCAGACGAAGCCGGCATGCTTGCCGGAGCAATTGTTGTGCAGCGCCGTCGGCTTGTCGAGCGTGCGGGCCTGATGAATCAATGTCTTCTGATCGAAGGACCAATGCGCGCCGCATTCGAGCGTGCCGACATCGCGGCCGGCACGCGCCAGCATCGAGGCGGCGAGCGCCACATGCTCATCCTCGCCATTGTGCGAGGAGCAGGCGAGCGCCAATTCTTTATGACCGAAACCATAGGCATCCGCGGCACCGCTTTCGACCAACGGCAGGGCCTGCATCGCCTTGCAGGCCGAGCGTGGAAAGACGCCGCTTTCGATATCGCCGAGCGAGAAGACCAGCTTCCCATCGCCATCGACGACAACGACGGAGCCGCGATGATAGCTTTCCACCTGATTGCCACGGGTGACTTCGACGCAGATGGGATTGGACATGACGGAATGCAGCCTCTGATTTGCTAGACGGCCAGTGATAGCCGCTGCCCCCGGGATTGCCAATCGCCGATGCCGGCAGGCAACATCAAAAAGCGATCTCTCAGGCTGCGTCGCGGATCCTGTAGGCGCAACGCCGTGCGCCGAGCAGGATATGCTCATCCCGTTCGACATCAGCACCAAGCACCATGCGGAAAGTCTCCAGCTCCGATCGGCAGAAGCCGGCACAGGCAGATGCGGCAGCGCAAATGGGGCAATGGTTCTCCACCAGCACCAGCGAGCCATCCTTGTCCCGCCAGTGATCGGCCATATAACCTTCCTGCGTGCGGATGGCAGCGAGGCTTGCGACGCGCGACGGCAGATCGGCCGAAAGGTCGATTTCGCTTCGGTAGCGTCGAAGCGTCTCCGTTTCCCGGGCGGAGATGACAGCGTCGACGGCACCCTGCCCCAGTTGACTGGCCATGGTCGCAAGCAGGGTGGCGGTGAGATCGGCATGGCCATCGGGAAATTGACGATTGCCGGCCACCGTCAGATGCCAGAACTGGCGCGGCCTGCCCCTGCCGCCGGCAGCTTCCGCCACCGGCTCGACCAATCCCTCCTCCGCCATCTTCGTCAGCTGCTGACGGGCTGCCTCCGACGATATACCAAGCGCATCGCCAACGGCTGCCGCCAATTGCGGCCCGTCGGTTTTCAACAGGATCAGAATTCGATTGGCAGGTGACTGGCGCATTTTTCCAAGTTTTCTCTTGTTTTAATCCGACAGGGATGTAATTTTCCAAATTATAACTTGGAAAATAATCAACCGCTAGGGAAAATACCGAGGATCGCCCGATGTCCAGCATCGAAAACACCGCCCCTGCCTCATCCTCTTCCGTCTTCACATTGTTTTCGCCGAAACTTCTGCCCGCGACGCTGATGCTCGGCGGAGGTGTCACGCTTTATGCCGTCGAGTCCTACATCACGGCGACGATCGCGCCCTCAATCGTCCGGGACATCGGCGGCCTTGAACTGTTCTCATGGATGACAACGCTCTTCGTCGCCGCTGGCGTGCTTGGCTCGATTACCGTTGCCACGCGGCCGAAGGGCATGGGCCTGCGCACGGTCTATGTCGGGGCGGCGCTTACTTTCGGCATCGGCAGCCTGGCCTGTGCTATCGCACCGATGATGCCTGTATTGCTTGCGGGTCGCGCCATCCAGGGCTATGGGGCCGGCATGCTCTCCGGCCTCGCCTATGCCTTCATCCGTTTCGTCTATCCGGAGATATTGTGGCGCAAGGCCTCTACCCTCTATGCCGCCATCTGGGGTGTGGCGACCGTGCTCGGGCCGACCCTCGGCGGCCTCTTCGCCGCGGGAGGCGCATGGCGCGAGGCATTCATCATTCTCGTGCCGCTGACCGTCGTCATGGCGCTTTCCTCGCGCCGGCTGCTGCCCGATGTTGCGGATGACCGGATCGATACGAGGACGCCGCTCGCCCAGATCGGGCTTCTGTTGATTGCCGTCCTGTTCGTCAGCATCGCTGGTACGATCGAACATGGATCCTACAAGACGGTGCTGATCGCAGCTTCGATCGTGCTCGTCGCAACAATGGTGCTGATCGAGCGCAAGAGCGAAGTGCGGCTGCTACCCTATGGCGCCGTCATGCTCAGCAATCCCATCGCGCGGCTCTATCTGACGATCTTCACGATGATGCTGGTGCTGACGAGCGACATCTATATCCCCTACTTCCTGCAGACGCTCCATGGCGTGACGCCGCTGGTCTCGGGCTATCTCGTGGCGCTGGTAGCGCTCGGCTGGACCATCGCGGCCTTCTTCAGCAATTCTTTCTCGGGCAGGCCAGCGGCCGTCGCCATCATTGTCGGCTGCATTCTGGAAACGGCGGCCACGGCATCGCTGATCCCGTTTCTGGCGACCACGATGCCTTTCTCCGACCTCGCGGAATTCGCGCCGGCTGTGATCGCCATGTTCCTGATGGGCTTCGGCGTCGGCTTAGGATGGGCGCATCTTGTGACCAGGATCATCGGCATCGCCCGCAGAGCCGAACAGGACAAGGCTTCGGCGGCGATCTCGATGACGCAGTCGCTGGGCGGCGCATTCGGTGCAGCGCTCGCAGGCGTCATCGTCAATGGCGCGGGCCTGACCCATCCTGGCGGTATCAGCGGCGGCCTCTCTGCAGCGACATGGCTCTATGCGCTGATGGCGATACCCGGCCTGATCGCGGTCATCCTGTCCTTCACGATCAAGCCAGCTTCAGCATGATCTTGCCGATGTGATCGCTCGTTTCCATCAAGCGATGCGCCTCGACCACGTCGTCGAAAGAGAAGGTCTGATAAATGACCGGAGCGACGGTGCCCTGGTCGAGCAACGGCCAGACCTGGGCGAGAAGATCGTCGCGGATGGCTCGCTTTTCCTCAGCCGTGCGTGGACGCATGGTCGATCCGGTCACGGTCAGCCGTTTGACCATGATCGGCGCAAGGTTGGCCTTCTCCGCCACCGCGCCGCCAAGGAAGGCAATGATGGAGAGGCAGCCGTCGCGGGCAAGCGAGGCGAGGTTCTTCTCCAGATAGGCGGCGCCGATCATGTCGAGGATGATATCGACGCCATGTTCCGTTTCGGCCTTGATGACCTCGGCGAAATCCTCGTCTTTATAATTGATCGCCCGCCTGGCGCCGAGCTTCTCGCAGGCCTCGCACTTTTCCTTCGACCCAGCCGTGGCATAAACGGTCGCACCGAAAGCGTGGGCGAGCTGGATCGCCGTCGTGCCGATGCCGCTGGAGCCGCCGTGGATCAGCACGCTTTCGCCTTCGGTGAGGCCGGCCATCTGGAAGAGATTGGCCCATACGGTGAAGAAGGTCTCGGGGACGGCGGCCGCGCGGACGGCGTCATAACCGTTCGGGAAGCGCAGCGCCTGGCCGGCGGGAAGCACGCAATATTCGGCGTAGCCGCCGCCATTGGCGAGACCGCAGACCTTGTTGCCGATGGCAAATTCCGTCACGCCGGGCGCGACGTCGACGACCTCGCCTGATATTTCGAGGCCCAGAATCGGGCTTGCTTCCTTCGGCGGCGGATAGGTCCCCTGCCGTTGCGCCACATCCGGCCGGTTGACGCCGGCGGCCTCGACGCGGACCAGGATCTCGCCTGGCTTCAACACCGGAAGAGGCTTTCGGGCGATGGTCATGACTTCAGGCCCGCCAAAGGACGGCAAATCCACGAAACGCATTTCAGACGGCAAGGGCATGGCGCAATCTCCTCTCCCAGCAAAGCAGTGGAGATAGTTTAGCGCAAAGCGCTTGAAAAGGACCGAGTGCCGGAGGGCGTCAATTCGTCTCGGCCAAGCCGAGGAATGCTACGCCAATGGCGCTTTCCTTTGCCTTCGCCTTGATACCCGCGATGGAAGTGCTGACCCGGTTGATGTTGTCGATCACCAACCCTTCCGGCAGTTGCAGGATACCAATCGAGCAACGCATCAGCGGGAACTCCGCGACCGCGCCGCTGCGGTCGTGACCATGAATGCGCCCGGCAGCACGGTCTTCAGCCGAATAGAGTTCGAGAACATCGGCATGGAAATCGGCAAGCAGCCGATCCAGAACCTCGCGCAGTTCCTGCATGCTCCAGCCGGTGACGCCGATGAAGAAATCGTCGCCGCCGACATGACCGAGGAAATGGCGCTCGGCAAAGAAATAGCGGCGCATCAAGGCGGCGAACAGCGAAATGGCATGGTCGCCGAGATGGAAACCATAGGCATCGTTGAACGGCTTGAAATTATCGAAGTCGCAATAGCAGAAATGTCTGATTTCATCTCCATCGCGGCCGGCGCTCTGCATGAAATCGTGGATCGCCCTGTTGCCCGGCAAGCCCGTCAGCGGGTTCTGGTCCTGGGCGATCTTGAGCTGCTTTTCGTTGATGACCTTGATGAGAGAGGCAGCGGAGACGATGCCGGCATAATGCGTGCCTTCGGTGACGATCAGGCAATCGCTGCTTTCCATGTTGGCGAAGATCGTCATCAGCGTATCGGCATCGGAATCGAGGCCGACGATCGGCGCCATCTCGACGAAATGCGAGATCGAACGCTTGTAGACCTTGTTCTTCAAAAGGTCGCGGCCGAAGGGCTGATAGATATATTCCTTCAGCTGGTATTCGTGGATGATCCCACGCGGCTCGTCATTGGCATTCACGACTGGGAAATAAGCCCGGCGCGGATTGCGGCGGAAGAGTTCGAAGACGCTGTCGATGCTATCGCTCTCGCGGATGGTCGGCAGCACTTCAATCTGCTTGCGGATAAGGATTTCATCGAGCGACTGGCTGTTGCGCGCCGTCTTGCCGAGATCCTGCAGATGCGGAAAGCTCTGTTTCAGCTCGTTGACCAGTACGGTCGGGCGGGCAATGAACCAGCCCTGTACGAGATCGACGCCGAATTCGCGGCAGGTCAGGAACTCCGCCTCGGTCTCGATGCCCTCGGCGATGACGCGCGTCCCGAGGACATGGGCGATATTGACGAGATTTCGAAGGATATGGCGCTTGCGGGCGCTGCGGTCGATATCGACGATGAAATGCCGGTCGATCTTGAGATAGTCGACCGGATAATCGGACAGCAGCTTCATCTCGCCACAGCCGACGCCGAAATCGTCGATCGCGAGCTTGAAGCCGGCATTGCGCATCTTGGCAACCAGTGTCGAAAACTCCGGCACGATGGTATTGTCGAAACGTTCGGAGAATTCGAAGCAGATGGAGGAAGGGGCGATACCGGCCTTTCTCATATGCTGCAGCAGGCCGTCGACCAGGATGGTGCCTTGCGCAATCAGCCGGACATCCAGGTTGAGGAAAAGCGTCGTGGTGGCGATATTGGGCATGGTCGCAAATTTTGCCAGCGCGCGGCTCGTGACCATCTGCTCCAGCCCGAGAAGCTGGCCGCTCCGCTCGGCTTCGTCAAGTATCTCCACTGGGCTACCGAAACCGATGCGTTCCTGGCCGCGCATCAGGGATTCGTAGCCGAAAACGGTGCCCGTACCGGCCTCTACGATCGGCTGGAATGCGTTTTCGATGACGAGTTTGGCGAGAGTGACGATCTGGTCGCTGGCATATCGGCGCAATACGCCCGGCTCGACTGCGGCAGTCAGGGACATGCCCATCTCCACTTGCGGATTCTAATCTAATTTATTTAAGTAAAACTTTGGATTTACCGCGTTTTCGACCCAAGATTGCGCCATAAAGCGTCAACGAAACCTTTTCCCTATGTGAAAGTTTCATGAATGGTAAAGCAATATTAACCATTCGCCGGGGCGCAGACCCAGCACACGGCAGCCGAGCGGCTGCCGTCACGAGTGGGGTTCAGTGCTGATTGCTCGAGTGCCGCTCTGCCTCGTAGTCGGCAAACATATCGGCGACGCAGCGGCCGCTCTTTGCCGTCTCAGCGCCATCGTTGGCAGCACGCGGCACCTCGCAAATGTCACCGCGCTTGCGCGCCGCATCCCACATGCGAAGAGCTTCCCGCACGACTTCGCTGCTCGAGGCATAGGTGCCGGTGTCGACCGCTGCCCGGATGCCGGCAGCCTGAAGCGGAGAGATGGAAACCGTTACCATTGGCATGATATTCCTCCCTTGACGTTATCTAGCGGAAATTTGTCTGGAACCATGTTCCGCGGCTTGGACCAGTTTCTTCGAGCATGTCCCTCGACATGCGGACTTCCAGATGAAGATACTGCCATTACATCAACGCAACGCCGTTCTGCCTGATATGGCAGAGGCGTAAAGAGTAACGCCGCTCACGCTTCTTGTCAAAAAGTAGCAGTGCGTTACCCCTTTTGGGAGATGCACTACCGCCTGAGCACGAGGCCGAAGACCACCAGCGTCCAGCCCTGGAAGATCAGATCGAAGGCCAGAAAAAGGCCGAGGATCCAAAGGCTGTTGACCGGCCAGCCGAGAGCGATGGCGATGCCTGCAACGGCGGTCGCAAGACCGCTGATGACGATCCAAACCCAGCCGCGCTCGGGCTTCAGCTTGCGGCCGACCCAGACGCGGAACGTGCCGGCGATGAGAAGCGCTAGGGCAAGGAACAGCGTCAATGCCTCGGAAGCCAACAGCGGATTGGCGAAGGCAAGGATGCCGGCAATCGTATAGAGCAGGCCGCTCAGCACCCAGAACAGGATATGCTCCCAGCCCCTCACCTGAAAGGCATGGGCCAGATGCACGATGCCGCCGATCAGCATCAGCATGCCGACGTAATAGACCGAAGCCACCGTGGCGATGAACAGATTGCCAAGGGCGATGCCGCCGCAGATCAGCAGCAATATGCCAAGTCCGACAAACCAACCCCATTTGTCGCGCATCGCGGATGGGGGAACTTCATCAAGAATATCAACCATGACTGCACCTCCTCCTATGAGGAAGTATGGCACAGAAATGCCGTGCGGAAAGAGGTTGCGGATTTTTCGTCAGGTAATACCGGCCACGTGATTTTTTTATTGATTGATCAGTCAATCAAAAATACACTCGTCTTCAGTCTTGGGGATTGACGCTATGCCGAAGGTCGGAATGGAGCCGGTGCGCCGCAAGGCGCTGGTGGATGCTGCGATGCGCGTGATCGGCGATCACGGCTCGCTAACCGTCACCATGTCCGAAATTGCCAAGCAGGCGGGCGTTTCCCCCGCTCTTGCGCATCATTACTTCGGCAGCAAGGAACAGCTGCTGATCGAGACCGTCCGCGTGCATCTACAGCGGCTGCGCGACAGCGTCGTGACGGCGCTCCGCGAGGCGAAAACGCCGCGCGAAAAGCTCTCCGCCGTCATCCGCGTCAGCTTTCAGGCAGATCAGTTCGCACCGGAAACGATCGCTGCCTGGCTCGCCTTCTATGCCGAAGCGCAGCGCTCGGAAGAGACGCGGCGCTTTCTCGTCATCTACGCACGCCGCCTGCATTCGAATCTCGTCGCCAATCTCAAGGCTCTGTGCCCAGTCGGCGACGCAGGGCGCATCGCCGAGGGCGCGGCTGCGATGATCGACGGGCTCTATATACGGCAGGGTCTCAGATCCGCGCCGATCAGCACCGAGGCCTCGATCGCGCTGACGGAAGACTATCTGACGACCCATCTCAATGCGTTGAAAGGCTGAGAACATGCTGACCGTCTGGGGCCGCAAATCGTCATCCAATGTGCAGGCGCTGATGTGGTGCATCGGCGAGCTGGGTCTTACCTCTGAGCGCATCGATGCCGGCTTTACCTATGGCGTCAACGACACGCCTGAATTCCTGGCGATGAACCCGAACGGCACGGTTCCGACGCTGCGGGATGGCGATGACGAGCCGCTCTGGGAAACGGGCGCCATCCTGCGCTATCTCGCCGCCCAATATGGCGAGGATGCCTTCTGGCCGAAGGACGAGCGGCGGCGCGCCCAGATCGACAAATGGGCCGAATGGGCCAAGATCAACATCGCCTTGAATTTCATCGGACCGGTATTCTGGCGCGCGGTGCGCACGGCCCCTGCTCTCAAGGATGAGAAGGCCATTGTGGCCGCTGTTGCCGCGCTTGCTGCGAAGCTAGACATCGCCGAGTCGCAGTTCGGACGGCATCGCTTCCTCGCCGGCGATAATCTGACGCTGGCCGACATACAATTCGGGCATGTTCTCTATCGCTATTTCGACATCGACATTAAGCGCCCTGCCCATCCGCGGCTGCAGCGCTACTACGAAAACCTCACCGAGCGGCCTGCTTTCCAAGAGCATGTCATGGTGTCCTACGAAGAATTGAGGGTTCTATAATGCGCGCACAACCGAAAGCCTCGCATTTCATCGACGGGGAATATGTCGAGGACACCGACGGCACTCTTATCGAAAGCATCTATCCGGCAACCGGCGAAGTGATCGCCCGCTTGCACGCGGCGACGCCTGATATCGTCGAAAAGGCGATCGCTAGCGCCAAGCGGGCGCAGCCGGAATGGGCTGCCATGAGCCCGACGGCGCGCGGCCGCATCCTGAAGCGGGCGGCCGACATCATGCGCGAGCGTAACCGCGAGCTTTCGGAACTGGAAACGCTGGATACGGGCAAGCCGATCCAGGAAACCATTGTCGCCGATCCGACCTCCGGCGCCGACAGCTTCGAATTCTTCGGGGGTATCGCGGCAGCCGGCCTCAACGGCTCCTATATCCCGCTCGGCGGCGATTTCGCCTATACCAAGCGCGTGCCGCTCGGTGTGTGCGTCGGCATCGGCGCATGGAACTATCCGCAGCAGATCGCTTGCTGGAAGGGTGCGCCGGCGCTGGTTGCCGGCAACGCCATGGTGTTCAAGCCCTCGGAAAACACGCCGCTCGGCGCGCTGAAGATTGCTGAAATCCTCATCGAGGCCGGTCTGCCGAAAGGTCTCTACAATGTCATCCAGGGCGACCGCGAAACCGGGCCGCTGCTGATCAACCATCCGGATGTGGCCAAGGTATCGCTGACCGGCTCCGTGCCGACGGGCCGCAAGGTGGCGGCTTCGGCTGCGGGCAGCCTCAAGCATGTCACCATGGAACTCGGCGGCAAGTCACCGCTGATCGTCTTTGACGATGCCGATATCGACAGCGCCATCGGCGGGGCGATGCTCGGCAATTTCTATTCGACCGGCCAGGTCTGCTCGAACGGCACCCGCGTTTTCGTCAACCGTAAGATCAAGTCCGAATTCCTGAAGCGCCTGAAGACCCGCACCGACGCCATGCTGATCGGCGACCCGATGGACGAGGCGACGCAGATCGGCCCGATGGTGTCCTGGGCGCAGCGCGAAAAGGTTCTCGCCTATATCGAAAAGGGCAAGGCCGAGGGTGCGACGCTTTTGACCGGCGGCGGCATTCCGAACAATGTCTCCGGCGAAGGCTACTACATCCAGCCGACGGTGTTTGCCGACGTCACAGACGACATGACGATCGCGCGCGAAGAGATCTTCGGGCCGGTCATGTGCGTTCTCGACTTCGATGACGAGGGCGAGGCGATCGCCCGCGCCAACGCCACCGAATTCGGCCTTTCCGGCGGCGTCTTCACAGCCGACCTCACCCGCGCCCACCGCGTGGTCGATCAGCTCGAAGCCGGCACGCTCTGGATCAACACCTACAATCTCTGCCCGGTCGAAATCCCCTTCGGCGGTTCCAAGCAATCCGGTTTCGGCCGCGAGAATTCGCTGGCGGCGCTGGAGCACTATTCGGAACTGAAGACGGTCTATGTCGGCATGGGGCCGGTACAGGCGCCTTATTGATGCAACCTCGGGGCTCAACCTCGCCCTTCGAGGCCGCCTGTGGCGGCACCTCAGGGTGAGGTCGAGAGCTGTTAACCGCAAGCACGGACGATGATCCGCCTCATCCTGAGGTGCTCGCCAAAGGCGAGCCTCGAAGGATCGAGACGGCCACAGGAGATGGATATGGAACAGGCAGATTTCGTCATCGTCGGCTCAGGCTCAGCCGGCTCCGCCATGGCTTACCGCCTGTCGGAAGACGGCAAGCATTCGGTCATCGTTCTGGAATTCGGCGGCAGCGATTTCGGGCCCTTCATCCAGATGCCGGCGGCCCTTGCATGGCCGATGAGCATGGATCGCTACAATTGGGGCTATCTTTCCGAGCCGGAACCGCAGCTCAACAACCGACGCATCACCGCCCCGCGCGGCAAGGTGATCGGCGGGTCCTCCTCGATCAACGGCATGGTCTACGTGCGCGGCCATGCGGAAGACTTCAACCGCTGGGAAGAGCTCGGCGCCCAAGGCTGGGCCTATGCCGACGTTCTGCCCTATTTCAAGCGGATGGAACATTCGCATGGCGGCGAAGAGGGATGGCGCGGCACGCATGGCCCGCTGCACGTGCGCCGAGGCGATGCCCGCAATCCGCTCTTCCACGCTTTCATCGAAGCCGGCAAGCAGGCGGGCTTCGAAGCGACGGACGATTACAACGGCAGCAAGCAGGAAGGCTTCGGCCTGATGGAGCAGACGACCTGGATGGGCCGGCGCTGGTCTGCGGCGACTGCCTATCTCAAGCCTGCCCTGAAGCGGCCTAACGTGACGCTCATCCGCTGCTTCGCCCGCAAGATCGTCATCGAAAACGGCCGCGCGACCGGCGTCGAAGTGGAGCGTGACGGCAAGATCGAGATCATCAAGGCAAACCGGGAGGTGATCGTCTCCGCCTCTTCGTTCAATTCGCCGAAGCTGCTGATGCTTTCGGGCATCGGGCCGGGCCAGCATCTGCGCGACATGGGGATCGAGGTGAAGGTCGACAGGCCAGGCGTCGGCGCAAACCTGCAGGACCATATGGAATTCTATTTCCAGCAGACGAGCCTGAAGCCGGTGTCGCTCTATTCCTGGCTGCCCTGGTACATGCAGGGGATCGCCGGCGCGCAGTGGCTCTTCTTCAAGAAGGGGCTCGGCACGTCCAACCAGTTCGAAGCCTGCGCTTTCCTGCGCTCCGCGCCGGGCGTCAAGCAGCCGGATATTCAATATCACTTCCTGCCCGTGGCCATCAGCTACGACGGCAAGGCGGCGGCCAAGAGCCACGGCTTCCAGGTGCATGTCGGCTACAACCTGTCGAAATCGCGTGGGAACGTGACGCTGCGCTCCTCCGACCCGAAGGCCGATCCGGTCATCCGCTTCAACTATATGAGCCATCCGGAGGACTGGGAGAAATTCCGCCACTGCGTGCGCCTCACCCGCGAGATCTTCGGGCAGAAGGCCTTCGACGAATATCGCGGCGCGGAAATCCAGCCAGGAGCAACCGTCCAGACCGACGACCAGATCGATGCCTTCCTGCGTGAGCATCTGGAAAGCGCCTATCACCCCTGCGGCACCTGCCGTATGGGCGCGAAGGACGATCCGATGGCGGTCGTAGACCCCGACACCCGCGTCATCGGCGTCGATGGCTTGCGCGTCGCCGACAGCTCGATCTTCCCGCATGTGACCTATGGCAATCTGAACGGTCCTTCGATCATGACCGGCGAAAAGGCGGCTGACCACATTCTCGGCAAGCCGCGGCTGGCCCGTTCGAACCAGGAGCCTTGGATCAATCCGCGTTGGGAGACGAGCGATCGGTAGGATGGATGGGCATCAGTGATAGTCTTCCTCTCGCTGATGCCTGATCGCCAGTATTGTCACCGTCTCGCTATCCTCGATTTCGAATAGAGCGACATAGCCTGACGAGCCGAAAGGAATGACGAGTTCGCGGAGAAATGCATTGTCCGCCGACGCTTTGCGGCAACTGAACGGAAAATTCTCCAGAAATCCCGTTGCCTTGGCAATCGCCTGATAGGCTTTTTCCGCAAGCTCGATGTCTCTCACCAGGAGATAGTCATAGAGTCGTTCGAGATCATCGAGCGCGCCTTGGGAGTAACGCACTGCAAAGGTCATTTTCGTCCGGACGCTTTTGCAGCTTCAAGTTTGCGCTTCAGCATTCCCAACACGTTGTCAGCGCTGTGATACACGCCTGTTTTCCTTGCATCCTCCCGCGCAGCAAGGCCGCGAGCGATGAATTCGGCCCTCGTTCGGCGGTGTTCAATCTGCGCACGTAGCGAACTTTCCACAAATGCTGACAACGACTCACCCTCTCGCAGCACGCTTTCAGCAGCGGCGCGCAAGGCGGGATCAACCCTCAAGGGGGGTATGGAAGCGGATTTCATTCATCGGCCCTTTGCATTGCAATTGCGATACATTCTATTCGATCGCTCGAAACGGTCAACACGTGGATTAAGCCTTGGCCGCAAAAGGAAATTCTGTAACAAAGATTGATATCGCAATTCTCCCCACGAGGTGAGCGGCCCGGAAAAATGCCTCTAAAGGGCATGCGGGCCAGCATAACGGTCACACATCCCATGCCCCCTATCTACCGCAAATCCAAACTCCTCCGCCGTTCCCGCGTTTTCTGGGGGTCTTTCAATCTCTGGCGCCCGCGCTTGGTGTTCTGGACAGGTGCCCTGGCGATCGGCGTCATCAGTGTCGGTTTCGCCAAGCTCGCCGATCTGGCACAGCGGACTTTTACCGGCGTCACGCAATCGGGCGAGTGGATGTGGCTGCTGCCGCTCGTGCTGACGCCGCTCGGCTTCGTGCTATCAGCCTATCTTGCAGCGACGCTCTTTCCCAATTCGCAAGGGAGCGGCATTCCGCAGGCGATTGCTGCGCGACATCTGCATCATGAAGAGGATCGAACGAAGCTGCTCTCGCTCAGGCTGGCTTTCGGCAAGATCGTGCTGACCATATTGGGCCTCTTGAGCGGCGCCTCGATCGGCCGCGAAGGACCGACGGTCCAGGTCGGTGCGTCCTTCATGCTGGCCGTTGCCCGCTTCGGCGGCATGGCGCAGGCCAAGGGGCTGATCCTTGCCGGCTCCGCGGCCGGCATCGCTGCCGCCTTCAACACGCCGCTTGCTGGTATCGTCTTCGCCATCGAGGAGATGAGCCGCACGTATGAATCCCGCGCCAACGGTCTGGTTCTGACTGCCGTTATTCTTTCCGGCCTTGCCGCACTCGGCCTTTCCGGCAGCTACAATTACTTCGGCACGGCCGACGCCGCGCCGGCGATGCTTCGGGACTGGATTGTCATGCTGATCTGCGGTGTCGGCGGCGGCGCGCTCGGCGCCACCTTCAGTGGATTGGCGCTCTATGCCGGTATCCGCATCCGCCGCTGGGCACAACCGCAGCCGTTGAAACGCATGCTGATCCTTGCCGGCCTCTGCGGTCTTGTCGTTGCCGCCGTCGGCGTGCTCTCCGGCGGGCAGACCTTCGGCACCGGTTACGAGCAAGCCCGCGGCGCGGTGGAAGGACATGCCCTGCCCCTGCTCTTCTTCGTCGAGAAGCTACTGGCAAGCTTTCTGTCGATGATCTCGGGCATTCCCGGCGGCATCTTCGCCCCCTCACTTGCCGTTGGCGCCGGCTTCGGCAGCACGGTTGGCACGCTGATCGGCGGCGGCGTGGCGCTTGCGGCAATCCTCGGCATGGCCGGCTATTTCGCCGGCGTGGTGCAGGCGCCGATGACCGCTTTCGTCATCATCCTGGAAATGACCGGCGACCATCAAGCCGTCATCCCGATCATGGCGGTATCGATGATCGGCTATGTGACCTCGCGGTTGCTGTCGCGCGAGCCCTTATATCATGGCCTGTCCCGCGTCTTCATCGCGGCAGCGATCCGCGCCCGGCGCGCTATAGAAAAGGAAGGCAGCGAGGAACACGCCACCCGCTGAATGCCGAAGCTCCGCGGTTTCCGGAGGAAGGCACCCCGTATGGCCTCCCCGCCTTGACCTGCCTATGCCATCAGCCTGGCGACTTCCGCACCGTCAGGCTGAGCGATGGCATCGGCGATGGTCGTCGAGAACAACACCTTGCGGGTCGCATCTGCCACCCGGGCAAAGACGTGGCGGATTTCGCAGGTCTGCTCACCGTCGCAATCGTCGCATCGGCGATAGGCTGTCAGTGAGAGACAGGGCAGCGGCGCCAGCGGTCCATCGATGACCCGCAGGATTTCGCCAAAGGTGATCTCGTCCGCCGGTCTGCGCAGGAGATAACCGCCCTGCTTGCCGCGACGGCTGATGACGACACCCTGATGCTTCAGGTCGAGAAGGATCTGTTCGAGGAATTTCTTCGGGATCTTCTGCTGGGCGGCGATGTCGGAAATCATCATCGGCTCACCCGCCTCGGATTGGGCCAAGGCAGACAGCGCCCGCAGCGCATATTTTGCTTTCTGAGTAATCATTTCGAACCGCTTCACACACACATGCGATACGTCCGGTCGAGCGATTCGGCCGGTCCGCTAAAGAACTTCTCAGCCCTCGTCCCCGGGGCAATGTCGAAGCACTCACACCCTTGGCGCACGGCCAGGAAACGTTAGCAACCCAGACTTGTTATCATTCTTCGTTGCTATGCCCATAGTTTAGCGCAAAATCCGCCGCAGCGCATCATTTCGGGCATCACTTCCGATTTCCGTTTGACAAGCTATGTGTAACTCTACTATTTCTATAGACATTAAAGCAAGCACTTAAACATGGTCAGCCATATCAGGTGCTTCCGAAGGGCCGCTTCCGGCGGCAAAACGCCTTGGTTAACAGCCGAGGCGGTCGCTTTTTCTTATCGGCGCTGCTTCATGGAGATATTTACTCTCCTGCGTTCCCTTTCGAAATCTATTTTTCTGTCCGCTGCCGTTGCGAACTGCGATACTCCCGGCAACATCAGGACAGGATTCCCATGACTGCCATTACCCTTATTGAAGATGCCGCGACGCTCAACAGCCAGCTCGCATCGCTCGATCTTGTCGGCCGCCTGTCTCTTGTGGCCGGCCTCGGTGGCCGTGCCGTGTTCACGACGTCGCTCGGGATCGAGGATCAGGTGATCACGGCAGAGATCGGCAATCACCGCCTGCCGATCGAAGTGGCGACCCTGCAGACCGGCCGCCTCTTCCCGGAAACGCTCGCTCTGATCGACGAGACGGAAAACCAATACGATATCAAGATCGTCCGCTACGAGCCGGAACAGGCCGATATCGACGCCTATGCCGAAAAATACGGTCTGAACGGTTTCTATGAGAGCGTCGAAGCCAGGCATGCCTGTTGTGGCGTGCGCAAGCTGAAGCCGCTTGCGCGTGCACTCTCGGGCGCCACCATCTGGATCACCGGTCTGCGCCGCGGCCAGTCCGCCAATCGCGCCGATACGCCCTTTGCGGAATTCGATCCCGAGCGCAACCTGATCAAGATCAACCCGCTTGCCGATTGGGACATCGATGCTATCCGCGCGTATGTCGCCGACAATAGCGTTCCGGTGAACCCGCTGCATGCGCGCGGCTATCCCTCGATCGGCTGTGAACCCTGCACCCGTGCCATCAAGCCGGGCGAGCCCGAGCGGGCCGGCCGCTGGTGGTGGGAAAACGATGAAAAACGCGAATGCGGCCTGCATGTCCACGAAGAAGGTGCTGCCGCACCAGCACAATAATACGCCCGCCGGCTCCCGACACCGATCCGAAGCGCGTTTCCTACGCCGCTGTTCAACCGGGAACCAACGCATCCATTCTTTCCGGCCAAGTTTCGGTCGGGACATTTGAAAGTTCTGGAGTGATAAATGCCTGATAGCCGTCCGGATACGGAAATCTCCCATCCGCAAAGCGCCAAGCCACCGCTCGATCCGCATCTGAAGGCGCTGGAAAACGAGGCGATCCACATCTTCCGTGAGGTTGCGGCCGAGTTCGAGCGTCCCGTCATGCTCTATTCGATCGGCAAGGATTCGTCGGTGCTGCTGCATCTGGCGCGCAAAGCCTTCTATCCCGGCCGCGTCCCCTTCCCGCTCCTGCATGTGAACACCGGCTGGAAATTCGCCGAGATGATCACCTTCCGCGACGAGATCGTGAAGAAGTATGATCTCGACCTCATCGAGCATATCAACCCGCGTGGCAAGGCAGAGAATATCACGCCTTTCACCTATGGCTCGGCCCGCTACACCGACATCATGAAGACGGAAGCGCTGCGTCATGCGCTCGATGCCGGCCAGTTCGACGCGGCTTTCGGTGGCGCTCGCCGCGACGAGGAAGCCTCACGCGCCAAGGAGCGCATCTATTCCTTCCGCACGCCGGACCATCGCTGGGATCCGCGCAACCAGCGCCCGGAACTCTGGAACGTCTATAACGGCCAGATCCGCAAGGGCGAAAGCGTGCGCGTCTTCCCGCTCTCCAACTGGACCGAAGTGGATATCTGGCGCTACATCCAGGCCGAGGATATTCCGATCGTGCCGCTCTATTTCGCGGCGAAGCGTCCCATTGTCGAGCGCGACGGCATGATGATCATGGCGGCAGATCCAAGGCTGGAACTCTTGCCCGGCGAAGCCAAGCGCGAGGAGCTCATCCGCTTCCGCACGCTCGGCTGCTTCCCGCTGACCGGGGCCATCCGTTCCACCGCCACGACCCTTGAAGACATTATTGCAGAGCTGGAAATCGCCACGGTTTCCGAGCGACAGGGCCGCGCCATCGACCGCGACCAGTCCGGCTCCATGGAAAAGAAGAAGCGTGAAGGATATTTCTGAGATGACCGCAAACGCCAACGTCGTCACGATGCCCGTTGTTGGGCCTGCTGTTGGGTCCGCCTCCGAACCGGCCAAGGCCCTTCGCGACTCACGCCCGCTTCGCCTGATTACCTGCGGCAGCGTCGATGACGGCAAGTCCACGCTGATCGGCCGTCTCCTCTGGGATACCAAGGCGGTCAAGGAAGACCAGGCTGCCACGCTGCAGCGCGATTCCACCGGCAAGCAGAACGATCTCGGCCTGCCCGACTTCGCGCTGCTGCTCGACGGTCTGCAGGCCGAGCGCGAACAGGGCATCACCATCGATGTCGCCTATCGCTATTTCTCGACCGACAAGCGCTCCTTCATCGTCGCTGACACACCCGGCCACGAGCAGTATACCCGCAACATGGCAACCGGCGCCTCCACCGCCGACCTCGCTGTATTGCTGGTCGATGCGCGCATGGGCATCCTTGAGCAGACCCGCCGCCATGCGACGATCGCGTCGCTGCTCGGCATCAAGCAGTTCGTGCTTGCCGTCAACAAGATCGACCTGACGAACTACGACCGCGCAGGCTTCGAAAAGATCTCCAACGACTTCCGCGAATTCGCACTGTCGCTCGGCGTCAAGCAGATCACCGCCATCCCGATGTCGGCATTGAAGGGTGAAAATGTCGTCTATTCCGGCCAGGCTGCCATGCCGTGGTACACCGGCCCGACGCTGGTCGAAACGCTGGAACTGGCGACCGTTCGCTCGGCCCAGACGGTCGGTTTCCGCCTTTCGGTGCAGCGCGTCTCCCGTCCCGGCGAGAGCTTCCGCGGCTATCAGGGCACGGTTGCCGGCGGTTCGGTGAAGCCGGGCGACAGCGTCATGATCCTGCCGTCGGGCATGGTCGCCAATGTCTCCAAGATCGTCACCTTCGATCTCGTGCGCAACGCCGCGGTCGCAGGCGATGCCATCACCCTCGTTCTCGACCGCCAGGTGGACGTGTCGCGTGGCGACATGATCGTCGCCATCGATAGCCAGCCGCAGACCGGCCTCTCCTTCGATGCGCAGATCGTCGCGCTGCAGCCGGAAGGCATCGAACCCGGCAAGCGCTACTGGCTGAAGAGCGGCAGCCGCCGCCAGCGTGTGCAGGTGCAGCCGATCGCCCAGCTCGAGCTGAAGACCGGCGCATGGGCTCCGGCGCAGGCACTCTGGATGAACGCCATCGGCAAGGTTCGCCTGACCTTCGACGAGAGCGCCATCTTCGATCCCTATGAGCAGAACCGCTCGACCGGCTCCTTCATCCTGATCGACCCTGAAAGCAACAACACGGTCGCCGGCGGCATGATCACCGGCAAGCGTTCCGATGTCGGCGGCATCCACAAGGATGGCCAGCGCGTCCTGCTGTCCTTGCCCGCCGATCTCGCCGAGCAGATCATGGCAAGCGAACTCTTCGCCAGCCGCCGCGATGAAACGGATGTGCGCCGCGTCACCGCCGCGCAGGCCGCGGAAATCTGGGCGAACGCGGCAAGCGACATCTGATCGCTACTGCATCTGAAAAATAAGGCGGCGAGCTCGGCTCAGCCGCCTTTTTCATTTGCCGCTTGGTGGCGCCGTTGCGGCTGCGGTAGAGGCCACTCGTTCTTTTTTGACAGTTTTGAAGCAATCCTTCCGAGCTGCCAGTGTCAATGCAATATCTCGCCAAGCGCCGCCACTAGCCGGTCGCACTCCTTATCCGTTCCAATGGTGATGCGCAGGAAGTCGCTGATGCGCTCGGCGGAAAACCGTCTTACCAGAATGTTCCTGCTCCGCAGCTCTGCCGCCAGTTCCACACCCGGCCTACTCGGATGCCGCGCGAACACAAAATTGGCGGATGACGGCAGAACGTAAAAGCCCAGCTCCTCGAGTTTGGCGGCCAGCCGTTCCCGGCTGGCGATGATCATGACGCGATGGCGTTCGAACCAGTCCCGATCCTTCCAGGCCGCGACGGCACCTGTCTGCGCGAGCCGATCGAGAGGATAGGAATTGAAGCTGTCCTTGACCCTTTCCAGTGCCTCGATCAGCGGTCTCTGCCCAACAGCGAAGCCGACACGCAGACCGGCGAGCCCGCGCGACTTCGACAGGGTCTGGATTACCAAGAGGTTCGGATATGTCCGGACAAGTGGAACCGCGCTCTCGCCGCCGAAATCGACATAGGCCTCGTCGATGACGACGACCTGATCGGGATGATCCCTAAGAAGAGTTTCAATATCAGCCAGAGGCAGACCGATGCCTGTCGGCGCATTGGGATTGGGCAGAATGATTGCACCGCAGGGCTGGCGATAATCCTCGAGGCGGACCCGCATTTCGGCATCGACCGGAACTTTCCGGTACGCCACGCCGAAGAGGCGGCAATAGGTCGGATAGAAGCTGTAGCTGATGTCGGGGAAAAGCAAAGGCTCATCATGGTTCAGCAGCGCCTGGAACGTATGAGCGAGAACCTCGTCCGATCCATTACCGACGAAGACCTCGTCCTTGTCGAGCCCGAAGCTGTCGGCGATTGTAACACGCAACTCCCGCGCAGTCGGATCCGGATAGAGCCGAAGCGTATCGGACGTCGCCTTCGAGATCGCCTCCAGGGCAAGCGGCGAAGGACCGTAAGGGCTCTCATTGGTGTTGAGCTTGGTTATGCCGCCTGTGGTCGGCTGCTCGCCGGCGACATAGGGGATCAAGGAATGAACAATAGGGCTCCAGAAGCGGCTCATCGTGATTTCCAAAGTTAGCGATTGCAGACCGATCGTGCGGCAAGTCTGCATATGAGCAAACACCGTCGCAAACTCGAGCTCCCGCGACAACTGCCTCCCGGGCAATTCTGAAATTATCTCGCTCGGCAGGCAAGCGGACCTCGAGCCGATACGATGGTCTGTGTCTCAGGCAGCGGTCGTCGCCGGCAAAACATCGCAGCTTTTCGCGAAAAGCCTTTCGCTCAGAAAATCCACGAAAACCCGAACCTTGGGCGACATATGACGATTGGATGGCCAGAGCAGATGGAAATGGGCGGGCTCGTCGATGAAATCGTCGAGAACGGTTCTGAGCTTTCCTTCCGCAAGCGTGCTGCGCACGAGGAAATCGGGCATGCAACCGATGCCGAGACCGGCAACAGTCGCGCCGCGCACTGCCTCCATATTGTTGCAGGAGAAGGCCGTTCGCATGCGCAGCTCCGGCTCGCCTTCCGGCATGGTCAGCGGCCAATCCTGCAGCTTGCCGCTGTTGGGAAAGCGAAACCTGACGGCCAGATGCTCGTTGAGATCACGCGGGCAACCGGGAATACCGAAGCGTTCGAGATAGCTGGGCGCAGCGCAGAGCAACATCTGAAACGGCCGCAAGGTGCGCGATATCAGCCGAGAGTCCGGCAGATCGCCGCTGCGGATCGCGACATCGACTCCCTCCTCGATCATATCGACGATGCGGTCGTTGAAATCGATGTCGAGCTCGACCTCGGGATAGCGAGCCACGAATTCCGGCACGACGGGCAAGAGGAAGTGGTAGCTGACGATCGGCACACTGACGCGCAACCGCCCGCGTGGCACGGCAACCGCCTGCGCAAGTGAGGCCTGCGCATCCTCGAGATCGTCGAGCACCCGCCGGCAACGCTCGTGAAAGAGACGCCCCTCCTCGGTCAACCGGATGCTCCGTGTGGAACGCTGCAGCAGCCGAACGCCAAGCTGATGCTCCAGATTGCTGACCGCCTTGCCGACAGCGGATGCCGAAAGGCCGAGCACGCGTCCGGCGGCAGCAAAGCTGCCGAGATCCGCCGTGCGAACGAAAGCCGTCAAGCCGCTCAAACGATCCATAGGCACATTCCATTCGAGAGTTTTGTTCCGGTATATATGGATAACTAGCGCAATTATCATCCGATTACAGCAAATATATCCTGCTTGGATCATTTGAAGCGCGCGGGCGCCGGCCTTTGGCCAGCGCGACTCCCAAGATTGCCCGCCGCTTCCCCTTTGCTCAAACTCAACGGTAATCCCATGACCTCTCCCCAGACAAAGGTCGCAAGTGCGACCGAGAAATTCTTCGTCCTCGTCGCCGTCTGCTGCGCCGCAGCGGCGATGCCGCTCACATTCACCGGCCCCGCCGTGGCTCTGCCAGCCATTAGCCGCACGCTCGGCGGCAGTCCGATCGCGCTCAACTGGGTCACGAACGCCTTCATGCTGACCTTCGGCAGCTGCCTGATGGCATCAGGCGCGCTGGCAGACAGCTTTGGCCGGCGGCGTATCTTCCTGGCTGGCGTCGGCTGCTTCGCGCTGTTCTCGGCCGGACTGGCGCTAGCCGGCAACATCGTCTGGTTCGATATATTGCGGGCACTGCAGGGCCTTGGCGCAGCCGCCGCTTTTTCCGGAGGCATGGCCTCGCTGGCTCAGGAGTTTGACGGCACAGCGCGGATGCGTGCTTTCAGCATCGTCGGCTCCAGCTTCGGCGTCGGTCTCGCCTTAGGGCCGATCGCATCCGGCCTGATGATCGATGCTTTCGGCTGGCCGTCCATCTTCATCCTCGTAGTTGCCCTGGCGTTGCTCGCACTTGGGCTCGGCGCCTGCTTTCTGCGCGAATCCAAAGATCCCGATGCGGCAGGGCTGGATTGGCCGGGCGCACTGAGCTTCACGCTAGCCTTGACACTCTTCACCTATGGCGTGCTGCGCGCGCCGGAAACTGGCTGGAGCGACTCGCTCGTTCTCGCCCTGCTGGCCGGCGCCGCACTGCTCTTTCTCACCTTCGGTATTATCGAGCGGGTCGTGAAGCGGCCCATGCTGGATCTCAGCTTGTTTCGCTATCCGCGTTTCGTCGGCGTGCAGCTGCTCGCGGCAGCACCTGCCTACGCCTTTGTCGTTTTGTTGATCCTGCTGCCCGTGCGTTTCGTCGGCATCGAAGGCATGAGCGAGATCGCCGCCGGGCGGATGATGGTCGCGCTTTCGGCGCCGCTGCTCATCCTGCCGATCGTCGCCGGGCTTCTCACCCGCTGGTTCAGCCCCGCAACGATCTGCGGCACCGGCCTCATCATCTCGGCGACGGGCCTTTTCTGGCTCAGCCATTTTGCCGTCGGCTCGGCCCCAGCCGCTCTCATCGGTCCACTGCTGACGATCGGAGTCGGCATCAGCTTGCCTTGGGGCCTGATGGACGGGCTTGCTGTCAGCGTCGTCCCCAGGGAGCGGGCCGGCATGGCGACCGGCATCTTCAGCACCACTCGCGTCGCCGGCGAAGGGGTCGCGCTTGCCGTCGTCAGCGCCATTCTCTCCGCCTTCGTTCACTCGAACCTCGGCGTATCCGCTGGCGAGCACGCCGCGATGGCCGCGCAGCAGCTCGTAACCGGCAACCTGGCCGCTGCAGCATCGAATGTGCCCGCAATAGGGCACGGCACTCTTATCCAGGGCTATGGCGACGCCTTCAGCACACTGCTCTGGCTACTGACCGGCATCACTGTCCTGACGGCCATTGTCGTCTTTTCCTTCCTGGGCCGCTCATCATCGACTACCGCCGCGGAAGAAGATGCGGAGCAATTGGACGAGGATGGAGAGGCGCTTCGCGTATCGAAAGCTTAAGTGGCATTGATGACTGGCGGAAAGTAACGCGGCCGGTCCGCTCGCCGCCCGCGGCACAGCAAGAAGGCGAATCGAAGGCCGAACACGGCCGAAAACCACACCGCACCGCAACAGAATATTTCGAAACCACATAAAATGTGCGCACCGGATTCGTGCGCCAACGATCTTCGCAGCGGCGTCAGGCTGGCGTTTGTATTCGCCGCTGCTATATCATATCCCCATGATATCAGACCGGTTTTTGAAGATTGTTGCCTGGACCTACATTGCGGCGCTTATCGGCGTAACGCTTGCGCATTTCAATTGGCAAGCCACATTCGGCAATCCGTTTGACATCTTTCGCGCCGTTGCGCTTTGCGTAGCAGGCATGCTTGCCCGTCTCGCCTACCCGCAGTCTCCCTCCTTCACCTGCCTCCTGATGATCGGCAGCGTGCTGGCACTTTCCGTTTCGCATCTGTTGGCAAGCGGCAATTATGGGTCGCCGCTTGATATCATCGTCGGCATGACCAGCGGGCTCTGGGGCATCATGATCGGCTCTATCTTGAGCAAGCTCATCGTTTCAGCCTCGAGGCGGCCAGCCTCATACTAATCGACCGAAAGAGCTAGCGATGGCCTGAACAGGCACCCCTCGGCTGCCGCGGGAGGGCGATGATGTGGTGTAAGCCATCAAAAGGGAATTGCATTTGGCCGAGCACGCGCAACAAATATTATCAAATAATATTCGAATAAGATGAAGAAAAAAATTATACCATAAAATGACTATTACGTAGCCAATATTATGCAGCACTTAGCATTTTGTTAGCGCCTGTTGCTTTCTTGCAACTTGAACTTAAATTTCACGAAAAAGTCATCCCGAGAAAAATATATCATATAACTTTGCAGGAATTCGTCTTTAATAGCGACCAGAAGCGGGTGGGGCCCGTTTCTCCCGAGTCGGGGTTTTTAAACAGGGATAGGGTTAAGGCACGTCGATTTTCGGCGCGATTGCCTATGCCCAATCTATATTGGATTGGAGTTTTTATGAACATCAAGAGCCTTCTTCTCAGGCAGCCGACGCTATCGTTGCTGCCGAGCCGGAACCGCTCGAATACGTCCGCATCTGCGACGCATATGGCGCTGGCTACTTCTTCATCCCGGGCAGCGAAACCTGCCTCAAGATCGGCGGTTATGTCCGTACCGAAGGCAAGTGGTACGATGCCTACAACCCGAACAGCCACAATGGCACGCTCTGGCATACCCGCGCTCATCTGAGCCTCGACACCGCGACCGACACCGAATATGGTCCGCTGAAGACCAACACGGTCATCCGTTGGGACTGGCAGGATGGCGGCGCGACCACCACGAAGCTGCTGTTCGCCAACATCAGCCTCGGCGGCTTCCTGGTCGGTAAGGCTGACTCCCAGTACAACTCGTACATCGGTTACGCCGGCAACGTCATCAACGACGACGTGGTCAACGACGGCCCATACGAACTCAACCAGTTGACCTACAACTATGACGCCGGCAACGGCTTCACGGCTGTGATCTCGGTTGAAGACAGCAACTCCGGTTCGGGCGCCACGGGCGCCAACGGCGAAAACAGCACCAACCACTACCTGCCTGACGTCGTTGCCGGTGCTGGCTACAAGGCTGGCAACTTCGGCTTCAAGATCGTCGGTGGTTATGACTCCATCGTTGAAGAAGGCGCTATCAAGGCTCGCGTCGATGCCGACTTCGGCGTCTTCAAGGCCTTCTTGATGGGCGGCTGGAACACCGATGGCGACAAGCTGAACAAGTACGCAAACGCCAACGGAGCCGGCTCTGCCAAGGGTATCGGCTGGGGCGACTGGGCTGTCTGGGGCGGCGTCACTGTTCCGATCAACGCAAAGCTGCAGGCGAACGCTCAGGTTGCCTACACCGACTCGAAGATCTTCGCAGCCACCGCAAACGTCCGCTGGAACCCGGTCAAGAACCTTCAGATCACGCCGGAAGTTTCCTACACCAACTGGGACTCCATCAATCAGGACCAGTGGGCTGGCGTTCTCCGCTTCCAGCGTAGCTTCTAATCGCTCGGTTACGAGATCTGATCTGACTTGACCCCTGATCGGATGGGGATCGGCCTTACTTCCAGCGAAGTCGGGCCGATCCTTCCGAGCCAGGGGTTCGTCATTTTTCTGAGGGCCGGCTCAGGGAGAAACTTGGGTGAAACAGGAACGGAAGCCCGGCAGATAGATAGTTGGCTGCCTAATGGCGTTTCCGCAGCGCCGTCTGAAACTCAATCTTCCTCATCGACACCAGGCATTTTTTATCGTAGAGACAGCCTATGTCTTTCGCTCACGCATATTCCGCACGATTTTATTCGTACCGCTGCTCTCAGCGGAGGCGGGCCTGTGCGTAGTTAGAAAAGACACGACAGCAAGACCCGAACAGCCGCTGGTTCTACCTGGCGGCTTTTTTGTCGCCACGGTATGACCCCAAAAGGAACCGATACCGTGTTGAATTCCACTGACGACCTGCGCATTGTCGAGATCACGGCGCTGACGCCGCCCTCTCGGATCATAGATGAAATTCCCCGCGACGAGGCCGTGACGGCGACCGTTAGCGGCGCCCGCAATGCCGTTCACAACATCCTACACGGCGAAGACGACCGGCTGATCGTCGTGATCGGCCCCTGCTCCATCCATGATCCGGCTGCGGCCCACGAATATGCAGCACTCCTCAAGGAACAGCGCGACCGCTTCGCCGACGATCTCGAAATCATCATGAGGGTCTATTTCGAGAAACCGCGCACGACCGTCGGCTGGAAGGGCCTGATCAACGATCCGCATCTCGACGGCAGCTATCGCATCGAGGAAGGTCTGCGCATTGCCCGCAAGCTCCTGTTCGATGTCAACGAGATCGGCCTGCCGGCTGGCTGCGAGTATCTCGATACGATCACGCCGCAATATATTTCCGACCTAGTGAGCTGGGGCGCGATCGGAGCGAGGACGACGGAAAGCCAGGTGCATAGGCAGCTGGCATCCGGCCTCTCCTGCCCTGTCGGGTTCAAGAACGGCACGAATGGCGACGTGCGGATCGCGCTCGACGCGATTATCGCGGCGTCGCAGCCGCATCACTTCCCGGCCGTGACCAAGGAGGGTCTTGCTGCTATCGCCTCGACCCGCGGCAACGAGGATTGCCACATCATCCTGCGCGGCGGCAGAGAGCCCAATTATGACGCCGCTAGCGTGCAGTCGACGGCGGAACAGTCCCTCAAGGTGGGTCTTGAGCCGCGCATCATCATCGACGCCAGCCACGCCAACAGCAGCAAGAACCCGGAAAACCAGCCGCTCGTCGTCACATCAGTCGCCGAGCAGGTCTCGACAGGCGACCAGCGGATCAAGGGCATGATGATGGAGAGCAATCTGGTGGCCGGCCGCCAGGATCTCGTGCCGGGCAAGCCGCTGGTCTATGGCCAGAGCATCACCGATGGCTGCATCGACTGGCCGACATCGGTCCGTACGCTGGAAGATCTGGCAAAGGCCGTTTGGGCACGGCGCCAGGCACGCTAACACCGTCTCTTATTCAGGAGAATGGGTTCAGGTTAAATACGTCGGTAGTGCGCGAGGCTCAGATAGTTTTTTCTCGGCCCGCGCACACGCCACATCTCCGCCCAAGTATCCGGCGAGCGAAAGAACAGACGGCCCCGATAAAGATCGGGACCGCAGTGATGGGTGATGCGCTGCGAGGCGCCTTCACCGACGCGAATGAATTCCGAAAGATTGGGGAAACGCACGACGAGCTCGTCGCGCGTATCATCGAGCCGATAGGTGCGGCTGCTTCTGAGCGTCGCGTGATCGCTTCGCGTATCGCCATGTTCCTCGAACTGGACAGGCGTGACGAACGCCTGCCCTTCGAAAGTGACGAGAGAGTGGTTGAAGCGATCGAGGATCCGCCGCTTCACCTCCCATGTGCCGAGATAGAGGTTCAGCCGGTCAGCGCCGGCCGATCCCTTCATCATGAGGCGGCGCGCTGCGCTGCGTCGGCCTGCCGGCGGGGCAGTTTCCAGCCGGGCCGGACGAAGTGACAGGTATAGCCGTTCGGATAGCGCTCCAGATAATCCTGGTGCTCCGGTTCAGCCTGCCAGAAATCGCCGACGGGGGCGACCTCGGTCACGACCTTGCCGGGCCACAGGCCGGAAGCGTCGACATCGGCGATCGTATCCAAGGCGACCTGCTTCTGCTCTTCGCTGGTATAGAAGATCGCCGAGCGATAGCTTAAACCGACATCGTTGCCCTGGCGGTTGCGCGTAGAGGGATCGTGGATCTGGAAGAAGAATTCCAGCAGATCGCGATAGCTGATCTTCTGCGGATCGAAGATGATCTCGATCGCCTCGGCATGGGTGCCATGGTTGCGGTAAGTGGCATTGCGAACATCGCCGCCGCTATAGCCGACGCGCGTCGAGATGACGCCGTTGTAACGGCGGATGAGATCCTGCATGCCCCAGAAGCAACCGCCGGCGAGAACTGCACGTTCCGTTGTCATCTTACATCCTCCACTTGATCGATATAGGCACCATAGCCCTCCGCCTCCATGCGGTCACGCGGCACGAAGCGGAGCGAGGCGGAATTGATGCAATAGCGTAGTCCGCCGCGATCGATCGGTCCGTCCGGGAAGACATGGCCGAGATGGCTGTCGCCATTGGCGGAACGCACTTCAGTGCGCACCATGCCGTGCGACACATCTGTCAGTTCGCTGACATTGGCGGGTTCGATCGGTTTGGTGAAGCTCGGCCAACCGCAGCCGGAATCGAACTTATCGGCGGAGGCAAAAAGCGGCTCGCCGGAGACGATATCGACATAGATGCCGGGCTGCTTGTTATAGAGATATTCACCGGAGCCGGGACGTTCCGTGCCGCTCTGCTGCGTCACGCGATACTGCTCAGGGGTAAGCTTGGCGATGGCCTCTGCCGTCTTGCTGTATTTGCCCATTGTTGTTCTCCTTGCCCCTTGGCACACCTTCCGAGCTTGGCCTGACGTCCTCGATGAGGGCTCGAAAGGGCCGAATGTTGCTCGATCAGCGCTGAGGGAATGGTTGCAGAGCCAATATAGGCATCGCGTGATCGATTTGCCATATCGATCACGACTGCGTGACGCCGTACCCTACCCATTCGCCTCGGCCGAGGCGGCATAAATCGCTGCGAGCGCCTCGATGCCAGCCTGATCGTCACCATCGAAACGGCCGGGAAGCGGGCTGTCGAGATCGATGACGCCGAAGACCTTTCCACCGCGAAAGAGCGGCACGACCAACTCCGATCGCGAGGCGGCATCGCAGGCTATGTGCCCGGGAAAGGCATGCACATCCTCGACGAGGATCGACTGCGCCCTTTCGACCGCCGTCCCGCAGACGCCGCGACCCACAGCAATGCGGACACAGGCCGGCTTGCCCTGGAATGGCCCCAGCACGAGCTCGTCTTCCCGCTGAAGGAAATAGAAGCCCGCCCAATTGAGGTCCGGCAGCATCTGGAAGATCAGCGCGGAGGTATTTGCCGCGTTGGCGATCGGATCGTGCTCGCCATCAAGCAAGGCTTTCAACTGATCGGCCAGCTCGCGATAGAATTCGGGCTTGCTGTCGTGCTGGATCGCTTTTTCTACGAACATGGGTTTGCTCTTTCGAAGTTCTGGCGCGAAAAGGCTATCAGTCCTTCTCATCCGGCGGGCAAGGCCAGCTGGAGGGCGCCTTCAACCAGGACGGCAATATGGTCGTATTGTCCCCGCAAGCCAAATTGATCTGCGCCTGCTGCAGACCGCTAGCCTTCGACAGATCGAGACCCTCGATGCGCGTCAGATACATGAAGGCGCCGCTGAAGGAGGTCGAGCCATCCATCACCGCGCCATTCAGAGTCGCGCGCGAGAGATTGGCAAAGGCGAAATTCGCCCCTGTCAGCACGGCCTTGTCGAAATCGGCGCGGCCGAGCTCCGCCTTCTGGAAATCGGCATTGTTAAGCTGTGCGCCGGCAAATTCGGCCCGCTGCAATTCGGCATTGGCAAACGAAGCGCCATTGGCAGAGGCGTTGCTGAAATCGGAACGATACGCCTCGATCTTGGCGAAGTTGGCGCCATCGGCCTTGGCATTCTTCAGCCAGGCACGCACGAGGGTAGCCTTTTCGAGATTGGCCGAGGTCAGGTTGGTGTCGCTCAAATCGGTGCTGTCGAAATGCGCGCCTGCAAGGTTAGCAGCGTGAAGATCGCTGCTCTGCAGCATGATATTGGTCTTGCTGCAGCCGCTCCAGTCGAGCCCGGGTCCGGCGACATTGCCACAATCGGCAGCACGCAGAGCATTGCTGCTGGAGCTTAGAAGAAATGCGGCGCTCAACGCCAGGACACTAAAGCCGGCTGCGATCCCCGATCTCTTCCCTACGGCATGACCTCGCAAAGCGCCGCTAGGCTGCCGCCGCCCCATGATCGTCTCCCCAGCCAATCTGGCCACCCCGTCAACAAGATCCATTCCATTACTCCGCTTCAGCACCTGCCAGCCGAACCCTCGCCTGAGTCGGATGCACGTCCCTCTTCCTTGTATATGGTGCTTCGGGCGACAAAAAGAGCCGGTTTTATAAAAGCATGTTTGAAGCGGGTTTAGATCTTGGTCGATGTGGATCGAGAATGGCTTAGCGGTGTCAGAACGGCTTCTGCAAGCCACAAATACTCAGCCTTGAGCAACTGACACATTGAGGCGGAAACGCCGCTATCGCATATCGGCGAAACACGGCCGAACCGTGCACAAATCCGTCAAATGGCATTTTCAATGGGAGGCTTTTCGGGAAAAAGATCAATATTTTAAGCTGGTCGGAGTGGAGTGATTCGAACACTCGACCCCCACGTCCCGAACGTGGTGCGCTACCAGACTGCGCTACACTCCGTGACCAGCGGCGCTTCTATAGACCAGCCATTTTTGATGCACAAGCACCAATTTCAAAAACCTTTTGATTTTTGACGAAAAAATTACAGCCTCAACTGCCTGTAAAATCGGCAGGAAACAACTGTCGAAAATGCCAGCGTGCAAAAGGCGCAACAGATCAAGTAAAATCCCGTTTGTACACGCGGATGGGAATTTTCTTTTGCCGGCTTTGGCGCTAAAGCCCTATGCGGGACAGGTGGAAACGTCGTGGGACAGCGGCTTTTCCGCAACCTTATGCGTGACAGAAGCTCAAGGACGACACGATGAATATCCGCATGATCACCGCGGCTGGACTGTTGCTGGCGCTGGCCGGTTGCAGCACCACGACGACAACAACGACAGCGGCCCTTCCGCTGCTTGCCAAGAACCCCGTTCAGGATCGCTGGCAGGGCCAGTCTGCAGGCCGCTTCTTCGCGGCTTACGGCCCGCCGCTCTCCGACCGCGACGAAAGCGGTAATCGCGTCTATACTTGGCGCGGCGGCTACAAGAACGTGACCATCGTCACCAAGGACGGCAAGAAGAGCGGCAAGCGCTCCCTGAGCTGCAAGGCCGACATCGTCACCAACCAGAGCTACGAAATCCGCTCGGTTAAAATCCTCGGCGACCAGCCCGGCGTCAATGGCCCGTCCTACTGCGCCGAGCTTCTGGCGCCGCCGGAAAAGGCAAGCTGACAGCGAAGCTTCATCACGAAACAATGCCAGCGGGCGGTCTGCGAAGGCTGCCTGTTGCGTTTATGAAATCCGCGAACAAGCTACGCAATCAAGGACCTGAAGCGCTCGAAGCGGTCTTAAAGGCCGCAGTGCGCTTCAGGTCTTTGGCGGAGGCGAGCAGCCCTGCGATGACGAACCATCGGCTGCGGGCATAAACGCTTTGTCGATCGCATAGAGTTTGGCAAACCGTGTGTCGGCAACGAGCCTCAGGCCATCGGGAAGCTTGTCGCTGTATTGATCGGGCATATCGGCATTGACAATCAAAAGGAAATCGAAGCGGCGCCGCCAATCGACGAGATACGGCGCTACCTCGATGAAAGCCTTTAGCTCTGCGGGACAATTCAGCAGGCCGGAGGAGACGAGATTGCCCTCCGGCACGGCGATATCCCGCCATGGCGGCATGACGGTCAGCGGCTGCTTGCCGGCAGCGGTGAAAACCGTCGGTACGAAGGCATGGGCGTAAGGGATCGCGAGGGTCGGCAGGTGCCGGAATGTATCCTCGTTCCAGGCATAATATCGTGCGCTTATGTCTGTTGGCATATTCGCGGGTTTATGAGCCATCGGCAAAATTGCCGCTCCCTCCGGAACATTTGCAAGCACGGTACGGATGTCGACGACATCGGCCTCGCCATGCCACCAGTTGGCTCCGATCCAGATTGTTCTGCCGAGTGCGACGGCTACCAGTACGGCGGCCAGGAGAACCGCTTGGCGCCGAGGCAGGCTTGGCAAAGGACACACCATGACCATGGCCGCAAGCGCTGCCATGATGGGGAAGCGCCAGCTGATCCAACCCGTTCCCAGAACATGGCGCGGGGAAAGGCAGGAGAGGATCAGCAAGCCGATGACGGTGACGGCCAGGCCTGCATGCAGACGCAGCCGGCGGGTGCAAACGGCATTGACGACGACAAGCACGAAGGGGATCAGGAGCAGCATATCGGCCGATAGCATGTAGCTCCAAAACGCCGACGCCAAATTGGCGAAGATCAGGAGCGGCGTATCGTTCCAGGCTGCATCGATACTGTTGCCGGCGCCGGGTAAGACAGGCTGGTAAAGGAAAAGACAGATCGCGGGCAGAGTGCAAGCCAGCATTGCGGCAATAAGCCTGCCGCACAGGTGCAGGAAATCGCGGGGCGACTTCAATGCCGCCGTCGTCGACGAGAACTCGAGACCGCAGACGAGCGCCATATAGAAGCCAAGCGAGAAAAGATGCATGACGGTCAGTAGCAGACCCGCCAGCAGACGCCAGCCGAACAATGCGGCTGCATTGCGGGACTGCAAAGCGTGGTCGGCGGTCGCGAAGAACAGCGCCATGCCGAGCCCGATCTGAAAATTGACGAAGCCGCCAATCAGCGTCGCGCACCAGGCGAAATACAATATGCCGATCTGCCAGTAATAGCCGCCGCCATACAAACGCCTGTGCAGGGCGATCGCTCCGAGAGGCGGCAGCACGATCGCCAGGAAAAGAAGGCCGCGCGCCAGCAGCGAAACGCCGATCAGCGGCCCCAGCCAATAGGCGGCGAAATCGATGCCGACATTGGTGAACGTCCTGTTCCAGTCGATCGCATAGATCTCATGAAAGGGCGGCGTGTTGATGCCGCCGGCCAGCAGCCACATGCGCGCATAATGGTTGGGATAGTCGAGGATCGGCGGAAACTTGAAGACGGCGACGAAAATCGCGACCAGGATCAGAAAGGCTGCAATCGCCAGACCCGGTTTCTGCTTGGCGATGGCGGCATCCGTATCGGCTGTTTCGCGCGCGGTCGCGGAAACAGCCGCATCTTCCGGTGATGGCGCGCTTGCTGATGGCTGCGGCATCAGCGGATCGCCCTCACCTGCTCCGCGCCATCAGCCGTCTCGCCGGAGCCGCTCAAGGCGCGTTTGAGCGCATGCCGTTTGCCCGCCGCGTCCAGATCGGAGAAGTCGCTCGGAATCTCGAGCGAACGGCCGCCCTGTAGCAGGCTTTCGATCATGAACATCGGGCGCCGTTTGTTCTCCTGCACCAGGCGGCCGACATATTCGCCGATAATGCCGATGCAAATGAGCTGGATAGCGCTGAAGGCGGTGATCGCCGCCATGATGCTCGACCAGCCGACAATGGTCTCGCCGGCAAACCAGCGGATAAGCGTGTAGACGAGCAGCAAGGCGGCGCAGCCGGCGCTGGCAAGGCCGAGCCAGGTGCTGATGCGCAGCGGCACGGTGGAGAAGCTGGTGATGGCGTCGAGCGCGAAATTGATCATCTTGCGCAGCGGATATTTGGTGGTGCCGGCAAAGCGCGCATCGCGCTCATAGGGCAGCGCCACTTGGCGGCCGCCGATCCAGCTCACCATGCCGCGGATGAAGCGATCCCGCTCCGGCATCGCCAGCAGGATGTCGACAACGCGGCGGCGCATCAGCCTGAAGTCGCCGACATCGCGCGGGATCGCCACCGAGGCGAGCCTCGACAGCAGCCGATAAAAGAGCGAGGCGGAGGCGAGCTTGAACCAGCTTTCCCCCTGCCGGCGCATGCGCTGGCCATAGACGACATCCGCGCCGCGATCCATGATCGGCATCATCATGAGCAACAATTCCGGCGGGTCCTGAAGATCGGCATCGATCAGCAGCACCCGCTCGCCGCGCGAGGCGGCAAGACCGGCGGTTGCCGCAAGCTGGTGACCGTGATTGCGCATGAGGCGTACACCAAGCACCTGCGGCGTCTCAGCCGCGAGCGCGGTGATGACCTCCCAGGTACCGTCGGTCGACCCGTCATCCACCAGGATGATCTCGAAGGCCTCACCGGCAATCCCCCGCGCCGTCACCACCGCTCTCCGGTAAAATTCGCCAAGCCCCTCCTCCTCATTGTGGCAGGGGGCAACGATGGAAAGCAGCAATTCGGGAGAAGTGTGGTTCATGGTCGCCTGTATCGAGATGATGGCGGTCAGAATGAAGGAGAAAGGTCAAACAAGATTTAAGGGATGAAATAACGATGCTGCCAGCCGAGAACTTCGCAGGGCAATATCTCCAACGCAGCAAAGATATTGTTGCCGCCAAGGAGCAGAGCGTTGGTGGACTCTAGGATTAGGGTGTGTGGCTGGGGCGCCAGGATTCGAACCTGGGAATGCCGGTACCAAAAACCGGTGCCTTACCGCTTGGCGACGCCCCAACAGAGAAAATGGCTGTCATGCCAGCCAAATCGGCGTCTGATTAGCAAAGGTCGCTTGCCGCTACAATGACTAAGTGATGCGCGGACGCATATTTCTGTGTGCTTTTCGGGCGGCTATGATAGGTCTTGCTGCACTGCATTCGAAATGAGGAGGCTTGATGAGCCAGTTTCGCGCCCGCCCGCCGGCCGTGCCCACCGTGCTTCTCGATGATGCCGTCTGCCGCATCACGCGCTGGGATTTCGAGCCCGGCGCCGATACCGGGCATCATGTCCATGGCCTCGGCTATGTCGTGGTGCCGATGACCGATTGCCAGTTTCTGCTGGAGGAGCCCGGCGGCATCAGGCGTGTCGATATCGCCAAGGGTGCCGCCTATCGGCGCGAAGCGGGTGTCGAACACAATGTCGTCAATGCCGGCTCGGAGCCGATGTCCTTTATCGAAATCGAATACAAGCAATCATGAGCACGCCTGACTTCGATCTTGCCTTCGAACCCGCCTATGGCCGCGCCGTTCCCATTGTGCTCGGCATCGAGCGGATGACGGTCAACAATCCCAGCGCCTTCACCTTTCACGGCACCAACAGCTACATCGTCGGCACCTCCTCCGTCGCCGTCATCGATCCCGGCCCGGAGAACGAGGAACATTTCGCCGCCCTTATGGCGGCGCTGAAGGGGCGCGAGGTCACCCATATCTTTGTCAGCCACACCCATCGCGATCACTCGCCGCTGGCGAAGCGGCTGAAGGAGGCGACGGGGGCGCTGACCGTCGGCGAAGGGCCGCACCGCGCCGCACGCCCACTCCATCAGGGCGAGGTCAATCCATTTGCCGAAAGCTCCGACATGGAGTTTCAGCCGGATATCGTTCTTGCCGATGGCCAAAGCGTCTCCGGAGACGGTTGGACGATGACGGCGCTGCTGACGCCCGGCCACACGGCCAACCACGCCTGCTTCGCGCTCGATGGCACCGGCATCGTCTTCTCCGCCGATCATGTCATGGCCTGGGCGACCTCGATCGTCGCGCCGCCCGATGGTTCGATGGCGGATTATATGGCTTCGCTGGAGCGGCTTCTTACCCGTGAGGACCGGCTGTTCCTGCCCGGCCACGGCGGCCCCGTGAAGGAGCCGGCCTCCTTCATGCGCGGCCTCAGAACCCATCGCCGCATGCGCGAGCGCGCCGTGCTGGAGCGCATCAAGGCCGGCGACCGGCTGATCCCTGATATGGTGAAAGCCATCTATCGCGACACGGACCCGCGCCTGCATGGGGCGGCGGCACTTTCGGTGCTGGCGCATCTAGAAGATCTGGTCGAGAAGGGTCAGGTGGAGACCGATGGACCGCCGGCGCTGCTGGGGGCTTATCGCCCGGCTTGAGCAAGAGCGGCAGAATTACGGTCGCTTCTCAAGGTTTGAATAGGCGCTACGACCGTCCTCTCCTCGCCTGGGCCATTGAGAATGAAGTGGTTGCGGCAGACCTCCGTCTCCCCTCGGGGAGCAGGGGTATCGCATATGGGGTGGCTCGGCACCGGAAATTCCTTCTCCCCTGCGGGGAGAAGGTGGCCCGAAGGGTCGGATGAGGGGGCTATCGATTTGAATTCATGGATTTTCGTAGTCTTGGCGGGCACCCCCTCATCCGCCTGACGGC